>CAZGKP010000082.1:0-14851 GCA_964526215.1 uncultured Candidatus Sumerlaeota bacterium
GATGGTGTAGTGAAAAGCCCTGATTGATTTGGTAGCTTTGCAAAGATGCGCCCGAGGTCATTGTGTGTATGTCGCAATTCCTTCATCAGAAAAGATATAACACTGACGTTCAATGCGAGGCGTTAACACATTTTTGGGGATGAAAAATGCGTTACCTTACTACGGAGAACACGGAGATGATTTTTCTTTCCCTTTGTATGCTTGGTGTCTTGGTGGTAAATAAATTTTCGGAATAGCCATCAAGTGGCAAACCGGCTTATGCCGAAGGCGCACCATCGGTGGGCCGAAGGCGCGCCATCGGTGGGATGACTGTTACCTCAATCACAAATCCAATGGAGTGGAAGGGAACCAGGCGGAGGTCAATGCCGGACGCCCTCGTAGCGGGCGAGTATCTCGATGGAATCGAGTGTCTTGCCAGTGCCGAGGACAACGGCGGTTTCGGGATTATCGCTTAAGCGTGCCGTCAGGTTGGTCTCGGCAGAAATCAATGAATCCATCCCGCGAAGTTGGGAGGCGCCTCCGATCATTGTAATTCCCGCATCAACGATATCGGCAGCGAGTTCAGGGGGAGCCTTCTCCAGGGTAGCTTTCACTGCATTCACGATTGCGCTTATCGGCTCACTGAGTGCCTCGCGGATTTCCTCCGAATTTATCTCGATGCTGCGGGGCAAACCTGCCACGAGGTCTCTCCCTTTTATGACAAGGGTTTTTTCCTCCGGCAAAACGTCCGCCGAGCCAATCTTTATCTTTATATCTTCAGCGGTGCGCTCACCAATCATAAGGTTATATTTGCGCTTGATATGCTGGGCGATTGCCATATCCATCTCATCGCCAGCCACGCGCACGGAGCGCGAAACCACTATTCCCCCCAGCGATATAATGGCGACCTCAGTTGTCCCGCCGCCTATATCTATCACCATACTTCCTGAAGGTTCGGTCACCGGCATACCTGCTCCGATAGCGGCAGCCATTGGTTCTTCTATCATATATACCTTCCAGGCGCCTGCCTGCTGGGCTGATTCACGCACGGCGCGCTTCTCTACCTCCGTTATGCCCGAGGGGACGCTTATGACTATGCGCAGGCGTGGATGCAAAATACCCCTTCGCCTGTTTTTGACCTTTTTTATAAAGGCGCGAAGCATCTCCTGGACAACCTCAAAATCGGCAATCACACCGTCCTTCATCGGACGGATGGCAACAATGTTACCCGGTGTGCGCCCCAGCATCCGCTTTGCCTCTGCGCCTACTGCCAGAACCTCGTGTGTTGCGCGTTCAATCGCCACAACCGATGGCTCCGCCAAAACTATCCCTTCTCCCTTGACATAGACCAGCGTTGTTGCCGTCCCGAGGTCAATGCCTATGTCCATTGAGAACCACTTGTTCAAGAATTCAAAAGTCATAAAAGCCATTTACCTCCGATAAGGGAAAAAACCGCCTTAAAACTCAGCAAACATTTTAGTGAAATTATCCCCCTGAAACCCCTGCTGTAAACAAAAAAAATCAATTTCTTGGCGAGTATCCATTGCACTCAAAAGGCACTTCCCAATATCGCAGTAGCCGCTACCGCCCAGCAATACCACGCAAAGATGTGAAACTTACCATGCCGGATAAACCGCAAAAGTAGCCTCAACGCTATATATCCACTTCCGAGGGATACCACAAAACCTATTGCCAGCGCCGATATTTCACCCCTTGGTAATGACGAAACATCTTTTAGTGTGAGAAGCATCGCCCCGAATATCGCAGGCATTGATAGAAGGAACGAATAATCCGCTGCGACGCGTCTGTTCAACCCAGCCCACATCCCCGCCGAGATTGTTGAGCCTGAACGTGAAATCCCCGGCGTTATGGCAAGCCCCTGCACCGTCCCGATGAGGAGCGCCGCGCCCACACCGTTTCGTCTCACTCCACGCTGTCTCTGCGGTATAATCCTTGTTGAGTAAAGAAGTATGCCCGTAATTACAAGCGCCCCGGACGTTGCCGGCACATTACCGAAAAGTCCCTCAAATGTATCTTTGAAAAAGAATCCGATAATGGCTGTTGGTATGCAACCCAGAATAATGAGAGAGATGAGGCGTCCACGTTCATCTGTCCAGGCTGCCGTGCGAAAACCCTCTTTCCTCCAGCGCCCGGGTGCCCCGGCAAAAAGGTATCGCAACAAATCCCCGACTATGCGACGGTAAACTATGAGCGTAGCAAGAAGGGTCCCTGCGTGGAGCACCACCATAAACGGGAGATTCCCCTCTGCGTCGTAGTTCAGGTAATGTTTAATCAATACCAGGTGTCCGGAGGAACTGACCGGCAGAAATTCAGTCAATCCCTGCACAAGACCCAAAAGCGCACTTTTCCACAAATCCATCGGAGATTATTCCAGCAAAAGAATCCCCTGCTTATCCAATCGCCGTTGCGAAAAGGCAAGCCAAAAAGGAGTGCATTACCTTCTATTGACGTGTGAAAATAGTATGAATCCTAAGTCGCCGTCTCTTCTCCCCTATTGAATTCGTTCGCAGAATTGCCCCCAATTCTTCATTCCGTGTTGACGCCAGGAGGAAATTAAACTATGCACTACTTTCGACTTTTTACGCAGGGAAATAGCTGAGACTCAATTCACCTCTGGTGAATTGCTTGTTCAGAAAGTAATATCTTGAGGTGCCGGTTATGAAGGAATGCTTTGGTGTGAATTTCGGGTTTTTCTTTGAAGACCACGTGGCAGATGAGGCGGAACGTCGCAAGTGCTACGAGTGCGAGGATTTCGAGAAGTGCTTCAAGGTCTCAATGATTCAGTCTATGAAAAGTCTGAAATTAGAAATCCGCCGTGGGGTGCGAAATTTGCGCAATTCCCTCGGCGGCAGTCATTCAGAATTCCCATTCGGTTAGCTTCCCCCAAAATTCAGAAATGGTCATTCTCCCATTTTCTCGATGAGAATTTCGTCTGCCACTTCGTAGTCGTTGAAATGGATGGTTGTGTCTTTCAGGGTTTGTGTGCTCTCGTGCCCCTTGCCAGCAATGAGGATGAGGTCTCCAGAACGGGCGATGTCAATGGCGTGCTGAATCGCCTCACGGCGGTCGTGGATGACTTCATAATTTCCACTTGTCTCGTTTTTGATACCGGCGAGAATATCTTCGGCTATTTGTTCGGGGTCTTCTGTTCGGGGATTATCGTCTGTGATGATAAAGAGGTCGCTTAGTTCCTCAACTATGACTGCCATTTTGGGTCGCTTGGAGCGGTCGCGGTCTCCTCCGCACCCGAAGACGGTGACGAGGCGTTCTGGATTCATTGCGCGAGCGGCATTGAGCACTTTCACAAGCCCATCGGGTGTGTGGGCGTAGTCAATGATTACGGCAAAATCCTGCCCGCGCTCAACCGGTTGGAATCTCCCCGCAACGACAATATCTCGTTCTATGCCCGCTTTTATTTCTTCCAGAGATATGCCCAGGGCGGAAGCTCCGGCTGCGGCACTGAGCATATTATAGAGATTGAATTTGCCACGCAGTTTTGCCTTCACACCGACTTCACCCGCGGGCGTCACGAGCGTGAATTCCGTGCCCGCACCAGAGAGGGTTACATTTTTCGCTGTGATGTCAGGAGTGTTATTGATTCCATAAGTGACTTTCTTTGCGCGAGCCGCTTCGAGGAAGTAGTGGGCGGAAAGGTCATCAATGTTGATAGCCACAGTTTTATCCGGGCCAAGGCTGCCAAACCAGCGGAGTTTTGTCTTGCGATAATTTTCCATAGTCTTGTGCCAGTCGAGGTGGTCTTGAGTTAGATTAGTCCACACACCGACCTCGTATTCGAGTCCGGCTACACGGTGAAAATCAATTCCGTGAGATGAGACCTCCATCACGCAATAGTTGCATTCTTGCTGGTTCATATTGGTAAAGATTTCCTGGAGGTCGGGAGGTTCGGGTGTGGTGTCTTTGGAATGATAGATTTTACCGTTTATCTTATAGTAGAGCGTGCCGATGAGACCGGTGCGGTATCTTTGCATCAGGATGCTTTCAATTATGTGGGCGGTTGTGGTTTTGCCATTGGTGCCCGTTATGCCAATGAGTTTGAATTTTCTTGAGGGATACCTGTAAAATTCACCAGCGACGAGGGCGAGTGCAAGGCGCGAATCCGGCACAACGATTTTTACAACGTGGGGCGGCACGGGGAGGTCTTTTTGCAAAAGAACCGCAACTGCCCCTGCCTTAATTGCATCATTCACGAACGGGTGTCCATCGGGAAGTTCAATCTTATCGAGCTGGGTATAGATATTGATAGCCACATAAAGGAAGCCAGGTTTGACGCGAAGCGGGTCATAGACCACGCCCTTTATTTCCGGGTTCTGATTACCGGTTACGTTTTTCTCCGGCACCACTGACAACAGTTCATCAAGTTTCACAATTACCTCTCCCTTTTGATTTTTGCTCAAGTAAACAAGAAAACAACCGTAAACACCAAAGGGGATGCGTCAAGCCTAAATCAAAGATACAAGTTATTTGAGCGGAGTGAAAATGGCAAGACCTGTAAATCACCAAACGGAGAACGAAAAAGTATTTTCCGGCTTCGCCATTGGAAATTGTAAATTTTAAATTGCAAATTCACTTGTTTGGCGCGATAAAAACGTCAAGTGTTTGCGTTTCTGTAAAAATACATTCTGCACCGGGGAAATATCTGCGGATTAAATATTTTCGCCCTTTGGGGAGAGGTGCCGCGGCGACCTACGGCGACTCTTACGCCATCAATCATTCCTCCCGCGTGGTGAGTGAGAGAAAAAACTCTTTAAGGGTTTTATGGACCGGTGTGAATTTCTCAAGTCGAATCCCGCTTTCAACAAGGAAGCTATTCACGTCTGCGGGCGTTCGCCCTTTTGAAACAATACGAATATGAAGCCTATCCCTCGCCTCGAAGTCATTGAGTGCCAGCCAGGGTTCACGTTCTACAATCGCCCGCAGGCGATTTGCCGATTCTTCATCCTCGCATACCACCTCGATGGGGCGATTCTCGAACTGCAGTAGTCGGGTTACCTCGCCACAGGCAACACTTTCGCCCCCACGAATCACGCACACGTGATTGCAGTGCTCCTCAATCTCATATAACAGGTGGCTGGAGATAAGGACGGTTTTCCCCTCCTTGTGGGTAAATTCTTCAAGGATGTGCCATGTTACCTCGGTGCCTTCGGGGTCGAGTCCATTGGTCGGTTCATCCAGGATAAGGAGTTTGGGCGCCCCCAGGAGTGCACGGGCAATTCCGAGACGCTGTTTCATCCCGCCGGAGAATGCACGCACCTTCACATCAGCGGCATCGCCTAATCCCGTGCGCTCAAGCGCCGCCGGAACAGTGCGCAGTGCGTCAGTCCCCAGGAGGCGCGCACTCACCTCAAGATTCTTTCGTGCCGAAAGGTGTGGATAAAAAGAAGGCGTCTCGATAATGGAACCGATTTTACTTCGCACCGTATCGAGGTCGGTTGGTGATTTCCCGAAGACAAGTGCCCTGCCCGCTGTCGGATACACCAGTCCGAGCAGGATATATAGTGTAGTGCTTTTCCCCGCGCCGTTTGGACCGAGAAAGCCGAAGAGGTCGCCCCGGTGCACGTCAAACGAGAGATTCTTTACAGCGGGACGTGCACCGAAATGCTTCGTCAAGCCCTCTATATGGATTATGGGGAAGTCATTAGTCATCAGTCATCAGTCATTCCTGATTGCTTTGCAATCAGGCATCATCAGTCAATAGTCATAGGTTGAGCCCGTTTGCCCGTTTGTCCGCTGATGGTGCAAAAATTGCGGAAGTGTCTCTTGTTTTCATTTTAACGGTAAATGAGGCGATATTCGAGCGTGGGGGAATCAGCGGCGATACCTCGCAATGTCTTACTCACCTCACCGGTGAGCAAATCCAGTAATCGTTTGCGTCTTCTTTTTCTGTAAATACGTGGGCGCCCCTTTATGCCGGCGAGTGCGGCTGCCCGCATAATGGCGTCATCGAGGTTGCCTAATTTATCTACCAGTCCATAAAC
The DNA here is from genome assembly GCA_964526215.1 of uncultured Candidatus Sumerlaeota bacterium. Classification (GTDB taxonomy): domain Bacteria; phylum Sumerlaeota; class Sumerlaeia; order MWCT01; family MWCT01; genus CAZGKP01. The sequence goes on from CAZGKP010000082.1 coordinate 5,997, forward strand.
GTAAGCCTGTCGCCCGCTGAATATACGACCATCAGCGATGCTTTTGAGGTATTGTTTCACAACATCGGTTGTTGGCGAATCTGCCACATCGGGATGGAGTGTATGAAATGCCTTTGCCAGTTTTGCCCGCCTATTTTGATATATTGCATCAACGAACTGATTGTATACATCATCAATAATACCCTGGAGCAGTCGGTGTTCTTCGGGTGTCATCGGGCGGTTGGGTGAACCAATGTCTTTGTGTTTGCCGCTCTTCACCACCTCGAAGCGTAGCCCGACTTTCCTGACGAGCCTCTCCCAGTTTGTAAAATTCATAATCACGCCAATGCTGCCGGTGAGAGTGCCGGGGTTGGCGTAGATTTCATCGGCACCGCAGGCGACGTAGTATCCTCCCGATGCCGCTACATTTCCCATTGATACAATGATGGGTTTTATACGTTTGGCGTGGATTTTACTGATTTCCTCGTAGAGTTCCTGGCTGGCACCAGCGGCGCCACCGGGCGTTTCGAGCCGGACAACTATTGCCTTCACCATTGGGTTATCGCGGTAGATATGAAGTTCGTGAATAATGTCGCTTACATCTATAATTGTCCCTTTTACCTCGAGGAGGGCGACTCGCTGTCGCAGCACAGGCAATAGTGCGCCCGCCAGAGCACTGATAACGAGAAGGAAGACAACACCTCCAAGGATGATGAGGATGATAATTATGGGCTTCCGGATTCCGCTACGCTCCGGCACATATTCAGGGACTTGCATTTACGTTGACCTCTAATAAAACTCGGCGTTTATGCTCCATATTTGGGGAACGACATTGTTGCATATTTTCCTGTGTAAAGGTAAAATAGTTAGAAAGATGAATATCTATAGCCCCGGAAAAAGCGATTTTCATAATGGCAGAAAGGGAGCCGAGGTGAAAACATGTAGTGATACAATATCCCTCAATAGGTCTAAATTTAGCAATTTGGACAATGAAAAAATCCCGGTTCTCCTGTGTGGCTACAATTTTAGATTCAACCCTTTCAGGAGTTCGCCGACATTCTCGCCACCCTTTGCATCACTCTTGAGATATTGTCGAATCGCCTTTTTCTCTTCTTCTTTTATAACTTCTTTGCGACTGAGGCTAATCTTCCTCCCACCGGCGGAGACACGCGTTATCTTGCACTTTACCTTCTCTCCCTCTTTTAACACGGATGTGGGATTCTCGATGTGCTCGGGGCTGATCTGGGAAACATGTAAAAGCCCCTCAACTCCATTTCCGAGGTCAATGAATGCCCCGAATGAGGTGAGTCTCGTTACAACCCCTTCAACAGTATCGCCAATATGGTGTGTTTTCACAAAGACCTCGAGCGGGCTTTTTCGGAGCTGCTTGAGTCCCAGCGAGATACGTCTCTGTTCCCGGTTGGTCTTAAGGATAACGGTTCCCACTTCCTGCCCGACTTTGAGATACTTTTTCGGCTTATCTGGTTTTTTGTCCCAGGTCATATTGGAGATATGAATCAAGCCCTCAATGTTTTCATCCAGTTTCACAAATGCACCGAAATCCGTCAGTTTTGTAACCGTCCCCTTCACACGCAAACCGGGTGGAAATTTCCCCTCCACAACCACCCAGGGGTCTTCGGTTATCTGTTTGAGACCGAGCGCCATTCTGCGATTTTCCTTATCCAGCCCTAGCACCACCGCCTTTACGATGTCTCCCTCCTTCATAAATGCATCCGGGCGTTTTGGGGTTCTTTCCCAGGTGAGGTTCGAGACATGAATCATACCCGTAAGCCCCTCTTCTATCTGGACGAACGCCCCGAAGTTGGTAATGGAGGCGACCCGCCCCGTTACGATTGAATTTACGGGGTGCTTTTCTCCCACTCTCGCCCAGGGGTCAATCCTTGCCTGCTTCCGGCTCAACGTAACCTTGCCGCTCCCTTTATCAACTTTGATAACCCTGACCTTTATATCCTGCCCCTCTTTGAGGAACATCGTGGGATGGGCACCTCGCTCGTATGAGACCTCTTCGCGCGGGATAAAGCCATCAATCGGTCCCAGGTCGGCAAATGCCCCGAAGTCTAAGATACTCTTAATCCGCACGGAGCGCACATCACCAGGATTAAGGCTTTCCAACAAGGCTTTGCGTCTCTTTTCATAATCCTCCTTGACCAGGAGGCGGCGAGAGATGACGGCACGCCTGCGCCTTGCATCGAAATCGAGCACGTAAGCCTCCACCTCGCTACCCACCCAGATTGCAAGGTCATCTACTCGCGACGTATCAATGTGTGAGGCTGGCATAAAACAGGGGATACCGACATCAACAATCAACCCGCCCCTCACAACGCCGGAAACCCTTCCCTGAATCGGGATTTTATCCCTCACCGAGCGCTCAAGGCGCTCCATTGCCAGTTGTCTTACTGCATTTCTATGGGACAGTATCATCTGGTCGGAATCTTCATCCCTGCCCTCTATCATCACCTCGACTACATCACCCGGAGAGACCGTCACTTCACCACCTTTATTCATAAACTCGGCGATGTCCACAACGCCCTCCATTTTATCTCCCACATCCACAAGGACACAATCGGGACGGACCTCCAGAACAGGCGCCTCCAGAATCTCGCCAATCTCCACAGGTTCTGTCCGGGGCATATATTCGTCAATGAGTTGGAGAAAAACGCCATCTATTTCCGGGTCAAACTGCTCATCTTCTGGTGCCGTATATGGCGGGGGTGATTCCTCGATAATTTCATTTTGTTGCTGTATCGCTTCACCTTCGGCAATCTGGGGAGGCTTCTCTTGAGGGATGGTATCCGCTGACTCAAAAGCCTCATCGGGTTTAGAGATGGGGAATGCAGGCTCTCGGGTATGTGGGGTAAGGCTCTCGGGAGGGGGCTCTTTCGGTTTTGGTTTTCCAGAGATGCCCAATATCTCCCCCACATTTATAGGGGTTAATTCATCTTCAAGCCCTGCAGCAAAGTCTTTTATCTCCTGCTGAATCTTACTTATATCTTTCCATTTTATCTCCTCCGATTCAGCCGGGGATGTTTTCCTTGTTTCCTCAGACATAATAATTTTCGCCTCTTTTTTCCAGATATGCAACGGCAAAGGTATTGAAGCTACATCACCTAAAGCGGAGAATGGTCTCTTCAATCCGCCTCGGCTGATTGGCTTCTTACTGAAACATCAGAGATGATGGTCTTCAGGGTCAATCCTTGCATTATTTTTTAACGCTTTTATGGCATTAAGTAATTGGAAACAGATATTCTGATAGTATTTCTTCTTATCCATTTCAACCTCTTTTTGTGGAATTTTGAAGGGCGCACCGAAACGGATGGCGACCCTAACGGGGCGTGGAAACCATTTCCCGCGCGGCATCGCCCTGAAACTCCCCTTAACGTAAACAGGGACAATGGAGACATCCGGCAGGTCGGCAACAAGCAGGGCTGCACCGGGTTTTACCTCCCCCATCTCACCATTTTGTGTCCGTGTCCCTTCGGGGAAAATTAGTAATGCCCTGCCTTCCTTGAGCAGATTCCGGCAGGTGGTAAGTCCCTTCCTATCCAGAGCACCCCTGCGTACGGGAATCGCCCCAAGCCTCCTTATAAGCCAGGAAAAAATCGGTATCTTGAAGAGTTCTGCCTTTGCCATAAAATGCACACGCCTGGGGCTGCACATCCCGATGAGGGGTGGATCGAGGTAACTCGCGTGATTACTAATAAAAAGAGAGCCTCCCCTTTGGGGGACATACTTTATTCCTTTCCTTTGCACCCTGAAGTATGGGCGACAGATAAGTATCAGTAAAAGTTTTGCAATCCAGTATATCAAGAGGCACACACTCCGGGTATATACGGGAAATAATGGGTGTTTGCTTAACACGTCATAAGGTCTGGTCCAGACAGTTTTGTTACCACACCCACCCAAGGTAGAGGGCTGAAAAAACAGGACTGATTATCGCCAACCATTTGTCCGTTACTCTACAACCAACCGACTAACTAACCGACTATGCTTTTTTCAAAACTCCGCTTGAAAAAAGAATCTAAAATTAAAAACTGACAATTAAAAATTATGAATGTGTGTTTTTGAATTTATTCTCAATTGTCAGTTGTCTCCGCCACGGCGGATTAGATTTTAGATTGATGGTAACTTAATATCTACAAAATCTTGTAGACTTCGGCGCCATAAGCGCCTAACCGACTAACCGATTCTATGTGTGGAATGGATAAAAGCAAGGAGTAATTCAAGCACCTCTTCTCGGGAGAGCGTGGTAGTATCAATAACGATTGCATCAGGAGCGATGCGTAATGGACCAAATGGTCGAGAGCGGTCAAGTGTATCGCGACTGCGAACAGCCCGGCGCGTGGCGCCAAAGTCCGCCGGTTTCCCCGCAGCTCTTAGTTGCAAGACACGTCTGCGTGTGCGTTCATCAAGTGAGGCGTCGAGATAAAATTTCCAGTAGGCATCAGGGAAAACCACAGTACTGATGTCGCGTCCCTCAAGCACTGAGGGTTGTGCCACTCCGAGCGAGCGTTGGAGCAAGACCAGTTGTTGCCTCACACCCGGCACATCCGCAACGGGGGAGGTATTTTTGCTCACTTCAGGGTCGCGAATGGCATCGCTCACATCCTCGCCATTCAGCAATACCTTAAGGTTGTCATTTTCATAAATGAGCCGGATATCACATCGGGAGGCAATCTCGGTAAGCATACCGGCATTATTCAGATCAATTTTCTGTCGCATAGCAGCAAGGGTTACGGCTCGATACGTCGCACCGGTATCTACGTGGCGATAACCGAGCCGTTTTGCCAGGTCTCGGGCGATGGTGCTTTTACCTACACCCACGGGACCATCGAGTGTGATGACTTCAAAAAGAGACATAAATTAAGCAAAAAGTAAAAGGGCAAAAGTAAAAAATAGAAAGCAGCAATTTAGCTACCTGAGAAAGATATTTTCGGTCAATTGGCTCCGCCTTATGCACATAAACTGATAATCTCTCGACAAGATAAAATCTAAAACTGACAACCGACAATCTAAAATGATGGCACAATGATTGGGAAAGCCATTATATCCTCAAAGGGCAAAATGCCCAGAATGTAAGAAATCTATGAAGCATTTTAAGTTGTCGGTTGTTTGTTTTAGCTTTTTACTTTTATCCTACATTCTGTTCGAGGATGATTTTCCCCAGAACCGCACAACCAAAAATTGGCTTTGAATAGAATCGAAATCGTCGGTGGAATCAAGCTCTTTTCTTAAAAAAGCTTGTGATGAAACGGGAAAACGCGTTATATGGAAAATAGTGTTCATTCGAGGATTCTCGAAGTAGCCTCGAAAAGTTTTTTTGCAACGGAGTTCAACTCAAGGAACTGTTTATCAATGCCTATCACACACGAAGACCGTGAATACCTTAACTGGCTGACACGGATTGAGCGTCATGCCATAATCCCGCTCAAATGGACGATACTCATTGTCAGCCTCACTGTCTGGTTCTGGAGCACTCACTTCACGCTCCCCTCAAAAGAGGTATTTATGCTCTTTTTCCTCTATGCAATGTTCAATATTGCCCAGAGTTATTTCTTTTACGCCCGCAGGGTCACGCTCCCGCAGGTAAAGCCTTTCTGCTACATCTCCTATTTTACGGACATAGCATTCATCACACTTCTGATTTATCTGGACACTACGCGTCATTATGGGCACAACGTCCAGTCAGATTTTTACATCTTATATTTTTTAATGATACTGCGAGGATTTGCCCTCTTCCGCCGCTCCGGCGAGGCTATATCAATAAGCATACTCATCTCGGGTCTGTTTATCTTTTCAATCTGGTTTCGCGAGACATCTTTTGACTTTGTCCGACAGCGCACATTCGCCTTCAAATTTGCACTTATATGGATGGTCGGCTTAATGTCCTGGTTTATAGTTGAGATAATAAATAGCCAGAAATCAGAACTCTTGAAGATAAGGGAGAGCCTGCTCCGCTCCGAACAATTCGCCACTCTGGGACAACTGGCAGCCGGCGTCGCTCACGAAATCAATAACCCCATTGGTATTATATCCGCTTATTGCGAGTACTTGCTTAAGGATTCACCACCTGATGACCCCCATCGCGACGACTTTGAAACACTTCATAAAGAGGCTCTGCGGTGTGAAAAGATTGTCTCTCAACTCCTCAACTTCGCAAACCCATCAGCCAGGGAGATTGTAAAATGCGACCTTGCAAAGTTAAATGATGAGGTCCTTGAGTTTATGTTTCATAACAAAAAAGATAAAACGATTACGGTCAGGAAAGAAATAGAAAAAGACCTCCCCGAACTGCTTGTTGACCCCGTTCAAATCAAGCAGGCTTTACTAAACATTTATCTCAATGCAAAACAGGCGATGAAAAACACCGATGAGAAGGAGATTTTTGTGAAGCTTGCCCGCTCACCGGAAAATCACAATCTGCTCTCTCTTACAATCCGGGACACGGGATGCGGCATAAAAAACGAAGACCTGCCGAAGGTCTTTGAGCCATTCTTTACACGTCGGAAGGGCGGGGCAGGACTGGGGCTTTCAATCACACGACGCATTATTGAGGGACACAGCGGCAGCATAACTATTCGCAACATATCTCCACACGGCGCCCGCGTGGACATTACACTGCCTGCCTCGGACTGAACATATCGGCTGAACATACATACGTCTCTTCAGTGTGTACAATATCGGCGAGATTTATCAGAATTTCGTTATTCTGGCGAACCTGTTCATTCCGCCCTGGGACGTTTCAATTTATGCAAAAAGGCGTAAAAATGCATATTAAAAATAAACTCGGGAGTGGGACAATTACAATGTTGATCTTCACATCACTATTGACGGCGCGGGTTTGTGGACAGACTGCCACGCGGGGAGAATTACGAAAGGCTATTGAGCACCACATCAGCGAGGCAAAACTCGGCGGCGCCACAATAGGTGTCTTTATTCAGGCTGGAGACACCGGCGCCATCCTGTATGACCATAATGGCGAAAAGCCGTTAAAACCCGCCTCGTGTAATAAGCTCCTGACCACTGCCGCTGCCCTTTATTACGTTGGTCCTAACTTCCGCTACTCAACACCGCTATATATAAGGGGCACTGTGGATAAGGACACATTAAAAGGTGACCTCGTCATCGTAGGGAGCGGCGACCCAACCATCTCCGGGCGCTTCGGCAAAGATACATCGGATACCGTCTGGATTTTCCACGACTGGGCAAATGCACTTAAAAAAATAGGCATCCGCAAAATAACGGGGGACATCATCGGTGATGATGACTATTTTGACAATAGATATTTCGGTCCCGCCTGGCACCCTGGTGAACGGGGAGAGTGGTATTGCGCCGAAATCTCTGCCCTCTCCTTTAACGATAATTGCGTTGACGTTCACTGGACGGCTGCAAGGCGGGTCGGCAAACCCGCCTCTTTCTATCTCAATCCCCTCACCTCCTATATCAAATTCATAAATGGGGTCAAAACCGCCAAAAAGGACTCGGAAAAAATATCACACTTCAAACGCAAGGATAAAAGTAACGTAATCATAGGACAAGGCTCCGTCCCTATCGGGGAAAAGATGACCGATTGGTGCTCAGTCTATAACCCCACCCTCTACTTCACAACTGTCTTAAAAGAGACCCTGGAAAAAGAGGGCATCAAGGTTATGGGTAAACCGGTTGACCTCGATGATGAACCGGAAAAGAAAAAGACATTACGCAGCGACCCACCCACAACCATAGTGGCGACATATACATCTCCACCGCTGATGAGGCTGCTCGACATCGTCCATTCACACAGCCAGAATTTCTACACCGAGCAAATCCTCAAGACCATAGGCAAACGTGTAGAGGGCGAAGGCTCATTTATGAAAGGCACAGAGGCAGTAATGGATTTTCTGCGTAAAGAGGGGCTGTGGGAAAACGGCTGCGTAATAATTGATGGCTCAGGGCTATCTCACATAAACCGCACACCACCAAAGCAGCTGGTGAATATCCTGCGCTACTTAAGCAAACAACCCTACTGGAGGGATTATGTAAACACACTCTCGTGCGGTCAGAGAAAGGGGTATCTCAAGAGGCGCTTTGGCGAGACAGAAGAAGAGAGAAAAGTCGCACCCAATATCTACGGAAAAACCGGATATATCAGCAGGGTGGTTGGGCTAACGGGGGTTGTGTATAATACCAAAGGTAAGGAAATTTTTTACTCAATCCTCATAAACGGATTCAAGGGACCAACAAAGACAGCACGGGAATTTGCCGACAAAATCGCCTTCGAGCTTGCCCGCTCCCGCCTGCCGTAGGGGACACTCCCCTTCTCAAAGATGAAAAATCAGCCACCGATGGCAAGTCTTCGGCATAATCATCCTGCGGCGGACAAATCTATGGCTATATTCTAATTGTGTGCTTGGTGTCCTGGTGGTGAATAATTTTTCGGGATAGCATCGGGCACGGGGGATAACCCAATACCCAACTCCTAACGCCCAACAAGAATCTTTATTTCGCGACCGCTTGTTGGGGTTCTTGGTCAGGAGGGAGCGATGCTTCACCTTTCTTTTCTTCTCTTATAGCCTCAACCTCAATGTTGCGATATTTCGGGATACCTGTGCCTGCCGGGATGAGCAGCCCCATAATAACATTTTCCTTGAGACCACGCAGGTAGTCGCGGCGCCCCCGAATGGCTGCATCTGTAAGCACACGAGTGGTTTCCTGAAATGATGCGGCGGAGATAAAGGATTCGGTCCCGAGTGCAGCTTTTGTGATTCCAAGTAGCTTGGGTTTTGCCGTGGCAGGTTCTCCACCCTTTTCGATGGTGGCAGTATTCTCTTCGGCAAACTTCCCTTTGTCCACCTGTTGTCCATAAAGGAAGCGTGTAT
>CAZGKP010000083.1:0-2586 GCA_964526215.1 uncultured Candidatus Sumerlaeota bacterium
CGCACTTGGGGTTTTGCTAAGCGTTTCTATGACCAGAAACATCGTCCATCCCATTCATGCCCTTGTTAATGGTTTCAAAAGAGTTGCGGGGGGCGATTTAGACGAACAGATAGCTGCTGAAGGCAAAGATGAAATTGCCTTTTTGACCAAAGGGTTCAATAAAATGATTTCTGAGTTAAAGACAAAAAGGGAATACGTCCTGACCCTTCAGGAAAGATTGAAAGCATCCGAAAGGCTTTCCACAATTGGAGCTGTGGTATCCAGAGTCGCGCATGAGATTAAAAAGCCTCTGGCATCCTTAAAAGTTCTGGCAAGTTCCCTGGATAAAGCGGATAATGAGAATGGCGTAAGGAAGAAAACTTTACAATTTATCCCGGTGGAAATTGATCGTCTTACGAGAATTGTTGACGATACCTTGAATGTTGTCCGTCGCGCTCCCAGGAAAATGGAACACTGTATGCTGAGGGATTTGTTGGAAGACCTTACCCTTTTAGTGGGCGATAATATAAGACGCCAGAGTATATCCTTCTCCTGCCGAGTTCCGGAAAATGGTTTATCGGTATTTGGTTCAAGAGATCATTTGTTCCAGGTCTTTCTCAATCTGGTAAACAATGCCATCGAAGTAATGCCTGATGGCGGAGAAATTACCATTGATGCAGAAGAAATTCAGGATGGCAACTTTGTTGAAATAAGCGTAAAAGATACTGGACCAGGCATTAGCGAAGAAAATCTGCAAAAAATATTTGTCCCCTTCGTTACGTTCAAAAAAGGGGGGACCGGTATTGGACTTGCCGTAGTGAAGCAAATTATTAAGGAGCATATGGGGAAAATCGAAGTGTCGAGCCAGGTTGGGTTGGGCACAACATTTACAATTCATTTACCGAAACAAAGGGAGGTACGGGTCTATGAAAACAGCACTACTAATTAGTCCGGATTCAGAATCCAGGAACTCACTTGGGGCGATTTTGCAATCAAAATTCGCCGTGGTTGAATTTGACAACTATGACATGGATTTCTCTTTTCTCACCCATTCTACAGTTGATTTAATAATCATTGAAGATTCGATTCAATGGAAGCAACTTCGCAGTCTGTTTTATATTCTTAAGAATTTAAATCTCGATATACCCGTGATAGTTTCAACATCCCAACGATCGGTGCAAACCGTGGTGAAATATATGAAATTAGGTGTGAGCGAAGTGATCTTCAAGCCTTATGATGCCGTTTTACTTTTGAAAATTGTCGAGTCTCTGCTAAATCAATACTCCCTCCCTGAGAAATCCACTTCGAGAAAGAACAATACTTTAATGCCGGTTCATTCTTATGGAGATAGCCAAAACCTCAATCCCAACTACATTTACAAAATGAATGTAAAGAAATATCTTCAATCGGTAACAGCTGAACTTAAAGGGCGAGTATTGAACTCAGAAATCACATTCGACGAAGCATTAATACTTTATGAGGATAAGCTCAAACAGGCTTATGCCGTTTAACATCTTTCGCGACGGCTGACAATATGAAAAATGAAGACAAAACAAAAGAACAATTGATTGCAGAATTGCGGTATATACGCTCCCGAATTATGGATTTGCAATCCTCCGAAACACGGCGAAGGGAAGCAGCGGAAACGCTTCAAAATTCCGCCCGGCAATGGCGAGCAATCTTTGACGCCATTAACGATGCGGTGTGTATGTCGAACCTCGAAGGAAAAATTCTGCGTTGCAATAAAGCTATGACTGAATTTTTAGAGAAACCTTTTAAAGAGATAGTTGGAAGTTCTTATTTTGATATTGTGTACAGTTCTTTAGGAAAAAAAGGTAACTCTATATTGCAACAAATCCAGCAAACACAGCGTAGACAATCGGAAATATTTCAAAAAGGTAATCAGTGGTATAACATAGTAATAGATCCCCTTTTTGACGATAATGGCGATCTCATTGGAGCCGTTCACATTATCACTGATATTACCGAGAAAAAGAATCTTGAAAGTCAATTACTCCAGGCTCAAAAAATGGAAGCCATAGGCCGTTTAGCTGGCGGTGTTGCCCATGATTTTAATAACATCTTAACTGCTATCATAGGCTACGCCGACCTGCTATTACTCGAGCAAAAAGAAGAGACGCCGGAATTTGAGATGGTTAAAAATATTTGCGAGACTTCGGAAAAAGCCATTCAATTAACTCGCCAATTGATGACTTTTTGCCGTAAACAATCATTCGAGCCGGTTGCCCTAAACCTGAACGACATTCTGCACTCAATGATAAGAACGCTTACCCCCCTTTTAGGTGAGGAAATTAAACATAATTTTACCCCCGAACCGAATCTAAAAATGATTAAGGTAGACCCCAGCCAGGTCGAACAGATCGTTCTTAACCTTGTTGTCAATGCAAAAGAAGCAATGCCCAAGGGAGGACAATTATCGTTTTCAACAAGAAATGTTCTTATTGATGAAACGATCTATTACGGGCATGTTGATATAATCCCGGGAGAGTACGTCTTGTTAACGGTAGCCGATACTGGAATTGGTATGTCCCAGGATATTACGGAGCATATTTTTGAACCTTTTTTCACAACAAAAGACTCTGGGAC
>CAZGKP010000083.1:2596-5619 GCA_964526215.1 uncultured Candidatus Sumerlaeota bacterium
GGACAGGCCTGGGACTCTCAACGGTTTATGGTATTGTGAACCAACTGGGAGGGAGAATTTTTGTCTCCAGTGAAGCGAATAAAGGCACGATTTTTAATATTTACCTTCCAACACTCCGAGAGGAGATGGAGGTGAAAGCAAAATCGAGACTGCGTGTGAAAGAAACGGCATCTCGAGGAGATGAAACTATTCTTATTGTGGATGATGAGGTGACTATTTGTAAGCTTTTGGTTACCATTTTAAGTGGGTTGGGATATACTGTCCTCTCTGCTTCTACTGCAGAAGAAGCTGTTCAAAATGCTCATCTACACAAATCTATGATAGACCTATTATTGACGGATGTAGTATTACCTGACAAAACAGGTCCTGAATTAGCCAGAGAATTAAGAGAACAAAACCGCGAAATGAAAGTCTTATTTATGTCTGGATACGCTGATGAACGTATGGTTCACTCCGACATCCCCAAAAGCCAAAACCATTTTGTATCTAAACCATTCAGGCCTACTATAATAGCAAAAAAAGTAAGAGAAATTTTGAATAGTTCCCCCACCGATGGCGCGCCTTCGGCAATTGAGGTATAAAGGGTAAAAAAGTTTTTTCCGGATTTTCGATTGCCCGCAGGCGCGCCCCTGGTGGGTTGTTTACAGTTCAAATCGGAACTCAAAATGTTCGATATCGGAATTAACTCTGCAGATAGAGACGACACCGCCGGTGTAGAGGGCGAGGCGTTCATAGCGATAGTCTTTTGGATATATATATATGAATTCAGAGGCACAAGAGGAGCTTCTTTATGCCCTGGCGGCACAAACGGATATGGCTATGTTTGTGCTGGATAGGGATGGCCGCTACCGGTGGGCGAACCAGGCGCTCTCTCTCCTCCTGGATAAACCCCTTAAAGATATTTTAGGGAAATCTAATCGCGAGCTCTTTCCTGATTCCACCGACATAGATTTTTTAGGTGAAGTTCAGCGTGTCTCGGAAACGGGCGAGCCTGTGGTGAAATACGCTGCCTGTCCCCGGGCACGTGAGGTGTATATCAGGTATCGCTTCTTTCCACTGCGGTATAAGAATGGGGATATTTATACAGTGGGGGGGATTGGCGAGACGCGTCTTAAGCACGACCAGGTGCGGCGGGATCTGGAAGAGGCACTCGGTTTCCAAAGAACACTTGTTCGTCTGGATAAGAGATTCAACACTGCGACAAATCTCAAGGAGGTGGCAAGTCTCCTCAGCCACGAGATTGATGCCCTCTTCCACTTCGATGCCTTTTCCCTGGACTTTATGGACCCGGAGATTGGAGACCTTACTTCTTTGCTTTACTTAGACATGGTGAATGGAAAGCGTCGTGAGGTTTCCCCTCCAGCCATCAGTCCAACAGTAGCGGATAATCCTTACCTTGTCAGGTGCATGGACGGGAATGGGGTGTTACTCAACCGCAAGCCGGGGAGCGGTGAAAAGTCCCGCTTCCCTTTCGGCGATGTGAATCGTCCTTCTGCAAGCCTGATGTTTACTCCTATGCGTCGTCATAATAAAATCGTTGGTTTAATTTCAGTTCAGAGTTACACTCCGGATACCTACACGCCCGAAGACCTATCACGCCTTCAAATGATAGCCGACCATTGTGCGCCTGGAATAGAGGCGGTTTATCTGGCAGAGACCTTGCGCGATAGTGAGGCGAAATATCGTGCACTCGTAGAGGAATCGAATACGCCGATTGTCTATATCGCCGCAGATGAGATTCTTTACAGCAACCATGCGGCACTTGATGCGCTTGGTATCGAATCAATTCAAGAGATGCAACACGGCAAGTGGAAGTCTTTTCTATCACCGGAATCCCTTGCACAGGCACAGGCACGGATACAGAAATGGGAGCGGGAAAACCGCAAACTACCTGTGGAATTCGAGGTGGCTGTTTCGACAAAGAAGGGTGAAGAGCACCGGTTCAGGCTGGAGACCACCCCTCTTAAAATTAAGGGGAAAGACGTTGTCCAGATTGTTGGGCACGACGTCACGCGCCAGCACAGGGATGCCGAGGCACTTCGTGCATCCACCGAGAAATTACGTAAGGCAGGCGAGCGTCAGCGCCTCTTCAGGGAGATTGAGAGAAGCATCACTGGTAAACTCGACCTCGATGAGATACTTAAAGGCATCTGCCGCTTGATGACGAGGGTGCTGGGATATAAATTCTGCTGGATCGGGATGCTCACAGAGGAATCGTTACCGAAACCGGTTGCCTTCGATGGCGTGGGAGAGGAGATTCTTGAAACCCTCCCGACCTCCGAAGATGAAGGTGCGGAGAAACAAATACCCGTTACGGCAGCATTTCAAACCGGCGAATCACACGTAATCCAGTCTCTTGAAAAGGACAGGCGTTTCCCACATCACCGCAAGATTGCGCTGGGGCTTGGATTTCACTCCTGCGCCAGTATCCCGCTGTTCCAGAGAGAGATGGTTCTGGGTTCACTGAATGTTTACAGCGAGAAGGAGGAGGCATTTGGACCAGATGAGATGGAGGAGCTGGAGACACTTGCGCAACAAGCGGCGCTGGCGATTGTGAGTGCGCGGGAACATAGAGCCGTAACCCACGCCGCCGCCGAATGGCGCCAGACCTTCGACTGTATGCAAGCTATGGTCAGTATACACGACAGGGATTTCACCATCCGGCGTGCAAATCTGTCATTAGCGGAGGCTTATGGTGTCAAGATTAAAGATATACTCGGGGAAAAATGCTGGGAGATTTTTCACGAGTTGGGTGAGCAACCCGATAATTGCCCCCTAAAGCGAATGCTTGAGACCGGCGAGAATCAGAGTGCGGAGATGGAGGAACCGCGCCTGGGTAAAACCCTTCTTATTACGGTAACGCCCCTTAAAAATGCAAAAGGAGACGTAATAGGAGGCATTCATACTGCACGGGATATCACCGAAAAGAAAAAGGCGGAGGAAGCACGCGAGACCTATGTTGAGCAACTCGCATTCCTCAATCGGATTACGGAGATGGCATCCCGGCTACTTCCGCCGAGACA
>CAZGKP010000083.1:5629-14848 GCA_964526215.1 uncultured Candidatus Sumerlaeota bacterium
AGACAATTCGCCCTTGAGATTTACAAAGCACTGGATAAAATGTTCACGTTTGATGGGATGTATCTCAGCGCGTACAATGAATCTGAGCAGCTTGCGCGTAACTTGATAGAGGTAGATACGACATCGGGGGGTGAGAAAAAGACCTTCGGCGAAAATGTGTGGTATCCGATAGAAGACCCGTTTGTAAGCGAAATTATCCGAAGACGAACCGCAAGGCTCTTGCTTCGTGACCCGAGCGGGACGTCCGGCTTCACGCGCTTCATTCGCTTCGGTGAAAAGGGACGGCGTCCCAATTCCATACTGCTTGTGCCTCTGGTGGCGGAAGAACACTGCATCGGGTTTCTCGCCCTTTACAGTGATAACTATTTCCAATATACAGAAAAGGAGATGAATTTCCTAAGACGCACCGGACGTCAGGTGGCTCTCGGTCTCCAGGCTGCAGTGGCAAATGAGGAACGTGAACTCCAGCGCGAACACGTATCGCGATTACTTTCTGTATCCAATGCCATCGCTTCCATCAGGAGTCGGGAAGAACTCTGTGAAGCCATCCATACACAGGTCAAAAACCTCCTGCCCTGCGATGCATTTTACTTCCTGCGTTATGATAGTGCGCAGGACAACCTCTCGGTTCTTTACAAGACCGATACCCTCTCGGGAGAGTATCAAAAGATACCCATCTCCTCGCCGCCACCGGTAGTGGGTGCAAAAGGCACGCTATGTGAGGAGGTCATCCAGAATCGCACCGGTCTCGTCCTTTTAAGAACCGAAGGTGGTGTGGATACATTCAGCGACCTGGTCCCATTCCGGACACCTCAGAATAGACCGGTCTCACTGCTTTATGCCCCACTCACCACGGCAGATAGAGTTATCGGCATAATGTCGGTACAGAGTTACACATATCGAGCCTACAGCCAGATACACTCTGAGTTTTTGCGGGGGATCGCCAATCAGGCGGCGACATCGCTGGAGAACATTGACCTTCTGGAAACACTGGAGAGGCGCGTGGCTGAACGCACCAGCGAACTTGAACTCAAGAGTGCAGAACTTGCCAGGGCAAACCGTATGAAGGACGAATTCCTCGCAAATATGAGCCACGAACTCCGCACCCCCTTGAATGGTATACTTGGGCTGGCGGAAATCCTCGAAGAACAAGTCTTCGGGTCATTAAGCGATAAGCAGCTCGAATATGTGCGGGGGATTCGCGAGAGCGGCAACCATCTGCTTGAACTCATCGGTGATATCCTTGACCTCACAAAGATCTCTGCCGGGACGATTGATTTTCACCCGGAGTTCGTGGACGTCCGGAGGGTATGCGAAGCAACCCTTCGATTCGTCCGTGAGCGCGCCGTGAAGAGCGGACTTAAGCTCCGATTTGAAAGGAATGAGAACGTCCCGAACATCTGGGCTGATGAGAGGCGCCTCAAACAGATACTGGTGAACCTCCTCACCAATGCCGTTAAATTCACACCCGAGGGGGGTGAAATCGGTCTCAGGACAAAGGTGCACGAGGGAAATATCGAGCTCACCGTCTGGGATACAGGCATCGGGATTTCAAAAGATAAACAATCCCTTTTATTTAACCCCTTTGTCCAGCTGGATAGCAGCCTTGCGCGCAAACACGAAGGTGCGGGATTGGGACTTGCCCTCTGCAAAAAACTCGCCGAGATGCATGGTGGCTCTATCTCATTATCCTCCGGGGAGGGCAAAGGAAGCGAATTCACCGTCAGTCTGCCCCTGAAGGTCTCAAAACAGATTCTCAAGGGGCTTTCGACCGGCGCGCGTGCACCTCGCCCACTCACGCCTCCACCGAAAACAAAACCGCCGGAGGTGGCTCGCAAAGAGCTTAAGAGCCGGGCTACCAAACTTGGGCTTGTCCTTTTAGTTGAAGATAACCCTACAAATCGTAAAGTCGTATCTGATTATCTTACACAGGTGGGCTATGAGGTCATTGCGGCGGAAGACGGTAAGGTCGCGCTTGAGAAACTGCGCACATATACCCCCGATATTGTCCTGCTGGATATACAAATTCCTAAAGTGGATGGTCTGACCATCCTGAAAGGGATTCGGTCCGACCCCAGACTGGCAAAGATACCCGTTATCGCACTTACGGCACTTGCTATGGAGGGCGACAGGGAACGATGCCTTGCCGCCGGTGCAAACGAATACCTTGCAAAACCTCTGGAGATGAGAAAATTGATGGTAACTATTGACACCCTGTTCACGGGCAAGTAAGATTATTTTATTATGTGATGGTGAATCAGAGAGATTTGAAATTTTAATCAATTTTCATCCGCCAGATGCCGAAGGCGCGCCATCGGTGGGCAGAGAATATACTTCTTATAAGTTCTTTCCCTCGCGTGCTCTGCGCCTCTGCGTGAGATATTCATTCTGCAAAAATGTCTGAAGAATTTTCAGTTTTGCTTATAGATGATAACCCCATCAATGCCCGGGTTCTCGAGGGATACCTCACCGGGCTATCAGTTAAGATTATGACTGCCCGAAATGGCATCGAAGGTCTGCACCTTGCCCGAAAATATCTACCCGATGTCATTCTTTTAGATGTCCTTATGCCGGGACTCGACGGGTTTGAGGTCTGCGAGCAAATCCGTTTTGACCCACTCACAAATCCGATTCCGGTGGTATTCATCACCTCTTCGGAGGATGTAACAGAGCGAGTCACTTTTACGAAGGGGAGTTTCCCTGATGCCGTCCTCACCAAGCCTATTAAGAAAAATGACCTCCTTATCCTGCTTCGTTCTCTCTTTCGATTAGTCAGCCATAAGAAGAAGTTAGAGCAGGAAGCCGGGCAACTGCGCAGATACACACGCCGATTGGAGGAGGCTACCGCGAGCAGTATGGCAGATGTTGCACAAAGCGAGGAAATGTCAATCTTTGTCCTGGCAAAGCTGGCAGAGTCCCGCGACCCGGATACTGGTGAACATCTCCTGCATATCTCCGAATACTGCCGGATTCTGGCAGAAAATCTACGCCAGGTGGCTGCCGAGATGGAGCAACTCCTTACAGACTCCTACGTCGAGACGCTCTCCAGAGCCGCCCCACTTCATGACATTGGCAAGGTGGGTATCCCCGACAGTATCCTGCGAAAACACGGCAAATATACCCCCAAAGAAATGGAAAGGATGAAGCAACACGTCGCCATAGGGAGGCACCTCTTAGAAACCGCTATCAATCTATACGGGGAGAAACCCTTTCTCAAGTTTGGACTGGAGATTGCACAATACCACCACGAATATTACGACGGTTCGGGTTATCTGGATGGACGTGCAGGAGAGGCAATTCCCCTCTCGGCACGGATAGTTGCCCTTGCAGATGTCTATGACGCCATTACATCGAAGCGCATCTATAAAGATGCAATGTCGCACGATGTTGCCCGTCACTATATCATCGAAAACAAGGGGCGACACTTCGACCCGCTCCTCGTGGAGAGCTTCCTTTCAGGGGAGGAGAAATTCAGGGCCATCCATAACGGTAAATATCCCTTCTCCACAGGCGAATGTTCCATAGAGGAAAATACTTCCAATGAATAACCCCTTAATCCTTGTTGCAGATGACGACCCTCAGACCCTGCTAACGCTGGAGGGTTATATTCGCCAGATGGGGCTTGAAGTGCATACCACGGGGAAAAGCAACGAGGTCAGGCACCTTATGGAAACACTCCAACCCGCAACAATCCTCCTGGACGTCCTGATGCCCGCTCCGGATGGCTTTACGCTGTGCAGGATGATAAAGGAAACGCCCGAATATGCCGCCATTCCCGTAGTCTTCCTAACAAGTCTGGAGACCATCGAGGCAAATGTCCTGGAGATAGAAGCCCGACTACGCCCAGACGCAATTCTGACAAAACCGATACACAGGGCACGCCTTGAGATAACGGTTCGCTCGATGTTGCGGATACACGAGCAATTCCGAGCCCTTACGGCAAACAACGAACACCTAAAGGAGCTGTGGCAATTCCGCGACAGCCTGATCAATATGCTCGCACACGATATGCGTCATCCACTGCAGGCAATATACGGATACTGTGCATTCCTGAACGGCTCATTACCTTTAGAGACATCCCCGGTGGAGCTGGCGCAAAAGATTAAAAACCATGCCTATCGCCTCAATCAGATGCTTCAGAACTTTTTAGATGTGGGGAGACTGGAGCAGAACAAATTGCCTCTGTTCTGGGAGGAGATAACACTGGGCAGATGCCTGACAGACTGCGTAGATAGAATGCAGTCACCGGCTACCACCAGTAATGTGCGTCTTGAGACTATTTGCAAAAAACCCGATTGCACCTTCGAGGCAGACGTTATGCTACTGGGGCGAGTGCTGGATAATCTCGTAAATAATGCCATTAAGTTTTCCGCAGAGAATGACACGGTTATTCTTCGCGCCAGCCATAGTGAAGAAACCCAAGGGGTTACCATCAGCATAGAAGATAACGGACCCGGCATTCCAGATGAATACAAGGAAAAAATTTTTGAGAAATTCGGTGCCGTCGCCTTGAGACACACCCGCAAACCCAGTGTGGGGCTGGGCCTTGCCTTCTGCAAATTAGCCGTCAAGGCACACGCCGGCGATATATGGGTGGAAGACCACCCGGGTGGAGGCAGCATCTTCCGTCTCTCACTCCCTACGAAACAAACAAAAACCGGAACCGATGATGGCGGCGGGCAAGCCTCGAAAAAGGAGAAAATAAATGTTCCAGGAACGCCGAAGTTATAAACGTATCCCCGTGCAGCTAAAGGCAAGGGTCAGAATTATCATCCCCGAGGAAACATTCACACCATTTTCACACGAGGGCACAATCCTGGATATGGGACCAAGGGGCATAAAACTAAAAACCTGGGATATTGATGATGCAACATATAAAATGCTCCTTACTTCCACACGACAGGTCAGGATTACGTTCACGCCCCCGAACTCCCAGCTGGCTCATACATTCTTCGGCAAAATCGTCTGGATAGATTTCAATAATACAGCGAATCCACCCATCACCATTTATGGGGTCTATCTTGAGAAACCAACCGAGGAAGACATAAAGGTGATTGAGCTCTGTCTGAAGACATATCAAGACGAAACACCCCGTAGAACACTCGACAATTCACCACAGGCGAATGTTCCATGAGAAGACCCCGATAGAATAAAAAGCCCTCATTTTTTCAAGAGTTCCCTTAAAAAGTAAGTAAGACTCATCACAAGGTTTGCCCTCTCCCGAAGGTATGAAAATCACAATCGGGAATTCCCATATACTGTAACAGTTATCATAAGGCTATTGCGTCTCCCAAAAGGAAGAAAAAGGGTTTTTTAATCTTTAGACAGGATTGCACGGATTTCGGGGATAAAAGATATCCGTGTTAATCCGCGTCATCCTGTCAAAAATAAATTTTCGGGGGTAGACAATTGACATAAGTGAGAGTTATTATGCCGAAGGCGCGCCATCGGTGGGCAGATTCAATTTTATGGTGCGGTGCGCACAACCACTGGCTCAATGCACATCCTCACCATTGATGACAAAAGGATTATGCTCGATTGCGGGCTCTTTCAGGGTCATCGAAAGGAGAGCTATAAGCGCAACCTGAATTTCCCCCCACCAGGGGCGCGCCTGCGGCTTCGAGCCTTCCTCTATCACCGCTCTTCTTCTTTCTCACGCCCACATTGACCACTGCGGTAATATCCCCAATCTCGTCAAAAAGGGTTTCACGGGTTCGGTCTATTGTACCACCGCCACGCAGGATCTCTCCTCGGCACTCTTAAGAGACAGTGCCCACATCCAGGAAAAGGACATTGAATATCTGAATAAAAAACGTGCCCGACCCACCGAGGGCGCGTCTTCGGTGGGTGGAGATTCTGAACGAATTCAGTGCCCACGCCGATGCCAGAGAACTGGTGGAGTCTGCAAGCGAGATGGAGCAAAAGGGTTCACTGAAGCAAATATTCATTGTTCACGGAGAAGAGGCGCAGTCTCTGGCGCTTGCAGAGCGACTGAGGGAAAAAATCAATGTCCGTATCACTGTGCCGTATCCCGGCGATGTATTTGATATCCATTAAGGAGAGGATTTTATCCGGCGATTCGCCGCGTAATTGTCTGTGGGGAAATGCTGGGCTGGATAAAAAACCCTTTGACAGCGCCGGAGGGTCTCACTATAAATTAATTAAAATACGTCAACGAGGGGCAAAACCCTGATTTCTTTAGTTTGAGGTGATGGTAAATATGCCGGAAGTAATCGTTAAACTCGGTGATAACGTCGTCCATAAATATTTCTTCGACAAGGACATCTTGAGTATCGGGCGTGCAAGGGATAACGATATTGTCGTTGAAAACCTGAGCGTTTCGCGGAACCATGCACGCATCCGCCGAATTGACGGCAAATATATCCTCACCGACTTGAACAGCGCCAATGGCACTTATGTCAATAATCGCAAGGTCAATAAGGTCGAGATTGTTGACAAAGACATAATAACTATCGGGAAGCACAAAATCCACTTCATCCTCAAGGTTCTTTCCGACGAGCAGGTTATCTCCGATGCCTTCGGGGCAGAACGCACAATGATTGTGGACAAGACTCCCGTAGCCCGCCTCACCGTTACCAAGGGTAAGCAGCAGGGACAGGAATTCAAAATCACAAAGACCGAGACATATATAGGGCGTGCAGGAGATAACGACATCCGCCTCCATGATTGGTTCGTCTCCAAAAAGCACGCAATGATACTGAGGCAGGGGCGGAACTTCTTCATAAAAGACCTCAAGAGCTGGCGCGGCACTATGGTAAACGGAAAATTCACTCGCGAGTCCCCCTTAAAGGACAGTGATACCCTCCAGTTCGGCTCAACCATAATGACATTCAAGCTCGCCGCCGAAGAAGAGAGGCTCAAGATTACGGGACGGGTTCCCAGGGAAATCCCTCCTGAAGAGAGCGCCGTATATGAAGCCCCGCCTGTGGTTGCAAAACTACCACAGCCCACGCCCCCTCCTACCGAAGAAGAAGTTGAAGGAATCTCCAGCGTCGAGGCAAAAGCCCGTGCGGAAGAAGAAGAGGCTGCAAAGATGCAAGCCGCCTGGGAACAACTTGAGGAAGAGCCAGAGAAACCCGTGGCTGCTCCCGCACCACAAGCACCATCGTTTCCCTCACCCGAACCTGTATCTGTAGAAGCCCCTGGTGAGGAAGAAATACCCGGTGAAAAGAAAGCGCCGGAGAAGAAACCTGAAGCAGCCCCCGCGATGGGTGAGGAGGAGGTTCGTCCTTCTCTAAAGGTTCCCGCCGACCTACCTGAAGGGGTTGACCCCGGGGAAGTGGAACTGTGGCTCAAGGCACTAAAGAACCGTAGCCCCGTCATCCGAAGGAACGCTGCAAAGAGGCTCAAAAAACTGACTGGAAAAGACTATGACTATGAATGAGTTGAGGCGTGTGGGGATTTTCTCCGATATCCACGCCAACCTTCACGCCTTTAAGACTGTCCTTGATGCCCTCGATTCGGAAAACCTCGACTACATAGTTTGTTGCGGTGATGTGGTTGGTTATGGGGCATTCCCAAACGAGTGTTGTGAACTCTTGATTGAGCGTAAGTTCCCCGTGATTGCAGGAAACCACGACCACGCCGTCCTTGGGCTTACGGACATCAGTTACTTCAATGATGTTGCAAAGAACGCAGTCCTGTGGACACGCAAGGTTCTTAAAAAGGAAAACGAGGAGTTTCTCCGCGCACTTCCCCTCACGCATAAATTGGGAGATATGTTCTTCGTCCATGCATCGCCAGAGGCACCCGCTGACTGGAATTACATCCTCACTATGGGAGAGGCACGCGCCAATTTCCGCTTCTTCAGCGAGAAGTTTTGCTTCATCGGACACTCTCACCAACCTTTCATCATAGAAAATCTCAATGAGGAACTCTCCTGTCCATCCACACCCGAAATAGAAATCCGCGACGATTGCCGTTATTTAATAAACGTTGGGAGTGTGGGTCAACCTCGCGATAGAAACCCTAATGCCTGTTATGTCATAGTTGATTTCGAGGCGAAATGCGTGGAGATAAAGCGCATCCATTATGACATCCAGGCTGCCCAGGAAGCCATTATGGCAAACGGACTTTCGCAAGAACTCGCGGAACGACTCGCCTATGGGTGGTAATTCAAAACATACCACAACTGAACAAGAGGCGCAAAAACGCATAGAGACCCTCCGACACCAGATTGAACACCATAACTACTGTTATTACGCATTAAGTGCCCCCGAAATATCTGACCGCGAATATGACCTCCTGATGCGGGAACTGAACGAACTGGAAGAACGCTTCCCGCATCTGCGCACACCTTCTTCCCCAACCATGCGTGTCGGCGAAAAACTCACAGAGGGCTTCCAGACCATCGTTCACGAAGTCCCGATGCTCAGCATCGCAAACACATACGAGGCGAGCGAGTTGCGCGAGTTCGATGAACGAACAAAACGTTTCCTCGATATGAAACCTGATGAAGCGCTCGAGTATGTTGTGGAGCTGAAAATGGACGGAGTATCAATCAGCGTCCTTTTCGAGGATGGCGAATTGAGGTGCGCCGCTACACGCGGTGATGGCTTCCGCGGTGATGATGTAACCTCAAACGTTCGCACTATTCGCGCCGTTCCCCTTCGCCTGCACAGAGAAGCCGTGAGGGGCACATTTATCGAGATTCGCGGCGAGGTATATCTCCCGCAAAATGCCTTTGAAAAATTAAACGAGGAGCGAAAGAAATCGGGCGAGTCTCTCTTTGCCAATCCACGAAACGCCGCCGCTGGCTCACTCAAACTCCTCGACCCCGCCATCACGGCTACCCGCCCCCTTGCCACCTTCTTTTACGGAGTCGGCACAACTGATTTTGAACTACCCGAAACACACTGGGAATTCCTCAATTACCTCCAGCAACTCGGCATACGTGTGAACAAGAATCGCTGGCTTTGTAAAAATATCGAAGAGGTGATTCGCATAAGCGAAGAGTGGGAACCGCGCCGCAGCCAGCTCGATTACGACATTGATGGTCTCGTTATCAAGGTGAACAGGCGTGAACTTTACGCGCGCCTGGGGGCGACTGCAAAATCACCACGCTGGGTCGTGGCGTATAAGTTCTCCGCCGAACAGTCAGAGACGCTACTTAAAGACATCGCCCTCCAGGTCGGACGCACCGGCACCGTGACCCCCGTGGCAATCTTGGAGCCGGTCTTTGTGGCGGGTTCCAAGATT
>CAZGKP010000084.1:0-14841 GCA_964526215.1 uncultured Candidatus Sumerlaeota bacterium
ATTCGCAGAGGGCAAAATTCGAGCACGATTGGGAACTCGACTTCTCCACCGAGATAAAAGACATCGGGCGCTTCCGTGTAAATATTCATCGCCAGAGGGGAGCAGTAGAGGGGGCATTCCGCATCGTGAGTGATGAGATTCGCACCATCCGCCAGCTGGGTCTGCCACCTATCGTCGGGGAATTTGCACGCAAGACAACCGGACTCGTCCTGATTACGGGACCTACCGGCTGCGGGAAGACGACTACTCTCGCCGCACTCGTTGACCAGATTAACTCCGAGCGCCGCTGTATGATTATTACGATAGAAGACCCGATTGAATATGTGCATCGTCATAAAAAGAGCATAGTGAAGCAGCGCGAGGTTACTACCGATACAAGGAGTTTTGCCGCCGCCTTGAGACACATTTTGCGCCAGGACCCAGACGTCATCTGTATCGGCGAGATGCGCGACCTTGAAACCATTGCTACTGCACTCACTGCCGCAGAGACCGGGCACCTCGTCTTCTCCACACTCCACACACCCGATGTCGTCCAGACGGTTGACCGAATAATAGACGTCTTCCCCCCGCATCAGCAGCAGCAGGTGCGCATCCAGCTCGCCAACACCGTGCAAGGCATAGTGGCACAGCAGCTTTTAGCAGTGCCGGGCAGCAGTGGACGCGTTGTCGCCTGCGAGGTGCTTGTGGCGAATGTGGCGGTGCGCAAGATCATCCGTTCTGCAAAAACCGAGCAACTCGTATCCCTCATCCAGACCAGCTACGACCATGGGATGATTACGATGGACAAATCGCTGAAGAACCTCTATCAGCAAGGTCTCATCTCTTACGACGACGCCGTCACCAGGTGTAAATACCCCGATGCATTCGATTCCATTTAACCGTTTTCCCGTTGAGCCCGTTTGCCCGTTAATGAATAAAGAATAGTGAATAGTGAATTGAGGATGTAACGCAGTTTGGGAACATTCATTTTCCATTCTCAATTTCCGCCTTCGGCGAATTAGCCCGTTTGTTCGGATAAATTTGCAAGTTTCAATTTGCAAGTTTCAATTTGCAATTTCCAATTTTCAATTATGAAAATAATTATCCTTGGTTCGGGCACTTCGTGCGGTGTTCCCGTTATCGGCTGCAAGTGCGAGGTGTGCACGTCGAAAAATCCCAGGAATAAACGCCTGCGGGCATCTGCTTTCATCCAGACCGGTGCTGCTACTTTTCTGATTGATTGCGGACAGGATTTTCGGCAGCAGGCACTCACGCATCACATCGAACGCATTGATGCCCTCTTTCTCACGCATTCCCACGCCGACCATATAGCCGGTATTGACGACCTGCGCATCTTTAACTTTATACAGGAGGCACCGATAAAGATATTCGCCAGCGCTGAGGTGCTTGAAGACCTCAGACGCCGATTCGATTACAGTTTCAATCCGCCCCAGATCGGTGGTGGCGTCCCACAACTTGAACTCCATACCATTTCCACACCCCTCGATTTTATGGGAACACGCATTACGCCTTTGCCCGTTATGCACGGCAAACTCCCCATACTTGGTTACCGCTTTGACAATTTTAACTACGTTACAGATGCGAGTTGCATTCCCGATGCGACACTGAAAAAGATGAAGGGGACAGAGGTGCTTATCCTGAATGCCTTAAGGGAGAAACCACACGAGACGCATTTTTCCTTAAAAGAGGCGCTCGATATTGCGCGCCGTATCGCCCCGCGCCAGACATACTTCACCCACATCTCACACAAGCTGGAGCACGAGGCGACAAATCGCTCGCTCCCACCCAATGCCCACCTCGCCTATGACGGACTTATTATTGAGGTGTAAAAAAAGATTCACTTAAAAGGAGAGATTGTGCCCGCTCGGTATCTGCGGTGGGAACGTATAACGTTTTAACACCGAGCGGGGCGATGGGATAACCGGCGAAATAATTATAGGTGTGCTGATGCGGAATCACTTCAATGCCAGCATCGGCGAGTGCGATTTGCGCACCCAGTAGTTCTTGTGCCTTCATAGTCCGCATAACGGGCGTATAACCTCCTCCCAGAAGCCTGCGCTGTTTATGCCATTCGAGACAAAATAGTAGAATCAGAATTATGTATTCGGCGCCGAATGGCATAAGGAGGTGATGAGAAAATCGGAACAGTAGTGTATTGCCACACCAAAAAAAGAGGAGCAGAAAGAGGTAAAATAATCCATATCGCCTGAAGGTGGAACGCAGGATTTTAGCTGATGAAACTTCATCGGTGAACTTCTCCTTGAAGGTATCAAAGTGCACAATTAAGCGCACTGCCTTCATATAAATGAAATAGCCGCAAATAAAGGCTGCAACCGGAGCTATGTAATGGTATATGAATGGAACCGGGGGATACCTTGTTAAATTCGTTGCAATCATAATCGGCATAATCAGAATGAAATTTAGCAAAACCCTTCCCAGTATGAAGAAGAAAAGACCACCGAAATAGATTGGGATGCGGAGGCGTGTGCCAGATTTCAGAGGCAGGTCTGTATAAAAGAAATCCCGCCGCCAGATTTTCTTCAAAAGGAAATATAGCCCGATAAGAAAGGCAACTGCAATTATTATCTTGCCGAGCCGCTCATTGGGGTCTGGCGCATTACCAATATAGCTTTGCCACAAAGCGGCGATTGAGATAATGGCGCTTCTTATCGTGAAGGGATTGAGCACCACAAGGGCGAGGATGCCGTCAATCACACCCAGCCGGTCGATGAGATGTATAATCAGCACTCCTACGAAGACACTTGCCGTCAGTATAGTCATAGTGCGGGCATAAGCGAGGACATTGTGGTTCAATCCACCCGGTGATATTTTGTCAAAAAAACCCGCCATTCTATAGCTCTGCCAGAGACTGATGGCGAGAGTTAAAAGTAAAAGGAAATTTCTCGACCGCTTTGCATCATTACCCCAGCCGCCGCGCCTCTTGTGCTGCCCAAAGACGTAATAAACAATCGCCATAAGGAAATATGCCGACAAAAGCGGCATAATTCCCAGCCCACGGATGGATGCAAATATAGGAATCCGGTAAATCAGATTAAGGGAATCCTCGCCATATAAGCGGCTGGGGGTTCCTGGTAACAGAATAAATCCGAGTGCGAAATAAACCTCTATCAGGAGCACAGTGAGCTCTATCCGCACTCGGAATGAGTTGTGGCGAAAATCCGGCATCAGGCGACTGTCTCTCTCCTCACCGGGAACTGACATTCGCTAATCAGATCACCTTCGGGTGTCGTGCGTGGGTCGTTGTGGCAAATGGTGACGGAGGGGCCAACGATGTCATACCCATTTTCGCTTGCCCACTGGAAGAGTTTGCCAAAAACCTCTCCCAGCCGCTGATAAGACCCCTTATGGACGGCATAAATCACCTGTTGGGGTTGAGTGGTTTTCACCTTCACCTCGCCGCTGTCAGCCATCTGTGTGATTTCTTCAGGAATCCCGTTCATTTTCACATCCTCCTTTTCAGGGATTTTTTACAATTCGTAGAGATAGCGTTTTTACACAGTCAATCTCTTTCTTATGAACTCACAGAGTCTTTGCGGTTCATCGGTGCCGATTCGATACAATTTCCCATTTTTCATTGATAGCTCGGCTGCACCTAAACCGGAGACATTATAGAGCCAGCCGCGGGGAATTTTCCTGATTCCCCAGCCATACCACCAGCGATTTCTGACGGGCTTGCACGACTCAATATCACCAATGCGAACCCTTTTCCCGATTAAACCAGGACCAAAACTTACAGTCACAAACTTATCATTCACCGTAACGGTGAGGCTGTAAAACAAAATGAAGCAAATTATCAGCACCCCGGAGACACTCAAAGCAATCCAATTTGAAAGCAATAACCCAAGGACGAAGCAAAACAGAATTCCCGCCCCAAGTGTAATCAATAGCACCCAACCAATTTGGGTATGTTTATACATTTGCCAATACCCTCCGTAAAAAGTGTTATTGTATCCCGGCACTCAGAAGACACAGCGGCTCTCTCTTCGGGTCTCATATCGGGATTCCTTCGGCAAGGACTCGCTCAACAAAAGGTGTCCGCCCAATAATCGTGTGCTGCACATCATCCTCGGAGAAGACCTTGATGTCAAAGACCGCATCGTATTCCAATCCGACACCGTATGCGAGATTGAAGATTGCCTCTTCCGTTTGCCCGGGGACCGGTCCCTTGAGGGTGATGAAGACATCAATGTCCGATTCCTCACTTGCTTCACTTCGCGCATATGACCCAAAGATAATGAAACGCACAAGGCGTGAGCCATAAACTTGCTCCAGAGATTGCTTCAGTTTCTGAATTGCGATGGTTCTCATAATCGAGCTCACTTCAGGGTGTATTGCTCCTTGTGTTCATTCTCCCTGTTTTGGCGGATTTATCCGGGGGGATGTCTGACCTTCAGTGGGAGGTTTTAGAATGGGTTTTACGGGGGCATCCGGCGAGGGTTTGATTTTCGAGAAGCCGGGATACTGCGAGGGAGCGGGTTTTCCCGCCGGTTTGTTCAGAGCAGGTTTTACGGCTGGTTTCGGGGGAAAGGAAGCGATAACGGGTTTTGCCACCGGTTGGGATGGAGCAGGTTTTATGGCAGGTTTTGGTGGCAGGGGTTTTTTGCCCCTTTCAATATGTTCGGCGAGTGGGGGATGCGGGAGCCGAACCTTGTCTATATTAACGTCTATGCGGGCGATGCGGTCTATGCCCAGAACGCCTATGAGTGTGCTGCGTGCCCGCTGGCGGATGCGCTCGTAAATCTGCGGGACATATTGCTCTACCTTGATTAAGGTGTCTATACGGACGGCAAGTCCTGCGTGCACGTTTTTTATTCGAGGTCTCACGCTCTTAACCGAAGGGATTGTGCGGATGGCGCTGGAGAGGCATTTCAGTATTGCCCCCTCGGAAATCATCGAATCACCGCCCTTCGCTCTGATGACGTATCCCCGTCTGTATGACCACTGCCTCACGCTCACAAGCAGATAAAAAAGCGGCAGCAGAATAATAAGCAGGCAAAAAAGGAGTCGGGAAGTCTCTGCTCCGGTTGCATATTGATAGAGCGAATTCAGCCGCACACTTAATGTGGGCGATAAATATGGCACAAATCCATATATGCCGGTGAGGATGAGCATAATCAGCATCAGTATCAGACAGAGGTTCTTTACGGTGCTCATAATAAAGGACTCCTTTCGTCAGTCAGTGGTCAAGTTTTCCGAATAGGACTTTGCCGATGCCGCGGAAGCGGAAACCTAATCATCCCGCTGCAGAGTATGACAAGACATAAATCTGTGAAATCCTCCACTGGTGGACGAGTCTGCACAATCTTCCTGCGACGGACAAGTCTGCGGTTTGAATACTTTTTAGCGCCGCGCCTTTTTTGAACCGGGTTTTTGTTTAGCCTCGGGGGGTTTAGGTTTCTCCTTCTTTTCGCGGATTACTATGCCGTTAATTTTCACATTGACTTTATCCACCACGAGTCCCGTCATTTGCTCGACGCTGTCCTTGACTTTGCGCTGGAGTTCGTGTGCGGCGTCATACATATTCTTGCCATACTCAACCTTCACATCCACATCCAGAACGGCCTTATTCCCCTCGATTGTGACCTTGACGCCTCTGTCGGCATCTTTGCGCCCGAGCATCTCGCTGAAGGAAAATTTTCCCCCCATTCCGACGATGCCATCCACCTCCTGGGCGGCGATTGCGGCGATTGTCCCCACAACGGCATTATCAATACTGATTTCTCCGAGATGTTCTTCCAGAGCCATAGACACGTTACCTCCATATTTTAATCCGGCGGCATTTGCCACCTTAAATGTTTAAGTCCTTTTCTCTCTTTATCAATCTTTTCATTTTCTACCTGAAGGCGGTCTCGAGAAAGTTCGTGTCGTAATTCCCTCGCAAGAAATCGGGATTTTTCAAAATACGCTTGTGGAGGGAGATGGTTGTCTTTACGCCTTCTATGATAAATTCGTCGAGAGCGCGGTCGAGGCGTCTGATACAGGTTCGGCGGTTAATGTCCCGCACAATGAGTTTTGCGAGCATAGAATCGTAATGGGTCGGAATCACGTATTCCTCATAAACGTGGCTGTCAACGCGCACACCCGGTCCGCCGGGTGGGTGATACGTGGTGATAGTGCCGGGACAGGGCATAAAGCCGCGCTCTGGGTCTTCAGCATTTATGCGCACCTCGATGGCGTGTCCAGAGAAACGGACATCCTTTTGTGTAAATCCCAGCTTCTGTCCACTCGCAACGGCTATCTGCGAGCGCACGATGTCTATTCCGGTTACGAACTCCGAGACGGGGTGCTCAACCTGTATGCGTGTATTCATCTCCATAAAATAAAATTTGCCGTTGCCGTTCAGGAGAAATTCAACGGTGCCTGCGCCTGCATAACCCACTGCGCGTGCAGCGGCAACTGCTGCATCACCCATCTCTTTGCGCAATTTCTCATCCACGACCGGGCTTGGCGATTCCTCAACCAGTTTCTGGTGGCGGCGCTGTATAGAGCAATCGCGTTCCCCCAGGTGAATCACGTTTCCCTTTTCGTCGCCAAGAACCTGTATCTCCACGTGGCGAGGGTTATCAACGTATTTCTCTATATAGACGTCGGGATTGCCGAATGCCTTTTCCGCCTCACTGCGTGCCGTAAGGAAGCCGGTGGCGAGACTTGCCTCCGTGTGGGCGATGCGCATTCCGCGTCCGCCACCGCCAGCCACCGCCTTTACGATTACGGGATAGCCAATCTCATTGGAGATACGTCTGGCTTCATCCACGCTCTCCACAACGCCGTCGCTACCGGGTACGACCGGGACGCCCGCATTCGCCATCGTCCGCTTCGCCTCCGCCTTGTCGCCCATCTGACGGATGACCTCCGGCGTGGGTCCGATGAATTTTATCTTGCATTCCCGACAGACCTCGGCAAAGTGCGCATTTTCCGCCAGAAATCCATAACCCGGATGAATGGCATCGGCGTCCGTAATCTCCGCGGCGCTTATGATGCGGGCAATGTTGAGATAACTCTCGCCGCTGGGCGCCGGACCGATACAGACATCCTCATCGGCAAAGCGAACGTGCAGCGAATCAACGTCCGCCTCCGAAAAGACCGCCACCGTCCGAATGCCCAGTTCACGGCAGGCGCGGATGATGCGCAATGCTATCTCGCCTCGATTGGCAATCAGTATCTTCTTAAACACCAGATTCGTGTCCTAACCAGGCATAGGGTCAATTTGAATCAAGAATCCGCTCCTCAACCCTCATTCCCCATTCCCAATTCACTATTCATAAATCTATCCAGGTCTTACCTTAAAGAGAGGCTGACCATATTCAACCGGCTGCCCATTTTCTACCAGTATATCCACGATTGTTCCCCGCATCTCCGCCTTGATTTCATTCATCAATTTCATAGCCTCGACAATGCAGAGCACGGTGTCGTCATTTACCTCATCGCCGACCTCCACGTAAGGCGGGGATTCAGGCGATGGGGTGCGGTAGAATGTCCCCACCATAGGAGACTTAATAATCTCGACGTTTTCCTCTTCCTTTGTGACTTTCTCCCCGGTCTCTTTCGGGGCTGCCTCTACATTGGTTTCAGGAGCCGGGGGCGATGGAGATATGCCCTGCTGAATAACCGGCGTCGTCATCATAGGAACCATCTGTGTAACGGGATTTGCCAGTGCCCCTTGCGCCATATTTTGGTCGAGGTATTGAGTTACAATGCGGATTTTCACACCGCCCTGTTCGAGGTCAAACTCCCGGATTTTGTTCTTATTTATGATGTTCAACAGGTTTCTAATTTCCTTAAGCGTCCAGCGGTCACCCGCACCGGAATTTGCAGAACGTCTTGCCATAATTTCCTCTCCCCCTCCCCATCCATTGAGGGATAAAAGAGTATTGAGTGATGGTTTTTATTATCCAACAAGTAAAGTAAGGTGAGTTTGAGTGCCGGTGGGATAGAAGTCAAGGGATTTATTGTCAATCGTCCGTTGTCAATTGTCCATTGTCTATTGTCCGTTGTTGTATATGGAGATTCTCGATGAGCGTTTATCGTTTTTTTGGGGGAAGAGGCGTAAACGTAAAAATGTCGGCGGAGTTTTTCAAGCCGCATAGGTAGGTAAAGTCTGCTCGCACGGGGGTGATGCAGAGATTAGAATTTCACCTCGATGGGGCGGCGTTCGGCAGGCACCTCTACCTCGAAGAATTCCTCTTCCTTGAAAGTAAACAGGCTGGCTACTACGTTGGTGGGAACGGATTTGACCTTGATGTTGTATCTCATTGTGGAATCGTTATAGAATTGGCGTGCAAACGAGATTTTATTCTCGGTTGACGTTAGTTCCTCGTGCAGTGCCATCATATTTTCGTTCGCTTTCAGGTTCGGGTAATTTTCAACCACTGCGAAAAGGGAACGCAGTGTCTGCGTGAGCATATTCTCCGCCTTTGCCTGTGCCGCAGCACCGCCGGATGTGCTGATGGCAATCTGCCTGGCTTTGGTAACCGCCTCAAGCGTCTCGCGCTCGTGTGCTATGTAGCCCTTTGCCGTCTCGACCAGGTTGGGGATAAGGTCATAGCGGCGCTTCAACTGGACATCAATCTGAGCCCAGGCGTTCTTCACACGTGCCCTCATCCGCACAAGCGTATTATACATAACTGCAACGGCAATCACAATAATGACAATAATCCCAAGGATAATATATCCGAACATTACTTCCTCCTTTAATAAAATTCACTCGACTTTACAATTTAACTATCAACACTGTTTTGTGTATGACAAGCAAAAAATTCGGAAAAACCAAGAAGATTACACAACCCCGTGAGGAATCACTTCCTGTACTACTAACCGTTAAAATCCTGGTTTTTTTACCGGAATATTCAAAAAATGCAATCACAAACCATTGATTTTATTACAGATCAGGCATATTTTGAATTGTCAATTTTTAATTTGCGGCGATAGCCGCGCTGTGCTCCCCTCCTCTCGCATCCCCCCTTCGCCTACTTTTTATAGCCCTCGGGATTAAAATCAACAAGTGTACACTTTGTTGAGCGAGTGGACTCTTCTGTGCTGATGACCATTGCGGGATTGTCTATGGCGGTTTCTGTAACCCGCTTTTTCACTGTCTCTATCTTCTTTGCCACCACTTCACGACCCTTTATGTTTGTTATCCAGTAATCTATCTTTTTATCGGTTTGTGTAACAATGCGGTTATCACCTTTGTCTGTTGTGCTGCGCAATGGGGTGGGCAAAACAAGCCGGATGTGAAAACAGTTAAAAGTCCCCGGCATAATTGTAACTGCCTCCGGCGGGAGTTCAAATGCCTCCATATCGTGATAAGGCTTTGGCTGAAGCGGGATTTCGCGCGTGGTTATCCCGTCTTCCGAGGCAAGACTAAAGAGCAAGCCCGCATGGCGCTTCTCATCTATGGGGCGAATGTATCTTAAGTAAGTGATGGTGATTTTACGTGGCAATGTGGGGGTGCCCTTGTTTTCGGGTTTCAGTGATTCGCTCACGCGATAAGTGGCAACGGCGTGGAGGTGGTTGAAGCCGGCTAAAAGTAGTGCTGACTTTGAAGAGAAAAGCTCGCTCGGTTTCCCCCCCGCCATCTTCACCTCCTGGATGAAACTCTGCGCCTTATGGGTCTCAACCGGTTTCTCTCCAATATTGCCGATGACGATTGCGGTTTTTCCCTTACGAGTTGCCGGAATACCTTTCTTTTCCGCCCTCGATTTCCTCAGGAGCTCAGAGACACTAAATGCCGACCTCCCCGCCTCGGGAGATTTAATCACCTCTTTTTTAATCTGGCTAACGGAAGGTCCGGAGACACCGTCCTGACGGACTTCAATCACCTCTTCTGTGGTGCGTCCGGCGGCATCCAATCTTTTCATAAGCCCACCCAGCGGGATTTTCTGGGACAAAATCTCAACACTCCCGTCCCCTTTCTTCAGTCGCTGGCAATTATATACACTCCCTTTGAATATCTCGCGGGAGGTTGACATCTCGATGTGTGTTTTTCGCAACTCGGATGGATACACCTTTCGCGACATATCCCGCAGGGAGATTGTGGCGGTTTTTTCCTCAACAAGGCGCTCTCCCAGATAAGTGCGAATCTGGTATGTATAGCGGTCAAGGATAGATTTAAGGAGTTTGCGTTCGAGGCGGTCGGGCGCGCCCGGTGCCCCATAGAGATGATAAACAACCGTGTCGCCCGGACGCGATAATCTCCACGATTCGTAACGAAAGTTAATCACCGGGGTTTCGCCGGGTTCCGCCGCATCCTGTGCCACAACTATAAGACATATAAATAAAAGGCATAAAACCGCCCACATTATCCTGTGGATAGTTGGTTTGGCAGACATAATTTATTCCTCCCGAATTGAAAACTTCTCCACTCGCTATTTTTAGTTAATGCCTATCCGAAAACTCTACAGGGGTTTCTCCGACAGCCCGGAGCGGCAGAGTTTTGGTTAATTGCCCAATGCCTGCCTCTTAATTTGTGAAGGTTTTCGGATAGGCACTTAAAGTCCCTATCAAAATGAGAGTTTGTCCAGATAGAACCTTGTGATCTTCGTATGCTTCAATGAGCCCGATTTCATTTCGTTAGGGACTCTTAATCTCTTGCCAAATCCTATCGTAGACTACGCAATTTATCTATGCGGGGTCAAGACTTTTCAGCGGGGCGCAATACGGCAGTGATAACGGGTGTTGCCTTGAACTTTCTACCCTTGAGCAACGTAATGGCAAAACCCGCCCCGGTTCCAAGCAGGGTAAATGCGGCAACTATCGGTGTCTCGTACCCATCATAATATCCGGCAATGGCGGCACCTACAATTGCCCCCACAATCAGTCCTATCATCGGGACGCCATAAGCCAGACCGTATGCGGCAAGGGATTTGGCGGTGCCGAGTTCAATCCGCACCCTATCGCCCACCTTCGCACCTTGAGGATTCAGCGCCTCGAACTCAAATAATTCACACCGATTGAGTGCGCATAGATACCCTATGGGACACACCTTACAATCGGTGCTGGACTGGTATCCCACCTGCACAGTTGCCCGTTCTCCCATCGTTCTCAAAACGGTGCCAATCTTTTCCATTGTAATACTATAAGGGCAAAAATTTTCTGACAGGATGAATCCGCCTGAGGCGGATTGACCAGATTGTATGGATGAAAATATGTGTTAATAATCTTGTGAATCTTGTGAATCCTGTCAAAAATATTATTGTTGTTTTCTCATTCAGGGGCGGAAAGGCTCGAAGTTGGCAAAATCGGTGTGATGAATAATAATTGCCTCTGTGGTTCGCCTGACGACATCTCCCTCCTTTGAGTGGCAGGCGATTATGTGTAGAATCGGTTCAGGAATGCCGTGCCCGGCGGCAAGCATAAGGCCCGAAAGTGGATGCCGCAACAGCCGACCGCTTTTTGATTTGCGGAAACCACCTGCGGGGTCTCGCTCGATTTCGATTAGCTTACCGACATCGTGAAGCAATCCGCCGGCGATAAGGACATCAAAATCAACCGAGAATTTGTCGCCATATACGTTTTTCATCTCTTTAGCGATTGCGATGGCGCAGGCAGTAACGGCTTTCGTATGTTCCAGAAACGAAATCGGGCAATCGGGGATAAGGAGAGTAGCGGGGATTTTATTCAGGTCTTCGAGAGACCATCCGCCCGCCTTGACAGCATCAACAAACGTCTCCAGCACCGCCTGCCGCAGTCTTTCATCAGACATTTCCTCAACCACAGGAAAATATGATTTCAACTTATCAAGCATAGGAAAAACTCTCCACATATAAGGTAAAAAAACTTTTGGCGCTGTCTCTCACGTCCTTGATGGCAAATTCTGAGGTTCGAAGAATTAGTTCATTCCTCCTCGAGGGCGGTCTGGAGCTTGGCGAGGAGTTTGTCGAGCCTCTTCATAATCTGATG
Organism: uncultured Candidatus Sumerlaeota bacterium; assembly: GCA_964526215.1. Taxonomy (GTDB): domain Bacteria; phylum Sumerlaeota; class Sumerlaeia; order MWCT01; family MWCT01; genus CAZGKP01. Next base: position 11,920 of record CAZGKP010000084.1, read on the forward strand.
AGTGGTTTTTTTATTCAACGTCGGACTGTTCTTCAAGGCGTCTAATTCGTAAGCATACTGGAAGGCTGCCATCAGCGCCACACGGTGTATGGCGACGGTTCCTTTGCGGGAGAGTTGCTTTAGAAATTCATTCACCTCCTGTGCCACCCGCTTTAAGCTTTCCTCCTCTTCAGGCTCGGCACGCAGGGTGAAAGTCTGTCCGTAGAGTTCAATTGTGGTCCGGCTTAATTTGCTCATTTTCGAGTTCTCCGATTTCTGCTTCGAGTGTATCAATCCGGGAGATAATATCCCGCAGCTTCTCGAAGGTTTCCTCTTCAAGAGCGGTTTTGGAATTGAGTTCCTTTTCGAGGGTGGTTATTTGCTTTCTGAGTTGGTCATTTTCCGCTTCGGCTTCCTTGAGTGTGGCTACGAGTTCATCGCGTTCATTACGAAGTGATTCTATTTCGGCAACTCCGGTTTTGAGTGCGGCTCTCTTTGGCTTCTTAAGGGTTTTTATTTCGTCTTTAAGTTTTTGGGATTCAGCCTCACGCTCTGCAAGCAGGTTGCGGAGGTTTGAAAAGCGCTTGAGCAGAGAATCGAGTTTCTGCTCGAGTGAGTTCAGTCGCTTGAGCATATTTACTCCTCTTTTGCGCGTGTGATGAGGGCTGCTGCCATTGCGGCGACTCCCTCCCGGCGTCCGGTGAATCCCATATCCTCAGTGGTTGTCGCCTTCACATTTACGGTGGGTTTGCCGGGAAGGCGGCTCTGGATGTTTGTAATCATTTCCGGGGTATGTGGACTTAATCTTGGCACCTGCGCAATAATAGTGGCGTCTATATTTATGACTCTCCACCCATTTTTCGCAAGAATATGGGATACTTCATCCAAGAGGTCAAGGCTGGAAATATCCTTATATGCGGGGTCGGTGGGGGGGAAATGTGTGCCGATGTCGCCGAGGGCGGCGGCTCCGAGAAGGGCATCAATTATGGCGTGAGTGAGGACGTCCGCATCCGAGTGCCCCGCCAGTCCCTCTTCGTGTGGGATTTTCACTCCTCCAAGAACGAGGTGATGTCCCTTTGCAAACGGATGTGCATCAAACCCCTGACCCGTGCGCAGGTCCATCACAACGCCTGCTCCTTTCTTGAGTCAAGGATGTGGACGGCGCGCTCAAAATCCTCCTCCACCGTAATTTTCAGATTGTCATATGATCCACGAATCAGGCAGACAGGTTTACCCAGGAGCTCGATAGCTCCTGCATCGTCTGTGAGCCTCACATCATCGGACTCTGCGCGGTGGTATCCCTCAAGAATCAGGTCTTTGCGGAATATTTGTGGTGTCTGTGCGAGCCAGAGGTGGCGGCGATCGACTGTGGATGCGATTAAACCATTGGAATCAGCGACCTTCACGGTATCGTTTATGGGGAGGGCGAGGATGGCGGCTCCGGTTTCTTTTGCCGCTTCAAGTGCCCTTTGAGTGGCGGCGATGGGCGGAAAGGGTCGCACCCCGTCGTGAATCAGCAGATAGTCGGCATCATCAGGTAGCGCCGCCAATCCTTTCAGGACAGAATCCTGCCGGCGTCTGCCTCCTCCTACAATCGCCTTAATCTTTCCGAAGGGCTTGAGGTCAATTCGTACCTGGAGCATCTGCGAATATGCGGGTGGCAAGACCAGAACAATGCCCGATACCTCGCTGAAGCGCTCAAATGCCTCGAGGGAGTAATTCAAAAGCGGTTTACGAGCGAGGCGACGGAACTGTTTAGGTATCTCTCCGCCGATTCTTTTACTCTTTCCTGCTGCCACAATCAGGGCTACTGTTGACATCTTACCGGACCAAATTCGGATTTATATACAACCCACCGATGGCGCGCCTTCGGCCTTCGGCGTCATAAGTTGTGTGCATATCTTCTTCACTCTCCATTTTCATCTCCATCTCCGTATCTTGCTGTTTCCTCCGCCACGCGACGAATTCAATTGCCCGTTTGCAAACCCGGAGTTTTTCATGCGAAAAGAATATATATCTGTTACGCAAGTAAAGTCTAATATGAAAACGAAAATTTTATGAGGGAATATACACGAGATTCCCTTCCGAATATGCGATGCTATTTAAGAGGCTGTGTATAGTTCAGGGATGAGGAGAACGATACCCTACCCCTGACTTCTGTCGCTCTGTGTGTTTTTTGTGTAATTGCACAGAGCGAGGAGATCCCTCTGCCTCCTTACGGCGCGCAAAGACCATCCGTCCCGCCGAAGTCTGCAGGATGCTGGTAACCACAATATCCACCTCGCCGCCGATCGAACGCCTCCCCTCATCCACTACTACCATTGTGCCATCTTCGAGGTATCCCACACCCTGATGGGGTTCCTTGCCAACACGTATAATGCGGAGGCGAAGCTCATCACCTATGAAGACACTGGGCTTAAGTGCCTGTGCAAGGTCGTTGATATTAAGCACTTTTATCTGATGGAGGGAGGCTATCTTATTCAGGTTATAGTCATTGGTGAGGAGGTCGGCGCCGAGTTCTTTAGCGAGCTGGATGAGTTTATGGTCAACATCCTTGATGTCTTCATAATCCTTTTCCCAGATTTGCAAAGTGGGATTGGCATCGCGAAGCTGCTCGAGGTTCTCCAGCCCCCGACGCCCACGACCCCTCTTTTGTGGGTCGGAAGAATCAGCAATGAGCTGGAGCTCGTTCAGAACGAATTCGGGAACAATGATTTGCCCCTTCAGGAAGCGTGTGGCAAAAAGGTCATTCACTCGCCCGTCAATAATGACATTGGTATCCAGGATGCAGGCATTCTCTTTCGGATTGGCAATAATGAACTTTAGCCGGTCGAGTGTGAACCGGTCTGAGTGCTTGAGCGCCAGCACAATCCCCAGGTAACCCAGAACGAGGTTGCACAGAAGGCGGGGAGAGACACTGCCGGGTAATACACGCTCGGGTAT
>CAZGKP010000085.1:0-14810 GCA_964526215.1 uncultured Candidatus Sumerlaeota bacterium
GTTCATCCTGGGACTCGATTCAGGGCAATGGATTCGGGAGACATTTGCAGCAGTGGTCGTCGGCGATGTGGTGCAGGGACTGATAAAGAGTATAGTCTTCGCCTTTATCATTGTGATGGTGGGTTGCCATAATGGATTGCGGGTTACGGGCGGCGCGCGGGGAGTCGGACTTGTAACCACGCGCTCGGTTGTGATGGACATATTTTTCATCATTGTCTTTGACGTGATTTTCGCAACACTATTTTATTACACCTTTTAAGTCCGAACTCGAAAGAGGAAACAAATTACGCATACCTTCTCACTAATGACGCCTGACTAAAAGTTCGCCGTGGCGAATTGCAAAACAATCGTAATGACTAATGACTGATGACTTTAAAAAACCTGTTATAGAGGTGAGGGACCTTGTTGCCCATTACGGGGACTTCAAGGTTCTGGATGGCATCACGTTCTCGGTGTATCCGGGTGAGATACTTGCCGTAGTTGGGGCAAGTGGGTGCGGGAAAAGCACTCTCCTGAGAAATATCACGCGTTTGGTGAAGCCCACGGCAGGCTCGGTCAAATACTGGGGCGAGGAGATTACGACCATTGAGGAAGACCACTTAAGCGTGATTCTCAGGCGGATAGGGATATCCTTTCAGTCGGGCGCCCTGTTCAACTCGATGATGGTCTTCGACAACGTGGCTATGCCCTTGCGCGAGACAACCGACCTCACTGAGGAAACCATAAATGCCCTTGTTATGATAAAGCTAAGCCTTGTAGGGTTGGCGGATGCGGCATACCTGATGCCGGCAGAGCTCTCCGGGGGGATGCGAAAGCGTGCAGGCGTGGCACGAGCGCTTGCCCTCGACCCGGAACTTTTGCTCTTTGATGAACCCTCGGCGGGGCTTGACCCAATCACCGCCGCAGGGATTGACCAATTGATACTCGACCTGCGCCGCCTCCTCGGTGTTACGATGGTTGTCGTAACGCACGAACTTGCATCTATCCACGCGGTTGCTGACCGGGTGCTTATGATAGAGGGCAGAAAGGGAATTTTTCACGGCACACTCGGTGAGGTAAAGACCTGCAAACTCCCACGTGTGCAAAGATTCTTCCACCGCCGGTATTAAAGATACCCTCCGGGACAATCCGCATAATGCAGACACATTCCCCTGACAGATTTACAGCGCTCGGGGTATGGCAAAAGTGTGAACTTCGTCTCATCCATCAAATCATAACTTTAACCTTATGTGGTTGGCAACGTGTGAAATTACAAAAAGTGTTTGCAAGCGGGGCGGGTGATGACTACCATACATCTTAAACTGATTTGAGGGGACATTTCACGGAACTCTTCTGGAGGAGAACACCTCGATGCAACAGCTATGGGGTCTTTTAAGTAATATCGGCATAATGGATGTTCTGGACATCCTCGTTATGACGGCGTTGTGTTACCTGGTGCTATCACTTTTGAAAGAGACGCGTTCATCGGTTGCGTTGAGGGGGCTGATTGGCATAATTCTATTTTCCTTCGGGGGTTATCTGGTGGCGAAAACGCTTCACCTGGCGGGAGTGGCGTATATCTTTGGTAATTTCTGGATTATTATTGTCCTTATTTTCCTCATTGTCTTTCAGAACGATTTCAAAAAGGCGCTGACCGATCTGGGGCAGATGCGTATCTTCCGCGCATTTTTCAAACAGAGCGGCGAATACCTCGAGGGACTTATTAAGGCGGTGGAGGTAATGTCGATGCGCAAAATAGGTGCACTTATTGCCATCGAGCGCCGCAATCCGCTTAAGGTCTATCTCGAAACGGGGACACCTCTTGACGCCGCCGTTTCCTCGGAACTGATTCGCACCATTTTCACGCACCTCACACCCTTGCATGATGGCGCTCTCATAATAAGAAATAATCGCATCCAGGCAGCTGGATGTATCCTCCCCCTCACCGATAGCCCGGATGTGGGTAAGGAACTGGGGACACGACACAGGGCTGCCATTGGACTCTCGGAAGAGACCGATGCCGTTGTGATTGTGGTCTCGGAGGAGACCGGGACAATCTCTGTGGCGGTGGACGGCAAACTCCACCGTGGTCAGACCCCGGATTCCCTTCGTGAACGACTAACCGAGCTACTCAATATTACACCGGAGGAAAAAGTTAAGCGTGCCACGGCTTAAACGCACATCCGAAATTGTGATACTCATTGCATCGTTCTTTATCGCATTTGCGGTGTGGCTTGTGGCAAAGCAAAGGGATTTTGATAATCAGATAGTAGCCGCCCGGGTGGTGGGAGTGGGCGCACCTCCCAATATCGAGACACGTATCGCACCCCCTGCACTTAATGTCTCGGTGCAATATCCAAAGACCTTTGCCCACCTGATTCGCCCCGAGGCGTTTACGATTGCACTCGACCTCAAGGGCATAAATGAGAACTTTGCCGGGGTGGATAAGTTTAAGTCCATCCCCTTCCCCATCTCTGTAAAGAATGTGCGCAAACATAACCTCCCCGATGCCGTCCGACCAAACGCCGTACTGGGTCAGGACTATGTCACCTTGAGTGCGCGTCTCTACACCCAAAAGGCAAAGATTTTTGTGGAGAAATCTGGAAAGCCGCCTCCGGATTATCGCCTGATTCAAGACCCACCAACGGTTGAACCGGCAGAAGTCCTTCTCACAGGTTCACCCGAAAACCTCAAGCGGGCGGTAAAACAGGAAAAAAATCACATAATCCTTGAGACCCAACCGGTGAATATCGAGGGCAAAAAGGGTAATTTCTTTGAGATGGTGAACGTCCCTCTCCCGGTGGGTCTGAAGCCTGTCGGGAAAGATACCCTGCGAGTACGAGTCCACATCGTCATCGGTGAGCAGGTGAAGCGTAAGACCTTTGCCAATGTGCCCATAATCATAAAGACATTCTCCGAAAACCTCAAGCCCGTCTATTCCCCAACTGCCGCCATAGTAACAGTAGAGGCGCCAATCAGTATGCTTAAGAAATTGAATAGAGATTCGTTTATCTTCATCCCTCGACAGCCCCTCGAGGAGACCGCAGGTTACACTGCAAATATTGCGATTGATGTGAAGTTCTCCGACAAGACTCCGCCCCTCATTCGTGAGAAGGCAACCATTGTTTCTTACAAACCCGAGGTGATTCGCATCAAGATAGTGCCTCGTCTGGAAAAATCAAAGAAGGCTACTAAATCTCCGACACCCGTCCCCACCCACCGATGGCACGCCCACCGATGGCGCGCCTTCGGCCTTCGGCATCATCTCGCCCAAAAGGAGGGTAATTTGTTATGGCGATCCTGTGTGTGAACATTGACCATGTTGCGACGCTACGTGAGGCACGAAAGATAACGGAGCCTGACCCGGTTGCTGCGGCGCTTATGTGCGAGATTGCCGGGGCATCTGGCATCACGCTACATGTGCGCGAGGACAGGCGCCATACTAATGAGCGCGACCTTGCCTTGCTTGTCCAAACGGCAAAGACCCGCGTCAATCTCGAGATGGCGGCAACTGACGAAATGCTCAAAATTGCAAAGAAATATCACCCACACCAGGTCACGCTCGTTCCCGAAAAGCGCCAGGAGATAACGACTGAGGGTGGGCTTGATGTTAAGGGCAACCTCGAGACAATTACGCGTATCACAAACGCCCTGCGGGATGCGCAGATTCGCGTGAGTCTCTTTATTGACCCCGATGAGGCACAGATTGATGCATCTGCAACAACGGGCGCAGAGTTTGTTGAACTACACACAGGGCGTTATTGCAACGCTACTGGCGAGGTGGCACAGAAGCGCGAACTCGAGGGACTGATGCGCAGCGCCAAACTGGCGCAAGAACTCGGTCTCCGCGTCAATGCGGGGCACGGACTCAACTACCGCAATGTAAAACCCGTCGCCGCTATCCCCGGAATGGAGGAACTCAACATCGGACACAGCATCATCGCCCACGCCGTATTTGTGGGACTGGAGCGTGCCGTGAAAGAAATGCTCGCCCTTATCTAATTTATATACAACCCACCGATGGCGCGCCTTCGGCCTTCGGCGCCATAAGTTGTGTCCATATCTTCTTCACTCTTCATCTCCATCTCTTGTCGCAGACGCGCCCCTGGCGGGCTTTCTCCTGTGCCACGCGACGAGTTCAATTACCTGTTTGTAAATCTTGAGTTTTTCATGCGAAAAGAACATATTTGTTGCGCAAGTAAAGTCTAGCCAAAGATATTTGAAATTTTTCGTCTGAATATCGTTGTGCTCGTTGTGCCGTTGTGGTGGGAAAGAAGTTAAAAAAACCACAACGACACTACGGACACTACGTTATCATATAATTACTACACACCTTTTGCACGCTTAGCACATAAAAGATTCTAAAATGAAGACGAAGATTTTATGAGAGAATATATTCGAGATTCCCTTCCGAATATAAGACACTATTTAAGACGCTGTGTATAACTGCAAAATCTTGGTTTATCAGATGGGGCGACCGGGGACCCGTGTATGCCTGCGCCAGAGGAATCTGACCAGAAATGCCAGTACCCCCAAAGCCATAATTAGGTCGCGCAGCCACCAACCCGGAGGACCTCCGTAGTATGCCCGGACAATCCGGCTACCTCCCGACAACCGCACCTGAATACGTCCATCCGCCAGGAGACCTCTCTCCAGAGTGCGGCGCGGAACTTCTTTACCGTCCACCAGTACCTTCCACCCCGGCAGGTAAAGCTGGTTAATCAAAATAGTAGCCGAACCTTCAGTGGACACCCGGTAGGCAATCCTGAATTTATTGTTCCTCGGAAGAGCCTCGGTCTTGCCCGGGGATAACAGAACCAGTAAAGGGGCGCCATCCCTGGGACCCTTCCCGGGCTGGTCTGTAGCTGTCCTGGGCAAAAACTCGTTCATTTGCACATAGCGCCAAAAATGCGTCAACTCCGCTTTCCTCTCCTTCCTGAGCGTCTGGTAAGAACAATGGGCAAGTATGGGGTCTTTGTAGGTGTTTACGGTGAATTGTTGCTTATACCAGATAGCCGCCAGGGACAGAACCACCAGCATCACCAAGAACTTCTTCACAGTCCTTTCGGGGTAGATGACTCGCAGTCCTGTACAACAGAGAACCTGCAATATGGCTATCACCGAAAGGATTCGCCAGGGGAACTGGGCACTCCGTAGAATCGGTAATGTCCACAGGTATTTCGATAGAGGTGTCATCATTATAAGTAAGAGCAAATAGCAGGAGAAAGCCACACGCAATGTCTTATTACGCCATCCAAGGAGCGCGCCCAGGACCGCGAGGAAGAAGTGAACCAGTCCTAACTGAAAGGACATATGGTCTTCGGGGCTGTTGGGCATTGCTCCCCCGAACTCCCACCGCCGCCAGAAAAACTGTTGAGGATACACTGTCTGGGAGGCGGGTTGGAAATAATCGGAAAAGGCATTCTCAAGATTCACATATCTCCGCATCTGTAACACTGTGAGCCAGTAAGGCGAACTGAGCAAAAGCCCCAATGCAAGTGATGCCGCCACCTCTCGCCACAAAGCCCCTCTGGCTGTCCGAGGCATTCTGAGACCCTTTGAGAAAGCGAAGACGAAAACCAGGGGCAAGTAAAATAAGCTCACAAGGGGATGGGCCGTAATTATTGCCACGAGCGTCAGGGCAAGGGCGATGGAGAGTCCCAAATGCCGACCTTTACCGCTCACCGCCCTTATCTCCATTCGGGTCAGAAAAAATAGAGGCCAGGGAGTCAGCAGCATAGCCATAAATTCGCTCAAATTCCCCCGGACATACAAATTAAGGTAAAGATAGGGAGTCAATAGGAAAAGAGTCGTGCAAAACAGGCTGATTAATGGGTCGCAAAAATTGCGACATAACAGGTAGCATCCTACCGCTCCCACTATGGACAAAAAAGTCAGCGTAAGGAACATCTGGACAAGTGGTTCCTGGGTGAAAAAAGAAAAAGGCAAACTCACAAAGAAGTAACCCGGCTGATAAAAAACAAAGGTGGGATAACCGTAGCCGCCGTTCAGGTCCGGCAACCACCTTGGATACCAGACTCCGCTCAGAAACGCCTCTCGGAAATGGTCACATAGAACTATATACTTCCAATTCTCATGGGTCTTGGGCAAGACCCCCTTGGCAAGCAGGGGGGCAACCGGAAGGACAGAAATGAGAACGAGGGCGAAAATCAACAGTATTACGCCCCGCCCCGAACCTCTGACGGGGGATGAAGTCCCTCGACCGCTCTCAATTGCGTTTTGCACACCCTTCCCCATGGTTAAAAATTCGCGCCTGATTGACTGAGCCGAGACTTCGCCGATAGGCGCTTAAGGCGCCGAGATCTACAACATTTTGTAAATGTTGTGTTAGTATCAAGTTAAAATCTAAAACTGACAATGTAAAATTAATCTGTCTCGGGGGGGGGGGGATAATACTTCTAACTTTTGTGAGCATATGTGAGCATATGGGGTCAAACGCCCCAAATTGTTCATTTATCAAATTTTTTTAATGCCCCAAACAAGATGTCATTACCTTTGAGCCTCATTAAATGGTAATCTATACTGCTTTTGTTTTTAAGGACTAAAAAGTGCGCAATTTGACAATACGTCCAGGGTAAATTCTCATGCAATAAGGCAATAACAACCGAGCGGGCATCTCCAACGTTTCCCCTGCCAGACCTGCTATTTCTTACCATCTCGATGACTCGACTGTTCTTTAAGCGTCAAGAAATAATTGAACTTTTTAGGGCGTCTGACCCCCATGTCCGCCTATGTCCAAGTTTTTCTGCCTCTGATGTCCTGACGATGCGAATAGGGTTGCGTTGTGGGGAGAGTAAGTAAATTCTTTATATCAACGTATATCCATCAGGATGTCACCGCTGCTATTCAGTCCATTGGCGGGATTGAAAAGAACGCTACCATTATTGTCCATACGGTCGGGTCCGATGGAGTATATGCGGAAGCCGCCGGGATAGGGGAACACCTTAAAGGCATCTCTGCCAAAGGGGTCGAGTGGAGGCTTATTTAGATAGTCCGGTATCAGCATAGCGATGGAGGCTGGCCATTGATGATTGTTGAGGAAGAATTTTTTAGCGGCGCAAGCCACTGGTAGCATAGAAAAGCTAACGAGGTCAATTCGTGCGCGCAGGGCGGATTCGGAAAAGAGCGTCTTTGGGAAAATCGGCCATTCCTCCCTTTCATAACTCACCATACTCTCGTAATCGGATGGTGGCTGGAGGGCGATGAGTTCATTCAGTGCCATCATTGTGGTATCTGCCTGCTGGGGTGTTTTCAGGTTGCACATAATCTGGCGGAAAGCCTCGGTGCCCATTTTTTCAATCTTGCTGCCGACCAAGCGAATAACCAGATTACCGTTATTCAGTTGTTGACCCATTCGGACGAGTCGGCGGGCGTCAAGCAGTGCATCGTTAAATCGGTCCTCAAAAGATGCAAGTCTAGAACGCAAGATGAGTAATCTGGCAAGCGTTAAGTAATTGCCGAGTTTGGGCATTGATGCGGGCTTCAGGCTACCGTCCGATGGCCAGAGGCAATAGGTCTTTTTCTGTGTGTCTTGAATGATACGGAGAGGTTTTGCGAATGGCGGAATGAGTTTTTTTGCCTCGCCCGAGGTGTATGAACTGAACAATTCGCCCCGCTCAATCACACCGGTAAAAGGTGCAAAGTCCGCCGCACGCAACGGGAATTGGCGAATGGCAGCCTCGTAATCGTCTATGGCGTTAAGGCCCTGTGCGCTTTTTATTTTTGCCTCACAGTAATTGGTTGAGATGCACAGTAATTTCTTCATAAAGAAATAGCGGGTGAAATTTGCATCCCTGCCAACTTTTTGAAATATGGCGAGGGCGTCATTCGGTTTGCCCGAGAGCATAAGTGCCCGCCCAAACCCGAAGAGGACGTGGCTGTTTGTGGGGTCTTTTTGTGATGCCTCTCGAAACAGGGGAAGCGCCGCTGACGGATTCCCTGAAATCAGGTTTTGAACCCCCAAAAGCTCCTCCCGGCTCATTATCCTTTTCCCCACCAGGGGAATAAGGGTATTCTTATAGTACAGGGAGTAAGATTTACCATCCGCCCCCATTGTGGCAAAGACGCTGCCGGAAGGGATGGCGGGATTTATTCGTGAGAGGTCGGGCACAATGTAATTCCCCTTCACCGCTGCGGGAAATTGATACGATGGGGCATTGGGTTTCTGGTGATATATCGCCACAGAGGCAATCCCACCGGTTTGCTTTATCTGGGCATACATACTGTATTCAATATAGTAAGCACCAGCGTAATCAGCGGCGGGTGGTGCCTGGGGGATGCGGGCTTGAGGTGGAATGCCCGTAAAGGTGGAAACCTGTGCCGCAGGGGTTGCCCCGGCTCTTTGTTCCTCCTCAATCTGCCTTCTATATCCCGTCTCTATCTTCTCTGCGAGGGCTTTGAGGTCGCCAGTGAGTGGTGTGAGTTTTTCTAATCTGTCGAGGTAGTGTTTAGCTTCTTTGTATTCCATCCGATTGGCGAGGATTTTCACCAGTTTCTCAAGTCCTTTTGCAAATGTGGGGTCTTGCTCGACAGCCTCTTTCAGGAGGGCGATTGCCCGAGAGGTATTCAATCTATCCAGTTCACTTTGTGCCTGATTGAAGAGGCGTAGGGCTTTTTGTCTGCGGATTTGTTCAGGTGTGAGTTCGGGACCGGTTTCAATATGCAGGTTGTATTCCTTTTTTTCAATATTTCTGACGGTGCTTCTGGGGACGATGAATTTAGCCGTGCGGGTTTTGATTTCGAGGTTTTCGCCGAGCTGGCGGGGGACGCCCTCAATTACTCGACCGTTTTTCAGGGTGACAATATCGGCAACAGATACCAATTCAAAAATGAAAACCGCCGCAATGCCAGCGATGATGATAAAAATGTTCCTTCCTTTGTGAATCATTTATACTCCCGGAAGCGAGATTTCTCCCCTTCTAAAATCTCTACTTGAAATGCAAAAGATATTCTCTCCGTTGCTTTATGCTTTTCAATAAAATAATGTTTGCCTCTGTGATGGATTGGGAAAAAGCTTTACATCCCGAAGATGCAGTCCGTAGTTTCCCTACAAAACCTCGGGGGAATCTTATTGCCTTATGAAAAGCCTCTTTTACCTTCGCCGGTATCTTTTGCGTTATCCGTGGAGGCTTATTGCCGGGACGGCATCTGTCTTCGTTGCGAACTGGTTTGGCCTCTTGATACCCAGATATGTTGGGCTTGCGGTGGATTTCGTAAAATCTGCCTCGCCCACGAGCACCGGACTGATTCGCCTCGCGGGCACTATTATGGGTCTTGCCATAATCCAGGGGATTTTTCTTTTCCTTATGCGCTACACAATCATAGGCGCAGCGCGCAATATTGAGTTCGATTTCCGTAATGACCTATTCGCAAAATTTCAGAGCCTCCATCCCGGATATTACGATGCACAAAAGACGGGGGATTTGATGGCGCGCTCAACGAATGATATTGATGCCGTGCGGATGGTGCTGGGTCCGGGCATAATGTTTATGATAAATACGACATTCATTTTCCCGCTGGCGATTTATCAGATGTTCAAGGTCAATATCCCCCTCACCTGTTATTCCATAATCCCGCTTCTCGTAATGCCGATATTTGTAAATCGTGTCGGCAACAGGATACACCGAAGATTTCGCGCCGTGCAGGAGCAATATTCAATCATCTCGGCGTTTGTGCAGGAGAATCTCACAGGTATACGCGTCATAAAGGCGTTCGTGCAGGAGGCGGCGCAGCTGGGGCGATTTGGTACGCTTAACAAAGAATTTATAAAGCGGAATCTTGCGCTTGCCCATATACGGGCAGGTTTTTTTCCCGGGATGCGCATCCTGGGTGGTCTCGGCATTATGATACTTCTGTGGCTGGGCGGCAGTCGCGTTATTGAGGGACGACTCACCCTTGGCGACCTCATCGCTCTCACAATGCTACACCTCCAGCTCTTCTGGCCTATGATTGCGTTCGGATGGATTATCAGCCTGCATCAGCGCGGCGCCGCTTCAATGAAACGCATTCTGTGTATATTTGAGCAAACACCCGATGTGGGCGACACCTCCGAAACGGATTTCTCCATACACTCATTGCGAGGCGAGATTCAGATTCGCAATCTCACATTCACCTATCCGGGTAAGGAACAACCTGTCCTGGAAGCCCTCTCGGCGCACATCGGTTGCGGCAAGACGCTGGGGATCGTCGGACCAATCGGAAGTGGCAAAACAACCCTCATTAGATTGATTGCACGCCTTTACAATCCGCCGCCCGAGACGGTCTTCATTGACGGCACCGACGTGCGAAAAATACCTCTGAATGTCCTGCGCAACCATATCGGTTATGTATTTCAAGAACCCTTCCTCTTTTCCGATACGATAAGGAACAATATCGCATTTGGCGCGCCCAATGCAACCGATGACGCCATTATGGCGGTCGCCGGAAAAGTCCAGCTCCACGACGAGATTATGTCGTTCCCCGAAGGCTACGACACAATGCTCGGTGAGCGCGGCGTAAATCTCTCCGGCGGACAAAAACAGCGATTAGCGATAGCACGTGCCCTCATCAAAAACCCCCGCATCCTCATCCTCGATGACACCCTATCTGCCGTTGACACCCACACCGAGGCAATGATATTAAAGATGCTTCACGAAGAGATGAAAGGACGGACATCAATCGTTATCTCGCACCGCATCTCATCAGTGATAAGGGCAGACGAAATCATCGTTCTGGAGCAGGGCGTTATCACCGAGCAGGGCACTCATAGCCGACTTTTTGCCATTGGCGGGCTTTACGCCACCATTTACGAGAAGCAACGCCTCGAAGAAGAAATTGCGCAGGAGGCAAAATGAAGCGACAATCTATCTTTGTAATCATCGCCGGAGCTATTCTCTGCGGGATAGTTGTATTTCATCTTTTTCAAACGAGGCAGATTCCTCAGCGCAACGTAAGCCTGCCGGAATCTACTCCGGTTGTTGAATCTCATAGGATTAAGAACCTCCCGGGGATTGAAGAAAAAATAAGCCCCGCCTCTCTTCGGAATGAGCCCGAAGATGAGGAACGTCTGGAAACAAAATATGACCTCCAGGGGATTGTGTATGACAGGGGGACAACCACCCCTGTTGAGAGGGCGGAAATCTTTCGCTTCCCAGAAGCGCCCGGCGATGTTTTCGATACATCGTGGGAGAAATTAGTCATCAGTTCCACAAGAAGCGATAGCGATGGCAGGTTTTCCCTCAAAGTCCCCTTAAGTAAGAGATTCAATCTACTGGTGAGAAAAACCGGTTATGCCTCGGAGGTCATCGGCGGGTCAAATCAACTGCCGCGGGGTAACCTCGTGGTGGTCTATCTCAATAAGGCATCTGCCCTGGAGGGCTATGTTGTTGATGCGCAGAGCAATGCCCCGGTGGTAAATGCAACGGTCTGTTCCCCACGCTGTATCTCCGATTTGAGCAGAGAATACATCACCCTGCCATTTTCCGCCACTACCAATGATGAGGGATATTTTCACCTGGCGGATATTTCTTCGGGGGTTTATAAGGTCGCCGTAAAGGCAGCAGGTTATGAACCACGTGTGGTGCAGATTTCCACCGCAAGCCCCGAAAGAATAAAACTCAAACCGGGCGGCATTACTTACAGCGGCAAGGTCCTCACCTTTATCACAAAAACACCCGCGGCAAATAAAAAACTCATATTCCTATCCGATATGCAAATTCCCTATATCACCCGGACAGATGGCGAAGGGAGATTTACGGTAAGGGACATCAAGCCCGGCAGGGTATTCTGGAAGATTAAGTGGGGCGAGGAGACCCCTCCAAGGTGGTGCGGGCATGCAGTTATACCCGCGGGAAAACAAACGGGGAATCTGCTCTACTGTCCCGAACCACTTACGGTGAGTGGACACGTAATAAACGCACGGACAAACAAACCTGTTTCCCGTGGCTACATTATGTTTGGTGGAACGATATCTCCCCTGACAATTGCCTATCTTAATAATACCGGGTATTTTCAATCGGGGGAGATTCTGGCAAAAACCCTTCTACCTATCAGATTCTTTATACCCGGTTATGTTTATGTGGACCCTGCCTCTGACCGCCATTACAACTTTTATCCCAACCGGAAGACGTTCCCCGTCAATTCAGCCAGAGATGTAGAGGCACTTCGGGACGTAACCATATATGTAGAGCCTGCGGCGCATATCGCCGGCAGGGTGATAGATGCAAAGAGTGAAGCGCCCGTGAGCAATGCCGTCATCAATTACGGGCAGTCTCCCGGTTTCCCTTCCAGAGAGAGTGTGTGCAGTGATGACGAGGGTAAGTTCGCCATAGATTTCCCTGGAGATGTTTATCAGAAAAAGATATGTGTGAGCCATCCCGATTACGGCACAGCCGTAAAAGAGCTGAATATCCCGGCGGAGGTTACAACCCACAGCGTGGTTATAAAATTGCCACCACCTCAAGCACTGACGGGCTACATTGGAAACCCCGAAGGCGAACCGATTAAAGCAGCAAAGATAATGGCTTACCTTTTGAGTTCCCTCGATACAGGCTATCGGCGTCTATACATCCAAACTGCCTACTCTGATGAATCGGGTTCTTTCTCTATCCGTCCATTACAAGGCGGGCGGTATCTACTCAAGGTTTACGCCAATGGTTTTGCACCGCAGGAGGTGACTGCGGATTTGCCTCCCGGAGATGTAGACATAACAATGGCGCCCGCTGCCTCTCTTAAGGGAAAGGTGATTGACGATACGGGAAAGCCTCTCTCGAAACTCAAGTTGGTCGCGGGCACGCTCTCCAACTGGCGGGGCAATCTGGTAGCATTTACGGATGAAGACGGGAGATTCGTCCTTCACAATATGCCCGAAAAAGGCGCGGTCAGAATAAACGTGGTCGCCGGACTCTGGCAGTACCATTGGGAAACCGTTTATATGCCTTATGAAGGGGAATTCATCATCACGGTTACGCGTCAGGGAAGCATAAAAGGCAAGGTGGTCGCCCCCGAAACCCGTCAGGCGGTTGTCACTTTTAGTTCCCTGCTGTATATAAAGCGTAACAATCGCTATGACCGTTTCAGGTCTATGCCAGAGTTCTTGCCTGATGGGGGATTTTATTTTAAAGACCTGGACAGTGGAACTTATCGCCTCCTTGTTAAGACCTCCAGAGGATATACAATTGTTGAAGACATAAAGGTAAAACCGGCTGAAACCACCGACATCGGCGAAATTGTCCCGGAAAAGGAGTTCGGGCATTTAAGGGTGCAAACAGTTGATGATGCTACCGATGAGCCTGTCGGGAATTGTATGATTAGAGCAGGGATGAAAAGCGGGGACTATTCTTATTTCTATTTTAATGCCCCGAGTGGGAGGACGGGCGAAAATGGTGGATGGTCAACCGATGAGGTTTTAGCAGGCGAATATACCGTTACGGCAGAGTCAGATGTTTATCCGAAAGCCCAGAAGGAGGTAGACGTAAAAAGTGGTGAAACCACAGATGTAATTCTCCGCCTCAAGCCCGGATGCACACTGGCGGGGGGGGTGCGCGATGCGCTCACGGATGAGCCAATTCAGGGAGCGCAGGTGATGATGAGGGGTTATAGGTGGCCAAGAGACATCACCGATAGTGAGGGGCATTTTCTGATAACAAAACTCACTTGCGGCAAACCCGTTAAGTTAGAAATTTCCGCAAAGGGAAAGGCAAGCGTTGTCCGCGAAGTAAAGATGCAAAATGAGAGCGAGTGGGTGGAAATATCATTACAACCGGGGCATTACGTTAGCGGACGCGTCGTCGATAAGGAAGGCAAACCGCTGGGAATGGTTAATGTTTCCGCTTCGACCCCGGATGGTGTCCGGGGCTCGCAGAAAACGGACAGTAGTGGCAAATTCAAATTTGAGGGATTTCCCGAACGCTTTCCCCTCCGAATCCAGGCTTATAAACAGGGCTATAAGGCTGTCCACGAGGAGGTCAACAAACTGGATGTAGATGACGTAGAGTTGGTGATGGAGCCTCTGTCGTCATTGCAGTTCAGGGTGGTGTATGAAGATGATAGACCCGTAAGCGAGAAGTTTGATGTATACGAAATCAACGCAAACTATGCGCGACATATAGGCAGCCATCAAAATCCCCGCGGGGAGTTTACGGCTGGCAATTTGTATCCCGGCTGGCATACATACGAGGTCAGGGTGAGGGATGCTTTTGGCGGCAGAATACGTTTCCCGGTCGAGACTGAAGCAGAGCCTCGCACCGAAACAATAACGGTAAGACCGCTGTGCGAATTCTTCGGGAAGGTGGTGGATGAAGATGGTCAACCTTTGAGTAATGTTAATGTTTATCTGTTTTTCAACAAAACCGAACTTCGGAATTTCTCATATAATAAAAGAAATGCCCGAAAGACTACCACCGCCGATGACGGCACTTTCAGGTTCAAACTCGCCGGAGGTGAATATACCCTATTTTTCGAGCATCCCGATTACGCTTTGACAAAACGCAACATAATCATCGCGAGTGAAGCGCAAAAAGAAGAGGGTTTTGTTCTGAATACCGGCGTTGTTTTGAAGGGCAATGTTCATTATGAATCTACAGGTGAGCCAGCACCAAACCTCACCGTGAATATTTTCAGCCGTTATAGTAATTATAATAGTCATACCGCCACTGACAAAGAGGGAAATTTTCAATTCAGGAACCTTACACCGGGTGAATACCGGATTATGGTCAGCCCGGCATCTGGCGCATCTATCACACAAAAAGTGCGGATGATAAAAGGAGAATCCACCAATGTAGATATTGCTATACCATCATTGGTTCACGTGAGTTTGAAATTTCTCCGGGGCG
>CAZGKP010000086.1:0-14729 GCA_964526215.1 uncultured Candidatus Sumerlaeota bacterium
TCTGAAGTTGCTCGGTTGAAGATTGAGGCCGTTGGAGTTTGGTACGAACTCGCAAATGCACTAGCCGATAAGTATGAGTCTGTACGATTAGCATCCGCAAAAACATTCTGGCAATTGGAAGGTGTCGGCTACGCAATTCGCTCTCTTCGTGATGAACATGAGAATCCAGCACGCATGACAAAGCAACAAGCGTTAGAAGGAATCAGAGCTTTGCTGAAGACTGCCGATGACAAGTCCGTTTTTATTGCTTTGCTTAGAGATAACTGGCAGGACTGTCCGCAATTGGCTGATCTAGAAAAGGAAGCCGTTGCAGTGGTGCGTGAAAATGAGCAGCCAGACAAAGAGAGAACGACGCCCATCTGTGCAAAATGCAATAATTCTTTCACATGGGAAGAATCGTATGTAACTCAAGAGACCCCTGGTTGGTCCCCATTTCACGCGCTAGGCACCGGCGACACTAGGCCTCGGCTATTCTGTCCTCACTGTGGCGCTCTCGTCGTGGATTGGCACATAACTAAGGATCGAGATTTTGATGAGTGGATTTGGTATGGGAACAATGAAGCGGTAAACCGTAAAGCGTCATTGCCACCGGATCCATACTCACCCGGCGTCGGCAAAGGCATACCATATGAGCTCAAACCGAACTTTTCCACGCCTGTGCTGGATATAAAAAAAATGAAGGAATGGGGGGAAAAAGAAGCAGACAAGGAGAAAGCCAGGAAAGAAAGACTAAAGAAACCTCCAGACGTTCAGGACCTTACAGCGAAGGAGGATGTGAAAGGTCCTATCGACGCCCTCCGCGAGGATCGCATGAGCAAGACGCATAAGGCTGCCGTGAAACGGGCGAAGCCTCTCTCTAAAGGCTTCTACTTGGGTTCCGTAATAGCCGCAGGCATCCCCGGGTCCGTACTTTGTGCACTCGGCGTTATACAATTCGAAGAAGACCTGGGACCTCTTGTCTTTTCGCTTGGCTTGTTACTCGTGATGTACGCAGGTATCGTCTGGCTCATTCTACTGCATAAACTGTGGACACTTATCCAGGGAGAGCAAGCGCGCACCACCGCAGGAAAGGCCGTCGGTTTTCTGTTTATTCCTTTCTTTAACTTTTATTGGATTTTTCAGGCCATCTGGGGGTGGGCACAAGATTTCAATCGTTTCACCACCGAAAACAAACTTTCCGTGCCACGCGTATCCGAACCGGTAGCGCTCACCATCTGCATCTTAAGTTTGGTTAGTGTTATTCCTTATGTGGGTTTCCTTACAAGTGTGGCGAACGTTGTTCTGATCATTATTTTCATGGTCCAGGCGATAAACGCAGTCAATGCGACAAGGCAGGAGCTGGTGCAGTCCGGGCACCCGTACTCTTCACGGATTAAGATTCAAAAAACTTTGACCCCTGATGCTAGAAAACGCCGCCGGATTTTCTTGCTCGGCGGGCTGATCGGTGTTCCCGTCCTGATCATCATTCTAGCTGTTTTCATTCCTAAGATTGTGGAATGGAAGAAGTTCAATACATTTTCACGGCATGCACAGGAACAGGTAGAGTTTTTTCGGCCCCTTCTAGTGCAATTGGCCACTGAAATCGATCCTAACACGTCGCCGCATGTTTCGCAAAAGTTGTATCAAAGTGTCCGCGCCATGGAAAGGAGGCCAGTGGGTAGCGTGTACTTGTATATGCAGTATGTTGGTGACGATTACACGATCTGGAAGTATTGGAGCCCCTTCCCAAGGAATGCACCGGGTGAGTTTAAGGAGGCAGTGGTTACCTTGTATGTCGAGAAAGCGGCTTTATCGGCTTTTAGAGGGGATCCATCTCTGATCGATGCCATTAACGAGCAAACCCATTACTCCTGGAACGAGGTACTCTATGACAGCCAGAAAAGGGCGGTAGCCGTTATCCGGTTAACGAGATGGGGGTTCAGTGAAGACCGCGAGGAGCGCATGGTCGATCTTCCATCTCAAGAACGTTAAGGCTTCCTATGAAACAGCTCGCGCAAGTCATTGATTCTCAAAAGAAACTCATTTTGCAGTTTCTTCCATAGCACAATCTGCGCATCATCATTTAAAACATTGGGGTCAGACTATCGAAAGCGTTGAAAACTCTGACCTATTTTATCTCTCTTTCTATTGTTTTAAAGATTCGACTTAATGTCCTGGATTCTCTTAGTCGCCTCTGGTGATAGTTCACACCACTTTTGTCTCGTAAATTCATATATTCGGCGATTTGTCTGTTTGTCCAGGATAGATTATCACGTAAAAGACAAAGTGTAAGCTGTGAGAAGACGGCGCATCAACTCCGAGAGCGCAGCTTGATTTGTGCTTTCCAGCAATAGATGAAAATGATTGGGCATAAGACAGTATGTATGAAGGCGAAAGGAAAAAAGGTTAGTGTATTTCTCCACGTAATGAAGAAATTTTTGATAATCCCTTCTATCCCAAAAAGCCAGTTCCCCGGAATTCGTTCGTGACATTACGTGATAGAGGGAAAAAGGGAGATTTATACGTTTTGGTCGTGTCATAGAATAAACATACACCAAAATATGAAGATTTATGTCAAGGGAGTTTTCAACGCTTTCGGTAGTCTGACCCCAAATTGGTCTATCGGCTGCGCTGGCGAATGGTCTCGATGTATGACAGAATTGCCTCAAGCTTCCCGCGTGCCTCGAGTTTCTCGGGATAACCGTCTTCGTTACCGACGTGATAATAGATGTCGCGTGCGAGAATGGCGTAACTCTCAAAGATGCTCCAGTCAAAACCGATGCGTTCCGGTGGTTTCCACGTGGCATATTCCTTTGCAAGCGTGAAGTAGAAATCCGCCAGGTGGAGTCGGTGCGATTGAATGTTTTTGCTTTGGGCGTGCTCGGTGATGATTTTTTTCCACTCATCAATGGCGCGTTTTGTGCCGCCTGCAAGCAGATGACGGTTGTCCTGAAGGAAAACGGCGAAATCCACCTCCGCCTTTTCTTTCTCGATGCGTGCAAGCGGCTCAACGTCGAACCCGGAACATTTCTCGATAAGCGTATCGAGCGCCTCCAATTTTTTCTCGTATTCGCAAATGTATTCATCAATGCCTGTCGCATAAGGGATGAAGCCGCAGATAGTTTGAAAGCTCTCGGCGAAACAGAGTCGTTCCTCGGCAAGAGGCGCAAGTTCGGAATCCATAGACGCCGTTATGCGGTAGTAGTGGACTGCCTGTGCGTAGTCGCCGAGTCGCTCATAGAGGCGTGCGTGCATAAATGCCAGCACATCGGGAAAACGTCCGGGATACAGGCGTTCATAATTGGCAAGGCGCACAAGGGCACTCTTGTAAACATTCTGACCTGATAGGTCCTTCGGATAAGGATAGCGGTAGACATCGGCACGGAGAAACCTCTGACAGTCTGCCATAAGGGTTAGAAGGTTTTCGTAAGGATAGTAACGGAAGGGGGGCTTTGGTGCGGAGGAACAAGCAACCATAACGAGAAGCGGGGCGAGAAGCCGGAGGATGGAGAATGGAGAATAGTGAATTAAGAATTGAGAATGATGAATGGTGGGGTGAAAGGCGTTTAAGAGGTTCAGGTTCCGCTTCATACACGTATTGAAATCCGCCCACCGAAGGCGCGCCTTCGGCATAATAGGCTAACATTTGAAAAGAAAAAAGGTGGGAGAATTATTCAATTCACCACAGGCGAATGTTCCATTTTTGGCTTAATGGGTTTGCCACCGCATTCCTTTATCCATTGATTAACCTTCTCGAAGTCCTCGCCTCCGAGCTCGATATATTTTGTATAATTCTCAATAGCCTTTTCTTTCCGTTTCAAATTAATATGATACATTATGCCAAGTCCAAGGTAATATCTGGGATTTCGAGGGTCGAGAGATTGTGCCTTAAAGTAATTTTTCTCGGCGTCGAAAAAGCGTCCCATCTTGGTGTAAACACGGGCGATGTTGTAATATGCCTCTGCGTAATCGGGCTGGTATTTCAGGGACTCCCTAAAGTCAGCGATGGCGATGCGGTAGCTATCCCGCAGTAGATTCAGTTCACCCCTCTGGTTAAGAGCCTCAACGAGGAGTTTACGGGTATCGGGATTATTGAGGTTACCTCTTTCTTTGAGGCGAGTAACGACATTATCGAAGAGTTTGCGAGCCTTTTCAAACTCCTTTGCATCCTTATATAGGGCGCCGGAGAGTATAGTTGCCTCAAGGTGCGTGGGATTTGTGGTGAAAATCTGGTCCAGGTTTTCCCTTGCCTTATCCGGTTTATCGAGCCTGCGATAGGCGCGGGTGAGACCGATGTATGCACGGTATTTTTCCTGACGTATATCGCGTGCCTTTTCATAATATGTAATTGCCTCTTTATATTTCCCGCCGTTAAGAAAGTAGTCGCCAAGGGCACACAATGCCTGATAGCTACCGGGGTTAATAGAGAGTTCCCTCTCGAGTGCCTCTCTTGCCTTTTCATACTCCCTTCGTTTCAGGTGGCACATAGCCAGGTAGTAATGGACGCCTCTCATCCTTGAGTTAAGGTTGATTAGTTTATCACATTCCTTGAGCGTCTCGTTAATTAAGCTATTATTGTAGTAAAGGCTAACAAGTGCAAAGTGGGCATCGGCTGAGAATGGGTCAATCTTAACTGCCTCGAGGAGGTAATCCCGACGTTTTGCGAAATCGCTTTCAGGAATTTGCTCTGCCAGATTGAGGTATCCACGCACTATACGCTCCCTGGTATCGGGGTAATTAACAGGCTCTAACTCAAGGACTTTCATATAGTGCTCTATGACTTGCTGATATTGTTTTTTTTGCTCATAGAGCAAAGCAATCCTCCGGTGATAGCGAGCCAGTTCTTGAGGGGAGAGGGCATTAGCGCCCCCCTCGATGCCGCGCAGGTAGTGTTTGATAGCCTCATCATAGGTTCGGGGATTTCTTGCCAGAAGCCCGGCGTAAAGGAGATGTGCCTCATATGCACCGTCCGAGATAGCGATAGCTTTTTTTAACTCCGCTTCCGCCTTCAGGTCATCCACGGTATTGCGGTATTCAAGTGCGCGCATATAATAAAGATGAGCGAGCTTGTCTCTGACGGGTTTTGCAAGAGACTCATCGGGGAGGTTAGTGAGGATTTGTTTAAGTAGATTTTCAGCCTGCTTGAATTGCTTTTGAGTAATGAGGCGTTCAGCCTGCTTGAGCCGCTCCCCGAAGCGTCTCCTGACTTCTGCCTCCTGGATTTTAGTGATGCTCTCAATCTTGGAACGAAGGGCATCAAGATTCTTGCCCTTCTTCAGAGCCGCTCGGTAGTAAGCAAGTGCATCAGCATATTGCTTATCCTCAAAGGCAATATCGCCAAGTATCCCTTCTTTTGATAAGGTGGGATCCCTTTCAACCTTGCCAATCTCGCTTCGCCTGAGGACAATTGACATAGTGGGCGTCAGCACCGTAATCGAATTATCATCCTCCCTGACGATGCGTCCCTGAATCCTCTTACCGTTTTTCAAAATCACCACATCAGCGTTCAGGCATCGCAAAAGCCCCGACACCACAAACATAAACACAAAGATGCACAATAGATTCCCCAAAGGTCCGGGAGTTTCTACTATCCTACGCTTGTGCACAATGGGAAGAATGTTACAGACAAATCCCCTCACGCTTTTCCTCACCCCCTAAATACTACTCCAATATATAGTATAGTTTTAGCGCATCCTTCGTCAACTTAAATTACACGGGGGAGAAAAAAGGGTATGCGACAAAAAAGAGGAGATTGTTCATTTTTCTCTTTTTTTATCAGGAATTATGTGGTATTGAATGCTTTACCTCTATGAGAGTTATGATTATGAGTGTTAAAAACTTATCCAGAAAAAAGATGTCCGTCCTTAAACAGATCGCTGAACTTGGTCCCTTGCGCAAAGGAACCATAACCTTAATGATTATGTCAACTCCCCAAATGGCATCAAGCATAATGCTCATCCTAGCTTTTATTCTGACTGGTGTATTCTATCTCGCAACGGCTCGATACTTTGAGTTTCCAAACGAACATCTGCGCTTCACCACCGAGGATATAAAGCTGATTGTTTCTCCAGAAAGATTGTATGTCGAGGGTATCTATAAATGTGAGAGTGATACTCCACTTTATAATTATTCAATCTACTATCCGTTTTACCTCGGTAGGGATTCTAAATTCCCCGATAAATTTTCCGTTGCCCCAGTAGAGAGGGGGAAACTGAGGAATCTCAACTTCTACCGCAAGAATAATCTAATGATGTTTTATGTGCCGGTCGAGAAAGGGAACCCTGTTAATGTGCGCGTCATTTATGAGCAGGAGGGGACAAATAATAGAGCGATTTATCTGACAGAGACCACGCGAAAATGGAAACGCGCAGTGAAAAATGCGGTGCTTGTGGTCCGGCTCGAAGGTGGTATTAAAAGTGCGATTGTCATAACCCCTTCCAATGAAAAACTTGCAATCTTTGGTCAGCGGACATTTCATCTCGATAATTTCTACCCTCCGGGCAACCTGGTGGTGGAACAGAAGGATGAATCGTGAATGCTACTCTTAAGAAACACTCCCCCTCTTTGCATTTTTTTTGCACCGTGTTCTTCCTGTTGATCGGGAATATGGCCTGGGCAAAATGGTACCCATTGACACTTAGCGGCATCTCCAAAGAGGCTACCTTGATATGGTGTATTTTTGCGGGCTGGCTGGTATCTGGGGTAATACTGTGGTTTTTCACTAAAAAATTCCGCCATTGGCACATAATACTTCTCTCAGCTGTATTTGCCTTCCTGGTATTCAGTAGATCCGAAAGAGCCTATTTTCTATTTCCCTTCTTCTGGGTCTATTATATCGCTTGGGTTATTATTTTTCTTACGACCGGAGTCCTCAGGGTTAAGAAAAAGGAGCGACGGTATGAGATTTTACGACACCTCGTCGCCTTTGCCTGTGTTCTCGGTGTGGGGATTTACTTCAAGGCGACAGAGCCTATGAGATTGTATCAATACTGGCAATCTCCTTCCCTTGTAATGCATTTTAGCTTCTGCTTTATTGCTCTACTTTTCTCGCTTTTCCTTGTTTCTGAAGTTTCCGGGGAGGGTGGCACAACTTTTGCCGGGTTAAAGGGATTTCACAATAGAGTGCGGCTGATGGTAATAGGGGTATTGGGGGGTTTCCTGCTACCCCTAATAATCGGGCCGGTCATTACGCCGAGGGTGCACTACCAACCAAAAGTCTCCCGGATAAAGGCGGATATGCGTTCCCTGGCGACTGGGCTTGAATGTTACTTCATTGATCACGGAAGTTATCCAAATTACGTGGTGGGAGGACCGCACAGTGCCAATGGCTTCTTGCCCAAAAAGTGGAAGAGGATTTTCGACCACATTCCGACGTTTGAGAATTCAGACGGACGCCCCCTTCATACCCTTACTACACCTCAAGCTTATCTTACCGGTTATTTTTCTGACCCCTTTTCTGTACGCGGTGCGACGTTTGCCTACTACTGCGTCAATAATCCCGATGACCCTGAGAAATCTGGGTGGATAGTATGGAGCCCCGGACCGGATGGCAGATATGACCTGGATTACGAGGCGGTGAAAAAGTATTACGATTCCAAAATTCCACAGCCGTCAAGGGAGATGCTCGTCCTTTTCGCATATGACCCGACCAACGGCGTATTCAGCCGTGGGGACATCTATCGAGTGAAACAGTAACTTTTTTAATTGCCGGATGCCGTATCGGGGGTTTATGTATGCTTTGGGTAAGATGAGAAATTCCAGTACCTTTGAATTGTGGAGGAGAGGAAGAGTCGCTAACGAAATTTGAAGGAGACTTTTGATGATTCGCACATTTATCGCGCTTGAACTTTCTGACGAGATACATAGGAAACTTGCGCAGTTGATTGATGACCTCAAGAAGGGCGTGCAATTTACACCCGCTCGACCTAAGTGGGTGCGACCAGAAAGTATCCATATGACTCTTAAGTTCCTCGGCAACATCGAGGAGAATATGGTGGACAGGATTGCGGAAGTGCTTAAGCACGCCGCCGCTGAAACGGAGCCGTTCCT
This sequence comes from uncultured Candidatus Sumerlaeota bacterium, assembly GCA_964526215.1. Classification (GTDB taxonomy): domain Bacteria; phylum Sumerlaeota; class Sumerlaeia; order MWCT01; family MWCT01; genus CAZGKP01. The sequence continues at coordinate 8,029 of CAZGKP010000086.1, forward strand.
CCTAAAAGTGCGAAATCTTGGCGTTTTCCCCGATGAACGTCGCCCGCGCGTCCTATGGGTCGGCGTAACAAATGGCGATGAGGAAACTTGCGCACTTCAGAAAAAAATTGATGAAGGGCTTTCACCCCTTGGCTTTGATAGGGAGAAACGCCCGTTTCACCCACACCTTACGCTCGCACGTATAAAATCTCTCAGAGGAACCGCCGCAATGATGGGCGTTGTAAGAAGCCATAAAAGCAGATACGTGGGCGAATGCCAGATTGACCGCATTATTTTATTCAGGAGCGAACTCCACCCCGAAGGGGCACGCTACACAAAACTCGCCGAGCTCCCCTTTGGCTAAAACCCGTGGATAGTAACCGCAGACTTCACGTATTCATAACTTATTTGGTGCTTGCCTGTCGGCTTTCGCCCGATTAAAAAAACGCTTATACATCCCACGTGTGAAACAGAAGGCGAGATTTGATGAAAATGAAGGGGTTTACGCTGATTGAGCTCCTGATAGTGGTCGCCATAATCGCTATACTCGCCGCAATCGCTGTGCCGAATTTTTTAGAGGCGCAAACACGCGCCAAAGCCTCCCGCACCAGCGCCGATATGCGCAGTATCGCCGCAGCTATTGAGTCTTATCATATTGATAACAACGCATATCCACCGGGATATAAAACCGCTGCACGCTACGGCTTGCCAACACTCACCACCCCTATTGCATTTATTTCTTCGGCAAGAGTATTCGACCCCTTTAAGGAACCGGGGATGCCGGTCTCAAAACGTCTTTTGACTTATGAACTGGTGAATGATTCGGGGAAGCTCATCGAAGCGGGTGGTGGACCTTATTCGGTTGACCCTGCTGCCCCCGGAGGCGATAACCCCAAAGGTGTGGCGTGGTGGCTCGCCAGTCGCGGTCCCGACAAAACCTTCGGTTTCAAACACAAAAACCCCGAATATGACATTCGTCAGCGATTCTTTGAATCCGACATAAATCCCGCGGCATTCCTCGACATCGTCTATGACCCGACGAATGGCACAAATTCGCTCGGCAATCTCTACCGTGCTGGTGGCGCCCCCGTGAATTTCGCAATAAAATTTATGAACCCGTAAGCACACAATGGACTATAGACAACGGACAACGGACAACTGACTTTAGACTATTGACTGATGATTTTTTTTCTGACAGGTGAAGTCAATTCGGGAAAAACGTCTCTCCTGACGAAATGGGTGGATGCCTATCTACGGGAAGGGAGGCGCATTGGCGGTGTGCTGGCTCCGGCAAACTGGCGCGAAGGAAAAAAAATCTCTTACGACATTATTGATATAGAGAAGGAAGAACCCCATCTCCTTGCATCTGTCGAACCTCTACCAGACGCCGAACGCTTTGGTCGCTTCTGGTTTTCAAGGAATGGACTTGCACTGGCGGAATCGGCGCTTATGCACCTCGATGCAGGATTTGACATTGGCGTTGTGGATGAAGTAGGTCCGCTCGAACTCGAGGGGCGCGGGCTGGCAAATGGTTTGCGAGCCGTTCTTACACATCCACCGACAAAGGTAATTTTAGTGGTGAGAAATTCCCTGATAGGCGATGTTGCTCGCACTTTCAGACTACGAAACTATCAGGTTTTGACAATCAATTCCCCTTGCCCGTAAAAAAGGGAACTTAATGTTTGAGCTCGCCGTGAATGGAACAACGAGGGAGTTCGCCAATCTTACCGAGAATATAAGTCCCGCCAGAAGGGCACACCGGCACTTCGCGAATGTATCCATTGGGACCGCAAAGGTCCTTGAGCGGCGGCGGCGCGGCACCGTTTGGTTTTCTATACTCCAGCGCCCATTGCTCCTTTGCGCCATCAATCTTCGTCAGATTTTCCATACACTTTCTTCTATCGCTCTTTTGCGTGAAAAACTGAAGCCACCATGGGCGGTGGCGACGAGACGGGCGTGCTTTTTCCAGCTTTCGCTGGATTTCACTCATTGGCCCGTGGACAGTGCATTCCGGGTCTTTTCCGACGGGATTCAGGATGTATTTACCACCCTCCGGGCAGACGGGGACGCTTTTCAAATAGTGATATTTTCGCACAAGAACCACCAAGGGTGGGGGATTTGTTCCATTGGGCTTACGTTGCTCCAGCGCCCATTGTTCCTTTACCCCATCAATTTTGACCAGATTTTCAAGGCAGGCTCTGAGGGTGCCTAGACTTCTTTTCTGTGGGAGTGGCTTTCCGCGAAAAGGTCTGAAAACGGGTTGTGACTTTCTCTTTTCCAGTTGATTGACTTTTTTCAGGAGCGCTGTGAGAGAACCATGTTTCGAGCAGACCGGGTCAACGCCTATCGGGTTCAGGGTGTATGTGCCTCCAGAGGGGCAAACCGGGATTTCGCGAATATAATTGTTTGGACCACATAGTTCACTTAAGGGAGGTGCATGGCTGCCGTTTCTCTTTTTGTATTCCAATGCCCACTGTTCTTTTGCTCCGTCAATTTTGCAGAGATTCTCCGCACACTGCCTCGCCTCAAGTTCTGGATTCTGAGCGAGGATGCCCGATGCAATGCCAAGAAAAATAATTACCATCACTACATAAGATTTCATTTTCCCCATCCCTCCCTTTCTCAAGGCTGTATTTCCAAATATTACCGAAGAAAAGTTCCTTTCAAGGAAAAAAATCACGGTTCGACCGGAGAGTAAGCGGCGCAGTGCCCCGATAAAATAAGAGTTGACGAAACAGTCGTCAGGAGAAATTTTCTTTTCAATTTTTTCACTATTGCCCGAAAGGCTTATCGAAATGGACGTAAAAATAACTTTCCCCGATGGCGATGTGCGCACATACCCCTCAGGCGTTACGCCGCGCAAAATAGCCGAAGAGATTGGACCCGGGCTTGCACGAAATGCCCTTGCAGCCAGCGTTAATGGTGGCGCTGTGGATATTGATACGCCCATAACCACTGATGCCAGCGTGTGCATCCTGACATTCGACGACCCCCAGGGGCGCGATATATATCGCCACTCAAGTGCACACATAATGGCGCAAGCGGTCAAACGCCTCTATCCCGATGCCAGACTCGCCATCGGTCCCGCAATCGAGGATGGCTTTTATTACGATATTGATTTCCCTCAGCCAATCTCTACCGAAGACCTCCCGAAAATCGAGGAGGAGATGAAGAAAATTGTAAGGGAGGGACTGGCTTTTAAGCGCAGCGAACTCCCACGTGCAGAAGCACTCAGGTTCTTTGAGGAACAGGGCGAAAGATATAAAGTCGAACTCATAAACGATTTGCCGGATGAGTCCGTAATCTCAATCTATTCCCAGGGCGAGTTCGCCGACCTCTGCCGCGGTCCGCACATCCCCAGCACAAAAGATCTCAAGACATTCAAACTCATAAGCGTTGCCGGGGCATACTGGCACGGCGATGAGCGTCGTGAGATGCTTACGCGCATCTATGGCACATCTTTCCCTGATAAAAAGCAGCTCAAAAAACACCTCGCCCTGATTGAGGAAGCGAAAAAGCGCGACCACAGGAAACTCGGTAAGGCGCTCGACCTCTTCAGCTTCCATCCCGAAGGACCCGGCTTTCCGTTTTTTCATCCGAAAGGCACCGTTCTCTTTCAACAGCTTATATCGTTTTGCCGCGCCGAACTCCGCAAATATGGTTATGTAGAGGTAATGACGCCCGCTATCCTTAATGAGGATTTGTGGCATCGCAGCGGACATTGGGACCACTATCAGAACAATATGTATTTCACCGAGATTGACAAAAAGGCATACGCCGTAAAACCGATGAATTGTCCCGGCGGTTTGCTCATCTACAAGAGCCGCCTCCACAGCTATCGCGAGTTCCCAATCAAGATGGCGGAGTTCGGGCTTGTGCATCGCCACGAGAAGGGCGGCGTTCTGCATGGACTCTTTCGCGTGCGCGCATTCACACAGGACGATGCGCATATCTTCTGTCTGCCGGAACAGCTCGAAGATGAAATCCGCAAAATCATCGAACTTACCCTGTACTTCTACCGGGCATTCGGATTTGAGGATGTCCTGATTGAGCTCAGCACACGCCCCGAATCCAGCATTGGCTCGGATGAGATGTGGGAGAAGGCGACAAATGCCCTCCGGCACACGCTCGATGCGATGAAGATAGATCACAAGGTGAATCCGGGTGAGGGGGCATTTTATGGACCCAAGATAGACTTCCACATACGTGATTGTCTGAAGCGGACGTGGCAATGCGCCACGATTCAGGTGGACTTCTCTATGCCGGAGCGATTTGACCTCACTTATATCGGCGCCGATGGGTGTGAGCATCGCCCTGTGATGATACACCGCGCCATATTCGGTTCACTGGAGCGTTTCCTGGGCATCCTCATCGAGCATTATGGAGGGAATTTCCCGTTATGGCTTGCACCGACGCAGGTAGCGATATTGCCCATCTCCGAGAAGCAATTTGGCTGGGCGCAGGAGGTGAAACGGTGTCTGGATGAGGCGTGTCTGCGCACCGAGATTGACCTCGCAAATGAAACCATCGGGCACAAAATCCGTGAGGCGGAGATTCAGAAAATCCCCTGTATGTTAATAATAGGAGAGCGGGAAGTCGAGACAACGGGTGCATCGGTGCGGCGACACGGTCTCGGCGATATTGGGCAAAAGTCCATAGACGCCATCATCGCCGATTTGGAAAAAGAGATTGAAGAAAAACGCCTCAAGCCATAATGCCCGCCTCTAGCTTCGATACCAGGCTTATTACTATCACTTTTGCCTCAAGAAACTTTAACCTCTTCCAAAGTATTCCTCAATCCCCTGATGCCCTTACTTCCAGAACTCCTCAAGATGTTTCAATGAAGATGGTCAGAATGTCCCCGAGCAATTTCAGGAAAGATGATTGCTTAATTTTTCAAAGAGCCAAATTACCCCGAAAATTTATTTCCCACGAAGACACCAAGGACACGGAGAAAAGATAAAAAAACTCCGTGCTTTCTGTGAGCTACGTAGTTAAGCTGTTTTTCATCCTGTGGGGAGAAGCGATAGCTTATAAAGACTGTTGCCATAATTTTAAATTGACATTCTTGCCCGTTACCACAATAGAATACATTGCAACAGTTTAGGTATCTGAAAAATCGCAAATCAAAATGCAAAAATCAAATTCACAATGTAAATATCAAAATCTCTTGCCACATTTTAGTTCTTTGAAAATCTGGTGAAAAACTAAACGTGATATCTATTTCTCCCTTTCACTCTTCATCTTCATCCCCATCTTCATTTACGTGTTTCTTGTTTTTGCTGCAATAGACACCTATGACAGGCTCAAGAGAGCCATCGTTATGCTCACAATTATGTTCAAAAATCTCTTTGCTTCCCCGAACCGCTTCTTCATACTTTTGTTTGCTGAAAATAACATAGGTACTGTGTGTGTATGGGATAAAAACAAAATACAGATGAAGATGGAGATGAAGAATGTGATAACATATATGACATTTTCTATAGCACATAAGGTTAATTTTTCCCAACAGATAAAATTATAGGAAAAAGAATTTCGTTTCAATCTACTAAATTGTTACAATATATTTAAAAGAGAGGAGAGGGTAGAATGTATTGTCCAAACTGTGGGAAGGAAGTAGGAGATGAGAGCAAATTCTGCAGGTATTGTGGAGCAAAGGTTGAAGGAGGTGGGATTGATGCCAAACAGAAACAGGCACAGCAAATCTTAGCGACTATGCCTTCTTATGACAACCCCAGGATGATCCCTCGGGATATGCTAAAAGAAAATGAGAGGATAATTTTCGAGAAGCATCCACACAAAGTATTTACACTCTTGGGAGCGTGGATATTGGGAGCAATCTTAGCGTTATCAGGAGTGGGTCTATTTTTCGATTCTGATTTCATCGGCATAGGCATAATTATGGAAATATTTGCCTTTTTACTGTTCTTTATTTCATATCTTAGCTGGAAATATACAGTTTATGGTTTAACAACATATAGAGTTATGAGACTTAAGGGCATAATTGGCAAAGATTTTTATGAAGCCCCTCTGGAGAGAATTCAGGATCTCAGGTTGAAGATGGGAGTCTTACAGAGAATATTTGGTTGTGGGAATATAATGATAACCACAGCAGGTACAGCCCTGATTGAATGTGCTTGGAAAAACATTGAAAAGCCACGGGAGGCGCTAAAGACCTTAAGAACCCTCCTTGGCAGGTGAGAGGGTAAACTAAAAAAGGAGATGGGGGCAATGAGATTTGTTGTGACTATGAAACGAGATGAAGACGGAATGATTGTGGTAGAATGTCCATCAATTCCGGGATGTGTGAGCCAGGGCAAAACTGAACAGGAAGCCCTAAAAAATATCAAAGATGCAATAAAACAGTGCCTCGAAGTTCGAGCTGAAAAGGGCATGCCACTTACTATAAGTATGCGTCAGGTAGAGGTATCGGTCTGATGCAGAAGATTCCCCTTTTAAGCGGACATGAAGTTGCTAAGGCATTTAGGCGCCTGGGATGGGAGGTTGCAAGGCAACGGGGAAGTCATATCATTCTTGTGAAGGAAGGGAATATAGCCACATTATCCGTTCCTAACCATCGCGAGGTGGCAAGAGGAACCCTGAGATCACTCATTGCCCGAGCCGGTCTTACTATTGGAGAATTTTTAAGTGCGGTGAAGTAACATAAACCTGGCTAAAGATATTTGAAATTGTTAAACGCCGAGAACGCAAAGAATCACAGA
>CAZGKP010000087.1:0-14619 GCA_964526215.1 uncultured Candidatus Sumerlaeota bacterium
TCCTCGCCCCCATTGCGGCTGCTTCTTGCCGTGATGTTTTTCCTCTGTTTTTCCATAGCCACCTCAAAAGAGAAAAATCCAAAAGACCTTCGCGACTTTTTCGGGATGAATGGCATCACTTATTTTCACCTTCGCAAGAATCCTAAAGTCTGGGAAATCGGACGCAAGAAACTCGAGGCGTGTAAAAAACTCGGCGTTACACATCAACGTATAGATTTCTGGTGGGGCGTTATTGAACCCGAGATGGGGAAGTTTTCCTGGGACTTCCCTGACCGCGTGGTTAAGGAATATTGCCGGGGTAAACAAAAGGTTATGCCGATTTTTTGTTATTTCTCCGCCTGGTCGGGTGGCAATGCCCCTGCCGATGATGCCGAACGTGCACGCTTCGGCAGATACGTCCGCAATCTGGTCAGCCGCTATAAAGGAAAAATAAAATCATGGGAGGTCTGGAACGAACCGAACGTCACGCCCTTCTGGGAACCCGACCCTGACCCCGTCCTCTATACCAGACTTCTAAAGGTTGCATACAGTGAGGCAAAGATTGCCGATGAAGATTGCATCATCGCCGCCCCCTGCACATCTCTGGCTGACTTTCGTTTCATTGAGGATGTATATGAAAATGGCGGCGGAGATTACTTTGATGTCTTATCTTACCATCATTATGGTGATAAACTGGTTGAAGGTGATTTGCGGCGCGAACTCATTGACCTTTCCCGCCTGATGTCGCGTTATGGGGACGATGAGAAGGGCATCTGGATTACGGAGATAGGGCTCCCGACCGGTTCAAATGATGCGGGGAAAACTCCCGTGAGTCTTGATACGCAAGCCGAGTGGATGGTGAAAAAACACATCATTGCAATTGCCTCGCGCAAAGTAAAACGCATCTTCTGGTTCACCCTCGCAGACGACCCTCCCGGACCTGATGTGGCGGGTCACTGGGGAGTGCTTTTTTCCGACCTTAAATTTAAGCCTGCGGGGCGCGCATATCAAACTATGACATCCCTCTTGAAACCAGAGCGCTATGTTGGTCCGCTCGCAGTTGACCCTGATATTTTTGCATATCTCTTTGAGGGTGGGCATAAGCGCATAGGCGTCTTCTGGAGGAGAAGCGGCGCGCGAAGTCTGCGCCTCCCTCAGAGCCGGGACGTCACCGTAATTGACCTTTACGGCAAACGGCGAAAAGTTAAGTCACGAAAAGGGCGCATCACACTTGCTCTCTCTCAGAAACCCATTTACGTAAAGGGGCTGGGCAAAGAAGCAGACATAATGGCATCGTTTAACTTTGCCCCGGAGGTTATATATCCAGCCCCAGGGGATACGAAAGAAATTTCGTTGTGGATTGAAAATCCCTATTGGTGGAAAAGAGTTTCGGCAAATGTGAGAGTTCTGCCACCACCGGGTTTCAAGGTCTCGCCGGAGACATTCAGCGTCTCGTTAAAGGGAAAGATGCACATTGGCAAGACTTTAACCCTCGCAACTTCGCCTGAGGTGAAGCCGGGTCTTTATCGCCTCGAGGCGAGGGCTGATTTCAAATCTCCTTTCAAACAAACACTCCATAGTGTTGCAACCATACGTGTCATTAAACCGCTGGCAGTATCAATCTTTGGCAGGCAGACAAAAAAAACTTTCAAGGTAAAAACGAGCATTAAGAATCTCACTAATGACGCGCTTTCGGGGATTATGAAGTGGGAGTTACGCCCTCGCGGGAAGGTGAATATCTCCCCGGTGTCTTTCACTAACCTTCGCCCCAATGACTCCATAACAACCTCGTGCAACCTGATAGAGGGTAATCTCGAGGTTCGGCTTGTAGTCGGTGTCAAGGTTGACGGTAGCGTTTATGAGGAAAGAGGGGTCGGTCTTATGCCGATGCCGCTTCGCATAGTTGCTCCGAAAGTGGATGGTTCGCTTGATGAATGGATGGATGTACCGGGGCTGCGGCTGAATAAGAAAACTCAACTGATAAAGGACGAATCAAGATTGGCGTGGTCGGCAAGGGATGCAAGTGGCATCCTCCAGTTCTGGTGGACAAAGGATGCGTTATATGTGGCGGCAAATATAACTGACGATATGCCGCAGGTAAATCCAAATCACCAGTCTGATATCTGGCGTGGGGACTGTGTTGAACTTTATCTGGGTCTGGGAGGACCCACACAAAAATCCCGATATGGCGTGTATGATTTCCAGCTGGGCTTAAGCCCCGGACATAAGGGCAGGATGCCCGAGATGTGGAATTGGAAAACTAACAAGTCAATCAAAGACGGAAGGATTGTCTCCCGAGGAATGCCGGATGGTTACATAATCGAGGCAAAAATCCCTCTGGATACGTTTGCGGGCTGGCAACTGAAACACCACACTATGATTGGCTTTGACGTTGCCCTTGACGACCTCGATAGTATGGGGCGCAAGAGTGCCGAACGCGTCTTGATGTGGAACGGCACACAGGATAACTGGCGAGACCCCTCCAACTGGGGCGTGGCAATCATGCACTAAAAAGTCAAAAATCAAAGTTCAAAAATCAAAATTTGCCATTCGCGTTAGCTCGTTGTCCCGTTAACCCGTTGAGCCAGTTAGTCAATTGTCCATCGTCCGTTGTCCGTTGAAAGTTCAAGATTCTCAATTCACAGTTCAAGATTCACTATTCACTGTTGCCCCATTATCCACAGTAATGTGAATTCCCTTATGAAGAGACTGAAGCCGTGAGTGCGATATACAAAAGCGAAAAAGGAAAGACCTATCTTGCAATCGGCTTGATGTCGGGGACATCGGTGGACGGAGTTGATGCTGCCCTTGTGAGATTCACCATACAGGACGGTAAATTTGAGGAGCAGCTACTCGAATTTGTAGTTCATCCCTTTCCGGGTGTGTTGCGGGAAAAATTATTCGCGTTGTTTAATGACCGTGCAGGTTCGCTCCGCCTTGCCTGCGAGGTAAATTTTGAGGTAGGGAAGGTATTTGCCAGGGCGGCACAGCGAGTGATTCGCTCATCGGGTTTTCCGCCGGAGGCAATCAGTGTAATTGGTTCACACGGACAGACGGTGTATCACATCCCGCCAAAAGAGGCAGCCCGGTTAAAATCCACACCATCCACGCTCCAGCTCGGAGAGGCATCCATTATCGCCCAGCAGACCGGCATCCTGGTGGCATCCGATTTCCGCACAGCCGATATTGCGGCGGGAGGTAATGGCGCACCCCTTATCTCCACAGCGGATTTTTACCTCCTCACACATCCCGAAAAGACCAGAATCGTGCAGAATATCGGCGGGATAGCGAATTGCACGTATCTGCCTGCAGGTGCACGAATAGAAGATGTTCTGGCATTTGACACCGGTCCGGGAAATATGGTCATTGACGGTATTGTTTCCACACTCACCAAAGGCAAGGAACACCGGGATAGGGGAGGAGTGCGCGCAAGGAGAGGGTGTGTAAATGAAAGATTGCTCGCCTCTCTTTTGGAGAATCCATATTTTCGCCAGCGCCCGCCCAAAACTACCGGGCGTGAAAAATTCGGTGCTGATTATGTAAAGCGCATTATTGCGGCGGGGAAAAGGCGCCATCTCTCTCCCGATGATATTATTGCCACGGTAACGCTTTTGACTGTTGAATCCATCATTATGGCATACGAGAAATTTTGCTATCCGCGTGGCTTGCCGCAGGAAGTCATACTGGGCGGTGGTGGTGCAAAAAATCGCTTTATGGTAAATGAGTTGAGGGCAAAACTCCCTCCCGAAGTTAAACTTCTCACACACGAATCACTCGGCATAAATAGCAAGGCGAAAGAAGCGGTTGGATTTGCGCTTTTAGGCTTGCTATGTTTATTGAGGCGACCCGGCAATATCCCCGCCGCCACGGGTGCAAACAAAGCCGTTCTGCTGGGGAAATTGTATTATCCCACTCCTCTTCTTTGATTCCCGGAATCTGCATAGATTCCCAGAATTTGTGTAACGCTTTAGCATCCCGAAAAATGAGGTGGGAATTATCGCACTATGCCACCGGATATCCTGGCAATGAAAAACGGACAACTGACAATACACGTCAAAGACAAACCTATTTTTCAATTATGCAGGTCTTTTTGCACTGGACAGGGGGCTTTATTGTTGTAACATCTCTTTAATTTTTTTGCGTGCATAAAACCTTTTGGGAGAAAAACTTGATATGGTTTTTGATGAGACTGCAATCACAAAGGAAATCATAAAAGCATTCAATGCAAAACTATTGAGCTGCATCGAGAGCGATGTCCTGATTGCCGGAGCGGGTCCCTCGGGGCTTATGGCTGCGTACTTTTTATCGAGGGCGGGACTGAAGACAACGATTGTTGAGAAGCGTCTGGCTGTAGGCGGCGGCGTATGGGGCGGCGGTATGGCGATGAATGAAGTCGTGATTCAACAGGACGCACTCGATGTTGTGAGGGAGATTGGTGTCCGCGCAAAGCAGTCCGGGAGTGAAGGACTATTTGTAATGGATGCAGTAGAGCTGGCATCGGCGTTGTCTCTTAAGGCAGTGCAATCGGGCGCGAATATTTTCAATCTTTCTTGCGTGGAGGATGTCTGCATTTTAGAAGGGCGCGTGAGCGGTCTGGTGGTAAATCGCACAACGCTGCTTGATTCCTTCCCTGTTGACCCGATTATGTTGAAGGCGAAAGTAACTGTTGATGCTACCGGACACGAGGCGGCAGTTGTTCAGGCGGTGCGAAAACACGGTTTAAGGATTTCATCACGGACGGGCGAGGTTATAGGCGAGGGGGCAATGGATGCGGTTGGTGGTGAACGCTTTGTGGTGGAGCGAGCCGGTGAGGTGTTCAATGGTCTCTACGTAACGGGGATGGCGGTTTGCGCAGCGTTCGGCGGTCCGCGAATGGGTCCTATCTTCGGCGGGATGCTTTTATCCGGCAAGAAAATTGCATCTATTATAATTGAAAAACTCAAGCCCTCCCCAACAAAAAAGGAGGAATAAAATGCCGACCTACGAATACGAATGTGAGAAGTGCGGGTATCACTTTGAGGAATTTCAGACCCTCTCGGAAGAACCAATCACTGTTTGCCCCAGATGCGGCGGTAAGGTTCATAGACTTATCGGTGCGGGCGCCGGCATTATCTTTAAGGGAAGCGGCTTCTATGCCACCGACTATGCCCGTAAAACACCCGCCGCCTGTGAAAAGCATAAACCCTGCTGTGGGAAAGATACCCCGTGCGATAACTCTCCCCGGAAAAAAGAATCGAATTGAGACACTACAAACATATTTTTGGACCGGTGCCGTCTCGGAGGCTCGGACGCTCGCTCGGCGTTGACCTCGTCCCCTATAAAACCTGTTCATACGATTGCATATTCTGCCAGCTTGGACGCACCACAAATAAAACTATCCGCCGGATGGAATATGTCCCGACGTCTGAGGTTCTGGCGGAATTGGAACAGAAACTCGCTGAACCGGCAAAGCCAGACTATATAACCCTTTCCGGCTCCGGCGAGCCGACTCTCCATAATAAAATCGGCGATGTAATTACGGACATAAAGAATCTGACCGACATCCCGGTGGCGGTGCTGACGAATGGTTCGCTCTTGTGGATGCCGGAGGTGCGCGAATCACTCTGCGCCGCAGACCTCGTGAAGCCATCTCTAAGCGCGGGAGACGAGGCAATCTTTCAATATGTCAATCGCCCGCATCCCGACATTACTTTTGAAAAATTACTTGACGGGCTGATTGCATTTCGCAAAAAATACACCGGTCAAATCTGGCTGGAGGTTTTTTTGCTGGGCGGCGTTACGGGGTTAGAGGCAGAGGTGAAAAAAATCGCCGGGTGGATTGAGAAAATCAAACCCGATAAGGTTCAAATTAATACCGTAACGAGACCGCCAGCCGAGGAGTTTGCTTACGCCGTGCCCGCTGAGCAACTTCACAAACTGGTGAAAATGCTGGGAGAGAATGCAGACATAATCGCAGACTATCGGGGCACGCATAAATTAAAAGAGTTCACGACGCAGCGTTCAGATGTCCTGGCTCTGCTTGAGCGCCGCCCTTGCTCTCTGGATGATATTGCAAACGGACTCGGTATCCATCGCAATGAGGCGATTAAATACATAGGCGAATTAGTCTCTCTGAATGCGATAGAGTCCGAGCTAATCGGTGGCAATCTCTATTACAAAGTCACGCTATCTCCAGCCCGAGAAGGGAATTTTGAATGAACATTAATGAACTTAACAAAGAGATAGTCCGTCGTATAGTTCGTGTCAGTGACCCGGAGGAGATTGTACTTTTTGGCTCGCACGCACGGGGAGATGCCAGCCCCGAAAGCGATATTGATTTGATGGTTGTAAAATCGGGCGTTCAACATCGGCGTAAGGAAGCGGTCAAAATCTATCGCGCATTATTGGGGCTTGGGGTTCCGATAGACATTATTGTTGCCACACCTGAAATTCTCGAAAAGTATAAAGACCGCTGGTCTTTGATTTATCACAAGGTATTGAAAGAGGGAAAAACGATTTATGAGCGTGGAGAGAGAAGAGGGCAAAGCCGGAACACCTGAAGATTGGCTACAGATTGCCCGTTCAGACCTTAATCTGGCAAGAATAGCCCGTTCAGCGGAAGGCGTTCTCCCCGAGCAAGTAGCTTTCCACGCCCAACAATGTGCCGAGAAATCCCTTAAATCCGTTATGGTATTTCACGGGGTGCATTTTCCTCCCACACATAGCCTGCAAGCACTTATTGACCTTTGTATCTCTTCCGGTCTGGAGATTCCACAGTTTATGTTTAAGGTTATTAGCCTTACGCCTTATGCAGTCAAGGGGCGGTATATGGAATTACCTGAGGTGATAACTGAAGATGACCTCGATGAGGCTTTGCAGATAGCAGCATCGGTTCTTGCGTGGGCGGAAACACAGATAAAAATTTAACGAGTGTTATCAGCGACCTAAAAAGACCTCTATTTCTATGGATAAAATAGCCACACCCGGAGCAAAGTTTCGTGGCACCGCACTGCTTCTACCTTCATAGATTAAGCCCCTACATCATAAGATTCAGCGGCAACTTTGGACTGCGCTGGTATGGAGCGGCTTATGTCGCGGGATTTATAACGGGTCTTTTTCTGCTGCGCCGCCTGTCAAAGCTCGGCAGATTGCACATCTCGTATCAGGATATTGATGGCTTGCTGACATATTTAATTGTGGGTGTGCTTGTCGGGGGACGCCTTGGTTATGTATTATTTTACGACCTACCTTTGCTCACACAGTTTGACAGCCATTTTCCCTTCTGGGGAGTGCTGGCAATAAATCAGGGGGGGATGTCGAGTCACGGCGGCTTCATCGGTATCACGATTATGGTCTTAATCTTTGCGCATAAGCATCGGGTGCACTGGTTACATATTGGCGATGGTGTAGTGATGGTAGCGCCGCTCGGTCTCTTTTTCGGCAGGATTGGAAACTATATAAACGGTGAGCTGTTCGGGCGACCGACGAATGTTCCCTGGGCTGTTTGTTTCCCCACCGAGATAATGAACTGGTCTTCGGAGAAAATCACACATCTATTTAACTATTTCGCCGGGAAGGGATTTGTATTTCAGGATGTAAACGAGTTAATATCCGCTGTGCGCCAGAACGATGCTGTGGCTTTTCTTATTCGTCCCCTCTTAACACCGAGACATCCCTCGCAATTATATGAGGCGTTCCTTGAGGGTCTGGTCTTATTTGCGATTCTCTGGTGGTTCGGGAAGAGGGCGAAGAAGAGCGGACAGGTTTCGGCAATATTCTTCTGGGCTTATGGAGTGATGCGAATTTTTGTCGAGCAATTCCGGGAGCCTGATGTCGGCATTGGCTTCGGGTGGCTGGGGCTAACACGTGGACAATGGCTCAGCGTCGGGATGCTTTTCGCCGGCGGCATCCTGTGGTATCTGGCAAGCAGGATGCCCGAGTCTCCCGATGCAAAATCGGGGCTTCGTCAAAAACATAACCCATTTTCAAAGAGCTAAAATGTTACTACATTTTTTCATAATGCTGAAGTGTTACAAACATAGGAAAATTGGCTACACCACCGTTCGGGGCAGTATCAGCGGGAGCAAAAGATTTCCGCCAGTGTCATATCGTTCTTGACATTTTGAAACGAGATAGAAATTTCTTTGAAATGTTCTATACATTATTCACAATTGATAGAAAAATGCCTTTAATGTAAAAAGGGGGCTGTGTTGAAAATTAGATCTTTCTTCATTCTGGTATTGGTCTGTGCAGTGGGGACGATGTGTGTCTTTTCAGATGAGGCGAAAAAAGCGCCTGCTGAAGAGGCGGAATTTATATCCACCAATGAGCTGAAAGCCGGAATGAAGGGCTACGGCGTCTCTTCTTTCAAGAACAATGACCTTGAGCGTTTCGATGTTGAGATTCTGGGCGTGATGCACAATGTCTTTCCCGAGATGGATATGATTCTTGCAAAGCTATCCGGTCCGCAATTCAAAGATATGGGCGTTATAGCGGGGATGAGCGGCAGCCCGGTCTATG
Organism: uncultured Candidatus Sumerlaeota bacterium; assembly: GCA_964526215.1. Taxonomy (GTDB): domain Bacteria; phylum Sumerlaeota; class Sumerlaeia; order MWCT01; family MWCT01; genus CAZGKP01. Next base: position 8,479 of record CAZGKP010000087.1, read on the forward strand.
TAAAAGGACGCCTCATTGGTGCAGTGGCGTATGGGTGGTGGTTCGCAAAGGAACCAATCGCCGGGATTACGCCTATACATAATATGCTGAAGGTGTTTGAGCGAACGGATGATAAACCGCATCCGCCTGATACCGTTCCGCCGAAAGATTTCCTTGCAGGGCAGAAAAACACAATCTTCCAGGGCAGAAAAAGCCGATTTAGCAAGCGTTCGGTCACACTCGGTGCGGATGTGCTCGAAGGCATCAATCTCCCCGGTGGGGAGCAACCACAATCATTGGTTCTTGAACCACTCAGCACGCCACTTTTAATCTCGGGTTGTCATCCGGCAGTTATGAAGCGTGTGCGTCGTTACTTTGCCGATACATTATTGATGCCCGTGCCGGGTGGTAGTGCCGGACATAACCTCGATAAGAAACTTGCCGACAAACCCATAGAGAATGGTTCTGGAATCGCCATCCCCCTTATGTCGGGCTCGATGGATTTCTCTGCAGTGGGAACCGTAACCTATCGAAAGGGACATAAACTTGTGGCTTTCGGTCATCCGATGTTCCAGATGGGTAATATAGATATACCGATGGCAAGTGCCTATATTTTCACCACAATGCCCAGTTATGCCAGACCGTTCAAGCTGGGTGCAAGTGTGCGCGAGGTCGGGAGCATACGTCAGGACCGTCTCTCTGCAATCGGTGGATACTTCGGTGTCGAGGCGCCAACCTTTAATGTCGCTGTAAATGTGAAACTTAAAGACAGAGGAGAGGAGCGTAAATTTCACTACCGAGTCTGGGAAGACCGCAGATTCGGACCAGCACTTGCCGACATTGCTGTTTCCGAGTCTATTATTGATAGCGATAAATTTTTCGGAAAATCCGCAGCAAAAATACATTATGCAATAAATCTAAAAGACGGCACAACCATCGAAAAGGAGAATTTCATCTCCACAGATTTCATCCTTGCCTTCTCCGCCTCTCTGCCGGTCTATAATGACCTCCGGCGCTTGATGAACAATGTGTATAGGGAGGTGGACGTAAAAAATGTGCAATTTGATATTGACATAATAGACAAGTTCAAAGCCGTAGCCATTGAGGCTGCCCGGCTCGATAAGGATGTATATAAGCCGGGTGAGACCGTGCGTGTAAAGTTATTCTTCCAGCCATACAGAGAACCGCGTTTTTCCCGCACCGTTGAAATGGCACTCTCTAAAGACCTGCGAGATGGCACATATCAACTCCGGGTGCTCAATGGCGATGCGCGCACCCGTCTGGAATATCGGCGTTCTCCGGGTCTGGTGAATATTTTGAGCTTCAAGGGACTTGTTAAGAGTCTTGCCATAAGTTACCCCAGAAACAAGCTTTACCTCACCCTGACCGAGCCGCAGACGGGCTTACGTGTGAAGGAGGCAGAGATGCCGGGTCTGCCTCCCAGCATACTCGCCGCCACAAAAGATGCCGCAGTGGATGCATACACGCAACCGCTTTTCCTCAAGTTTATTACAGAGAAAGTCCTCGATACTGATTTTGAGATACAGGATTCGCGGACCCTTTCGGTAAAGGTTAATCGTCGTGGGCGCAGGTAGGGTTTTAGCCACAGGTATCGCAGGTTCTTGATTAATGACGCCCGATTGCGATGCAATCGGATATGACGCCTGATTGCCAAGGAATCAGTAAAGCTGATTCCCGCAATCAGAGATGACTACAAAAAGGAGGAGTATCTTGAAGCACTTACGCATTAAAATCAGCGTCTCGCTGGCGATTGCTTTCGTCCTGGCGACATCTTTTGGCGCTCTCGCTTCATCCACAAAGGTCTTCAGGGAAAAATCGTTCAGCGACTTTGCAAAGGGGGAGCTAAAAACTACCTCCCTCTCAAGTGAGGGCAGACTCACACCTGCCCCGGGAGTGAAAGAAATCTGGAAGGGAGAAGATGACCTCATCTGGCGCATTGTCTGTGCCCCGGGTCGAAGAGACGCCGTGGCGGCTGGCACTATCTTCTTCTCCACCGGTAACGAGGGAAGAATTTACCGTTTGCCCAAAAAGAAGAAAGCGGAGGTTTTTTGCGACCTTTCGGAGGTTGCCGCTTATGCCCTGGCTGTGGATGCAAAAGGCATTTTATATGCAGGTGCATCCCCGGACGGCAAAATTTATCGCATTGCAAAAAAGGATGAACCCACCACATTTTTTGAGACAGGTCAGGAATATGTATGGGACCTCGCATTTGATAAAGAGGGTAATCTATTCGCCGCAACCGGCACCGAGGGTAAGCTCTTTAAGATTTCACCCAAGGGCAAAGGCGAGGTCTACTATCAGGCTCCCGACAAGAATCTTATGGACATCCTGCTACCACAAAAAATCCAGGATGGCTCGATTTACCTCGCCTCACAGAATAAGGGGCGCATCTATCGCGTATACGAAAAGGATAGGGCATTTGTCCTTTACGACTCTGGTGTGGACGAGGTGCGTGCAATTGCCTGGGGAGAAGATGGTTTTATTTACGCCGCACTAAATTCCGCAAAGAAGCTTCCCACTCCCCCCAGACCCAAGAAGAAAAACGAGGAGAAGGAAAAGGGCGAGAGTGGCTCTTCGGATAGTAGCAAAAAGGAAGCGGAGGTTAAAAAGATTATGCTTCGCCTGCCCCTTTTTATGGGGAAGAAATCCTCCATCATAAAGCTGGATATGGCTGGCTATGTGTGGCCAGTGCTGGATGCACCGGAATCCCCCATTCACTCACTGGCTTACGACCCTGAGACGAAAACCGTCCTTGCAGGGATTGGCGAAAAGGGTAAATTCTATTCTGTGGAGGAGCTGAACAAATATACGGTTCTCTTCTCGGCAGAGGAAAAATACATCCTCGCCCTTGCGAATGTAAAAGGGCATTTATATTTCGGCACCGGCAAACCTGCACGCCTCTGCTCCATAAACTGGAAAGACCGCTCGAAGGGTGAATATCTATCTGCCGTGCACGATGCAGATACGGCAGTCCAGTGGGGACGGATTCGTATTGAGGGTGATTTCCCCAGAGGCACTGCTGTCCGCGTATCCACGCGGAGCGGTAACACAAAAGAGCCGGACAAGACCTGGTCTGAATGGACGAAAGCAGAGTCTATAAAAAATAAACAAGCCCTCATTACGTGTCTGGTTGCGCGATTCTTCCAGTATAAACTCCTCCTCTCCAGTCGCAGCGAAAAATCCCTCCCCGTCGTAAAACAGGTGGAGTCTTATTACGTCCCACCCAACCGTGCACCCTTGATTCAGAAGCTCGATGTCAGCCGCCCCGGGAAACCAAAGGCACCACCGAAGAAAAAACCTTCAGGCAAGGAAAAGGGTAAACCTGAGACTTCAAAACCGGCTGATTCAATAGATGCAAAGGCGAACTCAAATCCAAAGAAGGTGAAAATCTCCTGGAGGGTTACCGACCCTGAGGGTGATAAGCTCCGCTATGCTCTTTATTTCAAAGGTGAGGGAGAAGAGGTCTGGAAGAAAATTGAAGACAAACTGGAAAAGACGTCTTATGATTTCAGCACCGCCGCCCTGCCGGATGGGCGTTATCGTATTAAGCTCACCGCATCAGATATACCCTCCAACCCGAAGCCCGAGGCAAAGGAGTCCGAATATATAAGCGACATCTTCACAATTGACAACACACCTCCGCACTTTGTCGAAGAGATGACGTATGACCGTGTGGAAAAAGACGCCATCGTCATCCACGCCGCACTTGAAGATGAGACATCCATTATATCATCTGCTCAATATAGTGTAAATGCCCAGGACTGGTTTCGTGTAAATCCGGAAGATGGTATTTTCGATTCCCAAACCGAATCGTTCTCATTCTTGCTCGACAAGTTGAAGGGAGAGGAACTGGTTGTAACTATTATGGTCACCGATGCCGAGGGCAACACAGTTGTAGACAAATTACGCATCACACTCAAGAAACGATAATGTTGTATCGAAACAATTGCCCACTCGCAATGTGTGCAAGAAAAACTTGACAGACAAAAAGCCCCAGCATATATATGGTCGTTTAATTAGATGACAGAAGGTGAATGAGTAGGGTTTTTGATAAATTTTTTGAATGAAAAACCTTTTAGAAAGGAGAGCGGAATTATGACCAAGATTTACAGGTTAGGCGTCTTCATTGTGGTATTATCATTGCTTTTATGTGCGAGCATTGGCGCGGGAGATGAATTATGTCAGAACGAAGGTTTCGAGACTTGGACGGGAGGCAATCCCAATCCCTGGACTCTGGCTCCTGGAGTTACAGGTCTCACCGTTACTCAGGAAACAACCCAGATTCACTCAGGCACCAGCAGTGCAGAGCTTGAAAAGACCACCTCGGGGCGGAAGGATTTTCATCAGGTAATTTCGGTTAATGCCAGTGCCGATTATACGTTTTCCGCATACATCCTCGACAATAATCCCCAGATAAGGGTTCGCCTATGGATTTCCTGGCGTGATTCGGGAGGCACTTTTATCTCCAGTGAAGGACCGGGGACCTATACCTCTGATAGCGGAGATTGGCAACCACAGACCTATGGACCTGTCACATCCCCGGCAAACGCAGCCCAGGTCTGGTTTCAAATCAGGATGTATGATGTTGGAGGTTTTGTATCGGCTTCCTCTGTTTACGCAGATGACGCCTCCTGTCAGGGACCGGGTGGAGATACCACCCCTCCGAGTGATAAACTTATCCGCGTGGTTGATGACGATACCATCGAGATTACGTTTACAGAAGACGTCGAGCAGGCAAGCGCCGAGACGACAACCAATTACACGGTTGATGGCGGTGTTGGTAATCCTTCATCCGCTACACGGGATGCAACCGACCACTCAAAGGTTACACTTGACTTCGCATCGGCATTACCCACTACCAGCAAACTTACCATCACCATAAACGGCGTAAAAGACCTGAGCAATAATCCCACCAGTAATCTTACGGCGGAGTTTCTGGCAGGGATACGCGCTCCGGGTGATGTAGATGACGTGAACACACCCAACGGCGACCAGGTTTATACAGACGTTTATGTCACCGTGCGGGGCATCGTTACGGCTACTGAATTCCAGACGCAAAACCTCACAATGGCTGGAGTCTCATCTTCTGACGGCATCGAGGTGCGCAATAACGCAGGGAATATTACGGGTATCGCCCGTGGTGATAAAGTAATCGTGGCAGGCAAAATCGGGCAATACAATGGTCTTGCGCAGATTCAGGGCGGTCCCCCATATTATGTGGTTGAACAGGCTGGTGTCGGTGAACCCTCCCCACAGGAGGTTTCTGTGAACGTTGTCTCTAATGTGGATGAGGAAGGCTCCAACGCTTTCTGCGGAGAGGCATACGAAGGCAATCTCGTCGAGATAAAGGGCGCAATCATTGGTAATACTATGGGTAACTCCCGGACAGGCGGGGACCCCGACTCGGATGGTCTTTTCGACGGGGACGCCAATTACCAGATTTCGGTCAGCGGGGCAACCGGCGTGATGCGCATTGATGCCTCCACCAACATCGTGGGAACAAGTATCTACTACGGTGGACTGGATATTCGTGGCATCGTAATGCAGTATGACTACTCTACACCTTTCAACTCCGCTTACAGTATCTACCCGCGAGATGTGAATGATTTCAGCGGTGCGACAGGGGTGTCCTCCAATTGGGCACTTTACGAATAATTGTCGGGAAAGTGGTTGACACATAACACCGCCATATAACAGGAAGGATGGAGTATTTACGCTCCATCCTTTTTTTATCGGGAGGTATTTGTTATGCGAAGGTGCTGGATTTCTATTGCCGTGATGCTACTTTGCGTCTCTGGCGCATTTGCGCGTGAAAGAGGTGTTGTTGGAACATTTGCCGGCGGTTCTGAAAAGATTACGCTACACGACCTCGAACTTTACCAAAAGGCATTTGATAAACCGCCGTTCTCACCGATTGCCAGATATATTTATCCTGTGGAGATTCACGCCCACAAAATTTACTTCCAGCGGATTGTTACCGAGGCAATTTTGGCAAAAGAGGGGGAATCTCGGGCTTCCGCGTCAACCCCGGAGGTAAAAAAATCACTCACTGCGCTGAAGGAATTATTTCTCAAAGAGGCGTTCGATGCTTCGATTAGAAAAGATGCACGAGATTTCAGCGATAAGGAACTTGAGAAATAT
>CAZGKP010000088.1:0-14560 GCA_964526215.1 uncultured Candidatus Sumerlaeota bacterium
CGAATTTCCCTTCGCGCCTTCGCTTCTCTCTACGAAAATGTAGCCAGTCAGCCAGCCACCGAAACGACCAGCACGCCCCACCTACAAGCAAAACCACGACATAATATCCCGGAATGCTGTGAGTCATCTTCTCACTGACTATGGTGCGTCGCATTATATCAGTTGTCCAGAATGACCAGAGATTTTTCCCCTCACGCAAAAGTATCCAGAAATACCACGGAAATGTCACTATGCAGAATAGCAAGATTCCCCCGAACCAGTGCCGGGCTGAAATCCTAAACGACCTACCGCTAAAAATGCGGTATAGTATGAGTATCACCGCGGGTATAAACAGGGCAGGGGGACCTTTTGTCAGGAACCCCAGTGCGAGAAACAACCACGCTACATACCACGCTGCGGGGTTTTGCGGATTTTCCAGTGCCTCAAAAAAGTATAACAGTCCCAGCGTAACCCAGAGCGTAAGCAGCATATTCAAATCTGCAAACTGTGCTGTGGCAGCCGACTGGAATATGGTAGCCCCAATCAGTCCCGTGAGTGCCGCCGCCTGCGCGTTTCCCCATCTCTTTGCCCAGCGAATGGAAAAGAAAAGCCCGCATAAAAACGCCCCTATGGAAACGAGCCGTATCGCAAATGCGTTTTGACCGAATATCAAAAACGCCACCGCCGAGAGGTCATAATAGAGCGGCGGCTTGCTTAAGTGTGGCACGCCATTTATGTGCGGAACGAGCCAGTGCCCGCCCGTGAGGACTTCCCGCGACACCTCGGCATAACGCCCCTCATCGGGGGTGTGGAGCGGACGTAACCAGGCGGGAACCAAAAGCAAAAATAGCACAAGCGCCATAGTAGCAATATAAGGATGACGCACCGCGCTATAAAATATCTTTTCGGTTAGTTTCATCAAGAATCTCGTGTGGAGGCTATTTCGGCAGGACTTATCTCGCTTTTGGTGTGGACAGATTCATAAATCGCCAGCACCGACTTAATAACGCCGAGTGCCTCTTCAGGTCTGACGAGCGGTTTTCTGCCAGAATCGAGTGCATCGAGGAAGTCATTATATTGCCGCTGGAAGGGGATATATTTAGGCAGAAGGTCGGCAGGCTCCGGCAGCGGGAAAGAAACTTCGGGCAGAGGCGTATCGCTGCGGCTCTTGTAAAATGCGACCTTGCCCCTCTCAATAATGCAGGCGGCATCTTCTCCGTATATTTCGAGCCGCTCGGGGAAACCGGGGAAAGTGCTGGTGCTGACGGTGATGGATGCGATGCAACCGTTTTTCAGCCTGAATAGTGCGGCGCCAATGTCTTCGGTCTCTATGGTGTCGCGGAATGTGCGCGTCACACCCATAACGCCATCCACCTCACCAAGTAGCCACAGTAAGAGGTCAATATAATGAATACCCTGATTCATAAGGACGCCGCCGCCCTCGCCAGACCATCGCCCACGCCAATCGCTCGATTGATAATACCGGTCATCGCGAATCCAGTGCACGGAGACGCGTGCCATAACGGGTCTGCCAATGATGCCTTGCTCTATTGCTCGCTTCAGGGCGAATGCGCCTTCGTGAAAACGGTTCTGGGAAATAATTGTGAGAAGGACGCCGGAATCTCGACAGGCATCTATCAAAGCGGTTGCCCCGCCGGGGTCTATGTCAATCGGTTTCTCTGTAACAATGTGTTTGCCAGCCTCGGCGGCAGGAATCCCATATTCGGAATGCAGCGAACTGGGAAGGCAAATAAGGATGCCATCTACATCATCTCTTTTCAAGATTTCCTCGTAGCTCTCCATCACAGGGATGCCGTATTTCTCCTTGAACTCACTGGCGCGTTTCGGGTCTTTGTCAAAGGCACACTTAACCGTTGTTCGTGGTGTGCCTTGAAGGATTTCGGTATGGCGACAACCCATCAGCCCGCAACCGATTACGGCAAATTTGAACGGATTCTCAGGCGAATAATGTCCGTCTTTTACTCCTCTAATTCCTTGCATTTGAAATTTTCTCCCTTGCAAAATGTCTCTTTGTTAAAATGATATTTCTACTGATAGGTATCGAATTAAACAGAAAACTCAAGATAAAAACGAGGTCGTGCATTATGAGGGCATATATTAGATTTAGCGTGGCGCCCGAAAGACTCATATACCAGAAGGATAGGGGAAAGGTGCTTTTTTTCTCCTTCTCTGCATACACCCATTGCCATAAAAAGCGTGTATACCAGATGAGCGAACCGAGCATCCCGATAAAGAACCACTTCGAGCGCACAACCGGGATGTCCATCTTAACAATCATTACTATACAAATACTGAAGATACCCGCCGCAGCAAGGTAACTCAATATGTGCCAGCGGATTCTCACCGTGTAGCTCAACATCAGGTTGCGAATATACGGCACGAGTGTAACTATATAGCCAATCAGAAATGGGAGTGTGGTTGGTTCTTTTGCGAAGCGGACATCGGTTGCGCGCTGGAGGCTGTAAAGTATCATCACCACTGCAGCGGCAAGACTCGTCCACCAGAAGGCTTTTGGCGCCACGCTCCTTTTCGCCTTCTCGCTGGCAATCCACTGTATAAGCACACGCGCGCTGTAAAGCACATTGCCTGTTAGCCCGATGAATGTCCACAGGGTGATGAGAATCGGCTCTTTGCCGTAAAGGGGGATAGATAATAAAATGCGGTCGTTAAATATCATAGATTTGACACGTCAATAAGAGATAAAGCGACTTAAGAAACAATTTATATAAGGAAGCCAGGAAAGCAGGAAAAGTACTCACCCGCGTCGCTGGATTCTTCATAAAAGAGATTTAAACGTCTGTGAATAGAAAACCTCGAGTCTAATATCTCCGGGGCGGGAAGTGGCGTTTTCTGTACCAGCGGATACCAAAGATGTCGTGAATACCTACAAAGAGGCGATTCGATATCCCATATTTTGAATAGCCCTTGAGGCGCGGGCGATGATTGATGGGCACTTCCCGAACCTTGAACCTGTGAATGCGACAGAGCGTCGGCAGGAAGCGATGAAGCCCCTTGAAGGCAATGAGATTTACAAGGACGCGGCGACGGAATGCCCTGAAGGTGCAACCGGCATCGTGTATGCCGTCATGAAGAAGTGTATCTCTCACCTTGTTAGCTATGCGTGTAGAGATGCGCCGCACAAGATTATCCTTTCGCTTTGTGCGAACGCCGCAAACGATGTCGCAGGTCTCCAGCACTTTTAATAGCTTCGGGATGTCGTGAGGGTCGTTCTGCAAATCCGCATCCATAGTGATGATGACCTCGCCGGTGCTGTTTTCAAACCCGCTCACAAGTGCCGCACTCTCGCCGCAGTTTAACTTGTGGCGGACAAGCCGCACCCCGGGATACTTCTGGCTCACCTGACGGATTTTTTCCACCGAGCCATCTGTGCTTGCATCATCTACATAGACTATTTCATAAGGGTGCCCCAGTGGTCTCAAGACCTCGGTCAATTCCCTCACGAGAGGTTCTATATTACCCTCCTCATTATAGCAGGGGAGGATGACACTAATCTCTACATCTGGGGCTTTTTCGGCAGCCACCATTTTCTCCTGTGTTCTTTAAATATTCGCTTCAGAAATGGATATTTCTGAAAGAGTTTTTGCCAGTGCTCTCTATTATACCTGGGCTGATTTTTCTCAATACCGTGATAGAACTGGGCATCGAGGACATCAAAGCTGCCGGTCTTTATCATAACCACTCCCCAGAACAAAACCAACCCCACAAGTCCCGCCGTAAGCCAGCGCCTATTAATGCCCGCTCGCAAAATCCATAGCGATAAAGATAAATATATTAATAACCATAAGATACATAATGCAAGGTTTGTTTGCAAAATTACATAGAGATAGAGGAAAAATGTTGTGCCCACTATGCAAAAGGCAAATGCGCAAAAGGCGGGCAAAATCCCCAGCCACCACCAACTTTGCTTTTTCTCCGCGCTCAAAAACCATAGCACCGATTCGCTGAAAATCATAGCCAGCGCCGGCATCAGCGGTAGTATATAGTGCTGTTGCTTCTGCGGAAAAATAGAAAATGCAATAAATGGCAGAATGAAAATTAGCGCCAGAAAATACAAGCGACGGTTCTCCCGCCATAAACGCTCCCGCCATCCCCTCTTTATCGCCAGCCCGAATAAAAGCGAAACCGGTGCAGCTATCACCAGTACCTTATAGAGAAAATAGTAGAATGGCTTGTAATGCATTGCTGTGTGTTTTGCAGTCTTGACCCCAAGCGGCAAAACGCCCTCCCTGTAAAAAATTCTACCCACCTGAGGGTCTTTGATAATCACTGCTATGAACCACGCCAGCACAAGCGGGATTATGAGCAATAGCCACGGCAATACATCCTTTCGGAAGATGCGTCGGAGCTGACTCTCTCGCCATAAAAAGAAAACTATCGGCAGACCGATGACCAGAAATGCCGGTGGTCCCTTTGTCATAAAAGCCAGAACTGTCAGGATGGCAAAGAGCGGTACAAGCCTGTTTCTTTTCTGAAAGAAACAACGGTCGAATGCAAAAAGGGCGGCATTATCCAGCAGTGCAAGTTCCATTTCAAATGTGCCGAGTCTACCGATGCGGTAAATTGTCATCATTCCGAGCAATAAGCCGGCTGCCAGCAATCCATATCGCACCCCTCCGAGCGTCTTTCCCCAGTAATATGTCAGAAGAAGGAGTCCGAACGCCATTATGACGGATGTAAGGCGGAAACTTGTCAGACTCACACCACCTGTGATTTTTGCAATAGATGTCGCTGTCCAGTAAAAAAGGGGTGGTTTATTAACGGAGGGGGGACCGCCCGGCATCCTGCGTGGAATCAGCCAGTCCCCGGTTTCATACATCGTCCGGACGATACGCCAGCAACGCCATTCAGACCGCAGTGTTACCGGAGCAGCGCCCAGGCGAAAAGTCAAAACGATGCCCGCGCCAATAAAAAAGAACGCAAGTAATACAGCAGCACCGCGCCGCCCACTGACAAACCTGCGTAAACTTTCCTCTATCTTACCGTTTTGCATCAGCCTTTGTAATATGCCTTTATGTGCGTAGCAACATATTCAACTTCTTCACGCTTTATGTGTGGAAACATCGGTAACGAAAGGATTTCGCCCGTTATCTTTTCGGCAACCGGAAATGAGCCTGCTCCTTTTTTCATATACGCATAAGCGGGCTGCAAATTGAGTGGACTCGGGTAATGGAGTCCGGTGGAAATCCCCTTCTCTTTGAGGGATTTCATAAGGTCGTCGCGATCGGGGACACGAATGACATAAAGGTGCCACGATGGCTCACAGCCGGCAATGGGGTTTGGCAAAATCACCGGCTCAACATCCTTCAGTGCTTCTTGATACCACTTTGCCGCCCGGCGTTTGCGCTCGAGCCACTCATCGAGTTTTGTGAGTTTGATTTTCAGAATAGCAGCCTGGAGCGAATCGAGGCGTTCATTGGCGCCTTCCATCTCGTGGACGTATTTCTCAAGCCGACCATGATTGGAGTATTTGCGCACAAAGGTATAGAGTTCTTCGGCCTCTGTAATAACAGCGCCGCCATCACCGAAAGCCCCAAGATTCTTTGAGGGGAAAAATGAAAGCCCTGCCGCAATGCCGAACGTCCCGAGCAATTTTCCGTTGAACCTTGTGCCCTGAGCCTGAGCGATGTCTTCAACTACCGCAAGCTCGTGTTTCTCCGCAATTTCCATAATTGTCTCGATGCGGGCAGAAAGCCCATAAAGGTGAACGGGGATGATGGCTTTTGTGCGGGGCGTGATTGCCGCCTCGATGCAAGCCGGGTCAATCTGAAATGTATCTTCCTCGATGTCGCAGAAAACCACTTTTCCGCCGGCGAGCGTAATCGCCTCTGCTGTTGGTATGGCAGTATGGACGGTGGTGATAACTTCATCGTCAGGTTTAAGCCCGAGTGCGCGAAGCGTAATGGAGAGCGCCATTGTCCCGCTTGCCACACCACAGGCAAATTTCCACTGACAATATTTCGCCAGAGCCTCCTCAAAATCCCTGACCGGTTTACCACCGACGAAGCGGCTGTTCTCAACTGCATCTTTAATCGCTTCATCAATCTCCTTTTTCAGCTCGCGATACTGAGCACCGAGGTCGGTAAAAGATACCTTCATAAACTTCTCCTTTTTGTAAAGAAAAACATTCGCGGTAACTTTAGACTAAAAATGTTAAAGGAAAAGTGGACTTCAAGAATAATTTGTGGTGTTTGTCAAAAGCTAATTTTTACCATTTGGGGAGAACGCCCATATAAGTTACCCAAATCCAGCGATAAGGATTTGAAAAGAAACAAATTTGCTGTTTTGTTGAGCTCAAGCATTACTATCGTTCTTTGACATGAAAAAATAAGGATGGATGGGCGGTCTTTGACCGAAAATCTTCGATCTTGCCGCCTAAAGGGCGTTCTCTGGACCTGATGGGCTCATTTTTAGGCTCTCCTGAACACACCCCTCCCTTATGCTTTTTTGCTCCGGGCTATCATCTGCCCCCTCAGGTAAATGTTAGCTGCCTGAGGCGCGTGATGGTGGCAAGAAAGTCCTGCAAATAACTGTAATTCTCCTTCAGTGCCAACCAGATGCGATGCCCGCTCCTCACCACGCGCCCCGCCACGTGCAAAAAACGATAACGCAGCGTCTGTGGATGCAAGCATCCCAGTCATCAGCGTAATGTTGCGGTGTTCTTCCGGGAGTCCATAAGCGCGCAGCCATGCCGCCAGATTGTAAGCAAAAACCACGATCAGAAGAAACGCCCAGTTGGCAAAGAATTCGTCGCAGGGGGAATGATCCAGACTCAAACCGTGCAAGAGTTTCTTCAGGTTGTTTCCCATAGAACCGCGCCCCAGCGCATACGTCATCACATCCGTCGCGGGCGATGCCTCGTCATTGGTCACAACCGCGTGATAGCGATACCTTACAAACTCCATAACCTGCTGCCCGCTGTCTCGGTTCGTGTCTTTGCGTTTCACCACGTATCGACACCCCTTTTTGCTCCCGCTCCTTGCAATCCTCGCATGCCCGGAGAAAATTTAATTGATACCACGCGCTGTCAGCACGCAGGTGCACAGTTTTTGTCTTTTCCGGCAGCGCCTTCAAAATCGCCCGCAGCATGAAAACCGCACGCCGGGCCGAGTAAGCCGACCCCCGCTGCAGCCATGCAAAGATGCACTCTTTCGTGTCGGTCCGGAAGGCGAACTGCGGATGATATCCCTTTTTTCCGTTGTAGGCGCGGTCAACACCCTGTTGGTGCCCATGTTTCTCTGTGACCAGGGAATCCAAGTCCACGCCAACCGTTTCGGGAAAGTCCACCTGATGAAATTTCTCTGCAATTTTGCGATGCGCCTTGTTGAATTGATAGATGTTTCCAATGTGAAAGCGCCGGAGGAAATCACCCAGCGTGGTGGCATGTGGTAACTTTTCCATCTGGAGGAGGTCGCATGTTTCCTCATCCTCACGTAAGCGCTTGATGTCATCCAGACACGAGGCGCCATCTAAAAGAGCCAGCGCAAACGGGATGATGAATTCGCTTTCAGTGAAGCCCCGTTGGCGTTTTTTGACACAGAGACATTCATCCAGGACACTTGCGGCGCCGATACGGTGGATGAGTTCGTCAAACAAAAGAAGTCCGCTGCGACTGGTGATATTAGCTTTGGTTGTTTTTATCTTTACTTCGCGGCGCGATTTTGATACATCATTATTCACTTTCAAGGTGAGACTCCTTTCCGGTTTGTTGATTCAAAACAATCGAATATTAACCAGAAACGAAGCCACCTTGAAAGTATTTTTTATGTCAAAGAGCAAATATTTTTAACTCTTATCACTGGATTTGGGTTAGTTATTTGGTGTTGAGAGGGTTACCGAAGCGGAGCGTAATTGGCGTGCCGGGGGCGGCGGATAACTCTCGCGCGGCGTTGCCTTTATTTATGGCTATCTCTAACCTGCCGGTCGAACCCCAATACGCAACTAACTTCCCACGCGCCACCGCCGCAAAACTTGCTCTGATGCCTCGTATCTTTTGCCTCCCTATGCTGACGGTGATGTTAGCCGCATCAAATGTCGCTGGAATGTCTCCGGGCGTTATGTTCGTGATGAGATTGCCGAAAGTGTCTGTGTATACAACGATCCCCTCTATGTGCGATGTGTCTTTTTTCTCCGGCTGTGGGATGTCGAGCTGCACAATCTGCTCGCATAATTGTCCGAACGATTCGATGTGGATACCTTTTGCGACATAAGCCGCCGCGGGAGCAAATACATCGCGTCCCTCGAACGTTGCCCCTGCTCCGGCGTGCATTACGTCTGGATTCGTGATGTAATATGCAAGCCAGATTTCCGATTGCGCCTCAACGCCCGTGAGGAGTCCGTTGTCTGGCGCGATAAAAAAATATGTCCCATCGGTTGCGGCGATGCGTTTGCGCTCGGTGCCCACTCCCGGGTCAACCACCGCACAAAAGATTGTGCCTTCGGGGAAATCGCGATAGCAAGCCTCTAAAATGAACGATGCCGACATAATGTTATGTCGCTCAACCTCGTGAGATATGTCCACAATCTCGGCATCGGGCGCAATTGACTTAATGACGCCCTTCATCGAGGCAACAAACCAATCGCGCAACCCGAAATCGGTCAGGAGCGCAATGATGCGCCCTCCCGCTTTAGTCCCTCTCTTCATTTCGCATTCTCCGTTCTTTGGGGAACTCTGACCACACTCTTTCGAACTCCGCGCCGGTCTTGAAGAGAATCACAAGCGGCACGCCTTTATATTCAAAGACCTTCAGCCTCTGCCACGTAAGAAACAGGCACCATTCGGGTCTGGCAAAAAATCCCTTGCGCAACAAAAGCAAGTGATAATCGTAAGGCGGCGGACCTGAATTGAAGCGCAAATCGTTGCGCAGTTTGCCCCAACGCTGAAGGAGGTTAAATACCTCATTGTGGAGAGCCAGGGTTTTTATGCGTGCGCCCTTTGGGAGTTCGTTCAGCACATTCAAGACATTGTCATTCACTGCCTCGCCCCAGTATGTGGTTTCCATCCCTTTGTTATATGCCCCGCGTGTCCCGCCAATCAGGCAATTGAAATATGAGAGGGAATGCGTGTTGCTGCGGATTGTCGCCAGCGCCCCGTTGCCCAGAACGAATGCAATGCCCAGAACCGCCGCAGCATCTCTCCAGTAAAACGCCCCGCGTATCGGTTTGCCTTTCGGGATACGTCGCAAGGTGCCGGCAAATCCTGCGCCGCAGAGTATTGCGAAGAAAACGAATGCGGGGAAGAATAAACGAATGCCGTCATATTTTGGCGAAGCGGGCAATGTCGATATGACAAGCGTTAAAAACGCCCCCCATAAAAACAGAACCGGTAGAGGCTCGCGGCGAAGATTCTGTAATGCATATATAATACCGCTCATCGCAAAGAGCAAAACCGCAAGCGGCAGTGTGAAAACCGTCATCACAAATGGATAATGCCAGGGGGCAAGCGTCGAGCCGTAATTATACCTCTGCCCGAAATAGTAAACGGCTGTGAACTGGTGCGAGACGTAGAAGTGAAAATATTCGAGGAGTCGCTGCACCGTATCGTGCCATAGCCACGGCCACGTAATAACCATCACAACGGGCGAGAGAAAAACCATCGCAAAGAAATTATTCACATAGCGCTTGCGGTGGTAAATATGCGCCCAGGGCAGAAGAATGAGCGGCAAGAATGCGCAATTGATTTTCGTATTGAGTGCAAGCCCGAAGACAATGCCCAGTATAACGCTCCAGCGTGCACTCTCAAGTCCCTTCAGAAAACAGATTACGGTGAGAAGCGTCATCAGTGCCGTTATAGTTTCAGCCGCACCGATATGTGCGTGCCCGAATATGCGCGGCATCAATGCATAGGTGAAAACGGTCAATAGCGCAGCCGCCCGCCCATACCTGCGAAACATAAAGAGGAACATAATCGCAAGCGTGAGGGCATAAGCGGCGGCGGAGGGGATACGCAATGCGGTGAGTTCATCAATATACCCGCCGAACGCGAGGCTGCTTGTCCCAAGGCAAACTTTCACCACAGATGGCAATTCTTTATTCTCTGACCAGGCGGTATCAATGTCGCGCCTTGAGAGTGGACGGTCTTTTGTGAAGAGAGCGCGGTAGAGCCAGTGTGCGGCATCGCGCGAGGGGCTATAAAAATACTCCTCATCCCACGAAAGCCCATAGCCAGAGCGTCCCGTCAGGACAACGGTGGAGAATGAAGCAATTACGAGCGCAATCAGGAAAGCGAGGTCGAACCAGCGCGGACGCTTTTTACTCTTTTCAGTAGGGGGCGGAGTTGATTCAGACGGCGGTGCGGGAAATTCAGGCACAGCAAAATCTAAAGAGGAATCGTCAGAGCGTTGAGGTGAATTCAGGTTAGTATCCGACGATTCCTCCATTTTGCAAATCCCCACGAATCAGTGATTACTTTTTGGGTTTTTCAGGCAGTGTGATGGGAAGCACATCTTCCAATTGTTCGTGAGGGCGCGGGATGACGTGCACCGAGATGACTTCGCCGACTTTGCGAGCCGCAGCAGCGCCAGCATCAACTGCCGCCTTCACCGCGGCAACATCTCCCCTCACCAGGGCGGTCGCGTATCCGCCACCAATCTTCTCGTAAGCAACAAGGATAACGTTCGCAGCCTTCACCATTGCATCGGCAGCCTCAATAACGCCCACCAGACCCTTTGTCTCAATCATCCCAAGAGCCTCTTTCATAGCCACATACCTCCTTATCTAACATAAACAGTTCTTGTAACGATATTGCTAAAAGTGCTATTCAGATTTTATAGATAAGTCAATGACTTTTCGCAAATTATATATCCACACCAGTGGTACCAGGGGAAGAAACGATTGAGCCGGTTAGTATCTCATAAACCTTTGTGAATAGCCTTCTGATGAAGTTTCCCGGTAGTTGATGATGTGGAGAAAATAATATGGGAATGCGCTATACCTATCATGCCCGAGAACGGATGAAATTACGCAAAATCTCACCAGATATGGTACGTGACACTGTCTTGCATCCTGAAAAGGTTACCCAGGGATATCGAAACCGTAAACTGGCATATCGCTCATATAGGGAAGGCGTCCTGAAGGTCGTGTATTCGGAAAAGCCCGATGCTATTGTGATAATTTCCACAATATGGGAAAAGAGGTGAAGAAAATTATGAGAATTACTTACGACACTGAAGCAGATGCCTTGTATATCCAGCTGGACGAGGGGAAATTTAAGGAAAACCGGGAAGTTATGCCGGGAATTGTGCTCGACATTGGTGAAAACCATAAGCTCCTGGGAATCGAGGTGCTTGAGGCAAGCCAACATTATCCCCTTCGCGCCCTGGCGAATGTGGACATTGCAATGCCTCTCGATATAGCTAAATAATATGGAGCGCTCAGGTGTGTAATCGCGGAACGCAACAAAGATTACTTGACAACGAAAACCACTTTGTTATTCTTGCCCATAAAATATGAGAGGTACAAGGTATGAAGGAATTAATTCAGTTGATGGAGAAACTCAGGATTAATCTGGATAAGCTGCGAAGAACGATGCTGAAAGAAACTCCAACTCGCACGATTTTCATTAGCCCTATCCTTGAAGCCCTTGGCTGGGACGTTTGCGACCCCGACGAGGTCGAAGAGGAATATCCGACTGTGGATGGAAAATCGGTTGATTATGCGCTGAAAATCAATCGAAAGCCGGTTCTATTGGTAGAGGCAAAACCGCTTAATGATTCACTCGATGACGTCAAAGCCATCACGCAGGTTGTCGGTTATGCCACCAATGCCGGGATTGATTGGTGCGTGCTGACAAACGGCATCCGCTGGCGCATCTATAAGAGCGTGGAAAAATGCCCCGCACCGGAAAAACTACTCTATGAAGTCTCATTCGACCCGCAGGATTCAGGTGAGATGCCCCTTAAACAGGTTGCTGAAGAACTCTGGCGATTGTCCCGCGAGGAAATGGCTAAGGGCACTCTGGATGCGCTCGGCGAACAGATGTTTACAGATAGCAAGGTGCGCAAGGCTCTTGAAAAGGTTATGATTGAGCCGCCAAGGGCGTTCATAAAGGTCATCCGCACGGCAGCGGGTGATGAAAAATTAAAACCGCAGAAAATAAAAGAAAGCCTCGCCCGCATCTGTGGAACACTTAAAGCACCGATGGAATCATCTACCAAACTTCCTCCCCCAATTATGCCGAAAGTGTCATCTACCAGGTATTCTGAGATAGGCGTTACGGGCTGGGAAACAAAGTTATCTCGCGGTAAATCTAAAGAATATGATGAGGCACATCACATAAAGGGAAAACCGCGGGAGATAATTGAGATCTACACAGAAATTAAAAAGTTTTGTCTTGTTCTGGACCCAGATGCTGTAATCGCGAAACCCATGAAACTTGTTATAGGCTTTTATATAAACAAGCGTGTCTTTTGTTCCATTCTACTTAGAAAAAGCCTTATCCGTATATGGCTAAAACTTAAATATAAGCAATTATCTTCTCCGCCCGAATTTGCAAGAGATGTGAGCAAAATCGGCCATTGGGGCACGGGGGATCTTGAACTCGGCGTTACGGATGTAGGGCAACTGCCGCGGGTCAAAGACCTCATACGCCAATCCTACGAAGCAATGCTACGTTAACCGCTGCTCCGCAAAAAAGTTAAATCGACAACTTAATGTCCTTTCTGAGATTGACGCTCGCGGTAAATGTGTTCACAAATATATTTGACGTTTTGTTAATGCTTAAGGAGATGTCCAGAGTTGCCGGATAACAGATTGGACATCTTCCCGGTCAGTCTTTGTTAATGTTCCCAGTTTTCGTTCTACCAGACGTTTTTCCAGAGTTGCTACTTTATGCAGCCAGACAACCGAGGGGAGTAATGATCCCGACTGCCGCCAATTTTGAAGCTCAACATCAAACTTCGTGCGGGCTGATTGAGCTGTTATCCGGGCGACAACAATGTCATCATCACCCGTATCCAGAAGAACCAGCGCTGGACGTCGTTTTGCTTCTGCCACGTCACCATAAGGAAAGCAGAGCAATACAACATCACCACTACGATAGTCTTCCATAGTTCAAAACCTGTCATAGATAGAATCTGCTTCGTTATAGCCTGCAAAGAATTGCTCTGCCGTTAATCGAGCCCAGCTGCCATGCTCTTTTAGATCTCCAGGTTCTGGCACAAGAACTATTACTCTAATCTCCTGCTCCCGCGGAAGGGAGGATAAAAAATCCTCCGGGAATTCTACCTTTCCCTCTGGCGTTATTTTTAAAGGGACTTCGTATGTCTTCATTTTTCTCCCCTTTTCTATGTACCCTCAATTCTTTTTAGCGAACATAAAAAACGCTACGATTTTTCAGTCTTTCCTTTCAACAATTTTTCAACGTGCGCCGGGGATTATTTTCCCTTGACAGCGCTTCTCTTCTCTAAATAAGGATAAATTAGAATTGAGTTTACTAAAAGATTTATTTTCTCCATCCTTTTTTGTGGGCCCATAGCTCAGTTGGCTTAGAGCCACCGGCTCATAACCGGTCGGTCGCTGGTTCGAGTCCAGCTGGGCCCACCATTCTCCTCTTTGCCTTGAAATCTCCAATGGAAGCAAAACCCCAGATAATGCCTTCGGAGCCCTCGCCTGAATGGGAGCCTTATGTAAGGGCGTGGCGGGAACGGAGGCGAAAGGCGGCTCAAATAGCAGAGAAACGCCGCACAAACGCCACTGGTAAATTATGCGTCCTGGCGCAGGAGATAAAAAGACGTGCTCCCTCCACACGAGAGATTTGCGTCTTTGGCTCTGTCCTCAAAAAAGGGATGTTCCGCCTCGACTCGGATATTGACATCATTGTAAAGGGGCTATCGGAGAGGGAGGCGGTAGAACTCGCCGAAGAAATCGTTCATCTCCCTGAATTCGGCGACATCCGGATTGACCTTCACAGGATTGAAGACTTGCCTGAACACATCCGGCTTCGTGCCTTAAAAGAGGGAGCGGTTATTGATGAGTGATGACGTTCACCTCAACTTAAACGCCCAAGCCTTTCGCGGGGCAATCCTCGCCGAGATTACGGCAATCAAGCAGGCAACAGCCCGAATGCGCAAAGCCCAAACTGCCGACATCGAGGAACGGATGCGGACCTATCTTGTGGCAGCATCCCTCCACGAGACATATTCAGGGTTGGAGCGCTGCTTTTTGCGTGTGCAAAGGAGATTGACGGCGAGACTCCTCAAGGCGCTACGTGGCATCGCGACCTCCTGTTTGCAATGACGGTGGAATCACCGGGGCGAAGACCAGCGCTATTTCCCTCATCTGTGGCGCAGAAACTCCTCGAGTTCTTACGTTTTCGCAACTTCTTCCGCAATACCTATGGTGCACAATTCCGCACCGGTCACGTTATGGAATTGGCAGATGAGTGGCAGCCTCTCTGGGATACCGTCCGCGCTTCTCTTCATAACCTATGTGCCCATATCCTGCGTATTGAACAATAAAAAGTCTTTTTTTTGGATTCAATCGTAGGAGAAATCAGGGAAAGATTCTATTGTCACACCTGCCGCATTTCCCTTTCATAAATTGT
>CAZGKP010000089.1:0-3320 GCA_964526215.1 uncultured Candidatus Sumerlaeota bacterium
ATGTAGCAGCCCAGAGCACAGCACCCGTATGGGTTATGTTCTGATACGATTGCCTCTCGAGCCATCCCCAGGCACGAATTGCCGCAGCGGCACAGCATTTGGACAGGTCTTTGTCATATTTCTCAAGCGCTTTTGCCGCTTCGATCAATGCGGCCGCGTAATAACCCGTGCACCCAACATCCGGCGTTTTATCCATTATCCGCTTGGAGTGGTCATCCTCGGGCTTCAACGTTAGGGGCAGGAGATCATTGCCAGCGGTATGAATTCCGCCGAAGGCAACGCCTCCGCCCGGCAGCTGCATCTTCAGGGCAAAATCAACTGCATACTTGAGTTCATCGGCGCTGTCGGGAATCTTGTTTTTATTCACATCAAACTGGACGGGCGATTTTTTTACAAACTGGCTGATGCCGAAGATGAGGTGCGGAAGCGACCACATACGCTTGCCCAGGTCAAAGAGCGTATCGTGATAACCCCCCAAAACGGGGTCGTTCAAGTGGCATTTCTGACCGCAATGCAGGTGGCGCAGAAAAGAGAACTCAAGTCTTCCGGTTTCTTTCCCGAGAATATTCTCCTCGATTTTAAAGGGAAACGACTCTAAGGTTTTCGCCCCCAGTGATTTTGGCAGTTCTACCTGAATGGTATATTCACCGGGTTTGGAAAAATCGCTGAATTCAGCGGAGAAAAATAATTCCTTCCATACAGGAGATGCGGCTTTTTTGAGTTTACCTGAATATTGAACTTTTTTCCCTTTGTTTATTGTAAATTTACACAATACATCCTTGGGGTTAAAGTCCTGCGGGGAATAAAGGATGCGGAGTATGGCGAATTTCTCATCAGCCGTATGGTAACCGACCTGGCTTGCAGAAAGAATCAGACGAGCCATATAAATTGGGTCATCGATGGAAATTTCATCGATGAATACCGACCCGCTTCCGCCCTCGGATGTACTTACTGTAAAATAAATTTTCCTTATATTCTGAAGTTGTTTATCATCGCCACCCCAAGCATAGCCTAAGTCATCTGCATTTAGAATGTATTTCTTCCATTTTGCGGGCGGCTGGGGAAATACACACCAGAAGATTGTGCCATCCTCATCTTCCACCTTGAGTTCCAGTTTATTTCTTGCGCCCTTGGCACTGGACCAGAAACGAAAGGTCTTTTTCATCGGGGATTCTATCCGGCAGGAATGAATTGCCTGAACCCAGCCGTAAGGTTCGCGACTGCCGAGATCGTAATCGATGCGTAGGCAATTGCCTTTAACTCCTTTTTCGGTCTTAAGGGAGATTGAAACACCCGCCTTATCGCATTTACCCGTCCGCCACTGGTCGGTGGAATCACAATTATCAATTATGACCCTCTCCCCTGCGGGGATTTCCTGCCCTCCACACATAGCCACACTCACCATTCCAATAAACAATAGTCCCCTAATGCTCCTATTAAACATTTCTCGCACTCCTTTCGCTTTGGTGCTTCAGTGTAATTATTTACTATCTTTTATCCCACGATTTTACCCTGAACGGGAAAGAAATATCTGGAGGTGTGCTTTTTTGAGAATATTTCCCCGGATTTTATCCTGTGCACCCTTTCGGCGCTCAAATTTTATCCGCGCCTCAATCTTCTTTTTTACTTCATTGTAAGGCAGGGGTGTGCGTGGGCGCACGTTAAGTAATTTGATGAACATCCAGCCTCTTTCCCCTGACAGTGTAATCAGGGGGCTGGTCTCACCCGGTTTAAGCTTTTCGGCATTCATATCAAATTTGGCACTCGAGGGCTCTTTAACCCAGCCAACATAACCACCGTCTTTCGCAGAGACGTCATCGGAATATTTCCTCGCCAGTTCCTCAAACGACACACCTTTCTTAATGCCATCCTCAACTGCTCGGAGTTTTTCCTTCGCTGACTTCAGTGCATAGTGTATTTCTCGCGGTGAGGCATCCGCCTTCATCCCCGTAAGAATCTTTATTATGCGTGCTTCACGCGCAGGCTGTGAGAGGAAATCCACCTTTCGTCTGTCATAGTATTCTCGCATCTCCCTTTCGGTCGGCTCAACAGGCTCGCTTAATCGCTCATCCAGATACATCTTTGCCAGGATGGCATCGGCATAGAGTCGCCCCTTTTCATCAATACCGTATTTCTTAAGAAATCCCTCACGCTCCAGATATACTACCATCAAAGCATTCAAGAGCTTTTGCTGAAAAGCCTTCTTAACCTCCTCCGCAGACAACTTCTCAAACTCCTTGTGGAGTATGTCGCGGAGGTCCTTCTCAAAATCGCCCAGTTTATACTTACAGGAGCCTACCAGAAAGAGGATATAGTCATCCGGTTTTCCACCGAGATTTTTTAAGTCTTCCGGTTTCAGTGACTTATAATCAATCCTTACAACCTTCTCTCTGAGGTCATCCCACTTAAACTTAACGTAATCACTTCTCATCTTGCCTTGAATTCTTAACTTCACATCACGAAAGGGTTTGGGGGCACAGGGTCTTTTATCTTCAAGAAGAACAAGAAAGAAGCCGTTTTTTGTCCTGAATACACCGCTCACCTCCCCCTTGTTTAACCGCCATACAGTATCGAACAGTTCCTTTGAGCATTTCCCGCGTTCCAGGGTCTTTGAGGGGTTTTCACGTTTAGCCGTGCCCGATTCCGAATGTTTTCGTAAAAGGTCTGTAAAAAGAGTCTTCAGTGCCTCATCCTTAAGCCCGGAGTCCTTTATCTGTCTCAGAATCCCATTCATCTCATCGGCAATCTTTGTTGCCTGTTCAGGTGTGAAATCTTCCCCGCACTCCTTGAAGATGTATCGTATAACACCGGTATCACCGATGGGGTATTCATTCTTATGTTTCTCATAATAAGACAGGAGTTGAGGCTCGGTTATGGAATCGGTTGCCTCCTTTTGAAACAGTTCCCCCAATTTCTGTGATGCGAGGTATTCCTTAACATTGCCAAGTTTCCGAATAAAATCCGCCGATTTATCTGTGCCTTCTTTACGCATCTTCTCCGCCACAATGCGCTGGAATACCATATCCTCCAGTGCCTCTTTCTCACCCGGTTTATATCTCATAGGGACAAATCTTGAGATGGGGGAAAAGACGTCGCCAAGTGTTTCTATATAAACCCTGAGGGTTTCGGAAGTCACGCTGCCGCCGTCGTAAGTAGCAACAGGGGCAGACACTTTAGTATTCCCGTGTACGACAGAAAATACGAAAATAAAAGCCGCCAGAAAAATAGGAGAGATTTTTTTCATTGCTCCCACCCGCTAAAAAAAGACACAGAGAAAGACCAGTCAGAGCCTTTCTCTGTGTCCGCTACAAGTCAATGGG
>CAZGKP010000089.1:3330-12283 GCA_964526215.1 uncultured Candidatus Sumerlaeota bacterium
ATCCCTCTCCGTTAATACACTTCCCAAGCGCCACTCCTGGTGAATGGCTCATCGGTGTTGAGCGCTACATTATCGAAGAAGACCTCGAGGTCCGTCATAGTGGTATCTCCACAAGACATCAATAGTGCCTTAACATTTCCAGTCACTGTCGCAGTATTTGTAACAGAGAAAGTCTTCCATCCGTCTGTTGTGGTGTCTAAGGTATGTTCGGTCCCGGGAACAGCCCCTTCTATCTTAACACCGGTTACGGTCCAGCCACCTGACCACGTATTCTTGACAATGTTCACCTTTCCATTCAGTGTGACTTCCGTTCCTTGATTGACGGCAATTTGCTGGTCGAAGGCATGCCATCCCCAGCCGGGTCCCCAGGAACCGGCAATAACGGCGGAATACGTGCCTGTCTTCACAGTGGTAGTGACAACGTCCATAAACATTGTCGAGGGGTTGTCATTCGTTATTGTCCAACCAGTGGTGTCGCCTGTCTCGAAACCAGGGTTGGTGAGAGCGTTAACGAAGAGCTCGGCATCGTCGTAATTGATAACACAGTTGTTTATCACCGCATCGCCACAAGCCATTTGACGGCAAGTAAGATTCGCCGCTGAAGTAGCTTCACCGATAATGTGGAATTTTTCCCAACCGGCTGTTAATGTACTCACCGAGTCTTCAATACCGATTCCAGCGCCTTCGGCTTTAATACCGATAGCATTCCAACCCGAAGTCATATCTAACACTGAGATGTTCATCCAGGCACCATAACATAGACTGTCTCCATTATCTACGGCTTTCTCCTGGTAGTTCTGGTTCCAGCTCCAGCCACTCCAGCTGCCCGAAAGGCAGAAGGAGTAGCTTCCGCTATGGCCGCCGGAAACAACTGCTGGGGTCAGATGGTCGCACCCGGATGTCCAACCATCGTTGTTCCCGGTCTCAAAGCCGGGGTTGTCAAGGGCGTTTTCCGTTGAAAGTGCTAAGGAAGCAATTCCAACAATGACGAGCACCATTAGAGATATACGTTTCATAATACACTCCTCCTTTTTACAGAGTTTTAGGGATTTTGTGCCTGATGGCACATTACGGCAACGTTCGCTCTACAAACGCCGTCGCAAGTGGGTTACTATAAACCCATTCATTATCTCCTGCGGGAAAGATAATTGTTTCACCCCGCCAGATTAGCACCGTCCTTTGATAAAGCTCAAAGGATTGTGCTGCCTCGTCGGGTTGGAAATTATTTTCCCTCACCTACCCTTGAATCACCTCCTTTCTTTCAGAGAAAGAGCAGTTGTAAGATGCCGAAAGTTGCAGCAATCTTTCAAATTATTAAAAACAATCTAATATAAAGTTTACCTTCGTAAAATGCAACAATTATCTTTCATTTTTTACTCATAGACTTCCCAGGATTCTGCGTTTAATACTACCGGTGTCGGCGTTGGTGGCACCGGGGCATCAACGATAACATCGTCGAAATAAGTGGTTCCGGCGCCAGATGTGCCCGCTATGGGCGGGAACACAAGAATCTCCTCAACCTGAGACAGGTTACAGCCCCCGAGATTTGCATTCTCCTTAATCGTCCATTCCAGGATGTCCCATTGCCCCTGCTGTGGAGTGAGGAAAGCAAGGTCGCCGGTCTCGCCACCACTCGCATCGCGCAGCTTTATAAGCATCTGTCCACTCAGGTCTGTGTGAACAGCCATACTGAGCTTGGTCACCTCGGAGAAATCGGAGAAGTTCCCGCTGCCGCTTTTAAGTTTAGAGATAAAGAAAAGTCCCCACCCCGGTTTATTTGTATATACAGCCTTGGCACAGGCGGGAGCGGAATAAGCATTTGTGGTATCAGCGGTAACCTGAATTATTTCAAATTGCGAATGTACCGTAACTTTGGAGTCGGGATTGGCGGCATCATCTTCCATCGAGGAGTCATTGTCAAAGTTGTCAATCGTCAGTTCCTCTCCCGTTTTATACAACCGGACATTGTCAAAATAGCAGATGCCCGAGCCCGCAATTCCAGCATTTATGAAAACGAGTATCTCCGTTATTTTATTGAGGTCGCAGCTTCCCAGTGAACCAAAGGGCCACTCAACCGTGTCCCAGCTGCTGCCGCTATGGTCCTTCAATGCTAGGTCGCCCGATTCATCGCCGTCCGTGTCCAGTAGCTTCAGCAATGTGTTAGGCGCCTCACCGTATACGTCAATCCTGATGCCGTCATATCCGGAGAAATCTCCGACATTACCCGCCTTGTCGAGACGTGTGAAGCGGAAGTGTGCATAGTCAGCGCTCGGCTTGTTCCAATCAATCTTAAGCGATGCCGGTGCAGAGTCATAATTAGTTGTGCTGATAGACATATCCCAGATGGAGTTTGAATTGGGAAGGCTGGGATCCACTTGAAACCAGTAAGCATCAGGGACCCCCGTCTCGTCGGTGATCGCACTGTCATTGTCGAGATTATCCAGGACCGTTGGCACAGCAAACGAAAACGAAGCTATTAGAATGACTCCGATAGCCATCAGAAATATTAACGAGTGTTTTACTTTCATCATTTTGGTTTTTCCTTTCTTCTCTAAGTTTTTTTATCCATTCTCCGTATGGCATCGAGAGATTACCTTTAGCGCCCGATTGCATAACAAATTATCTTCCCCTCCTTTCACAAGAGATTCGGTGGGACAAGAAAAGACACTTTCCCCGCCCCTATTCAACTACGGAACGACGTTGTATTTAGGCGGTTTCTGTATCCTGTCCAGATTTGGTTCATCGGTGCCAAACTCGCTTCGCGCCCCAACCCGCACGATGTCGCCGTTCGATACCGTACCATTCGTCGGGTCATAATCATCGCCGTAAAAGACACCACCCACATAAGCCCAACCATAACCCTGGATTTTATCCGGTCCGGGGCTTGAGAGACGCCATACAGCGCCTGAAGTGGCATAGCGCCCACCAGCCGGTTTATATTTCTTGTAATCCGCCTCTGCATCGACGTAATCGAAGGTATCAAAGTCTTCAGGCTTGTCCGAGCTATTCGGAGGAGGCACTGCGGAAAAATCGTTTATCTGGAACGAGTCCTTGGGAACTTTTGTGATATAAGCAACCGGGGTTGTCAGACGATGAAGTCTATAACTCACGGGCATCAACATTACACTGTTCTCAATATATGGTGGATAATGCCTCTCATCAACCATATAAGACTCGAGAGCGGTTGCCAATGAACGCATATCTGCCTTTGCCCTACTCACCTTTGAGCGAACCTGTGCCTCCAGGAAGTTGGGCACCGCAATCGCCGCCAGTATGGCAATAATGGCTACCACAATAAGGAGCTCAATCAGGGTAAATCCCCTCTTCTTGATGCCTCTTAGCAAATTCATAAATGCAGCCCCCCTTTTGTCGCTTCTATTTTGCTCAACTATCATTCCTTTCAGTCGTAAAGCTCCCAGCCTGAGGAGACATCCGTATATATAATCGGTTGCTCCTCGACATTATAGCCTATGGCGATATCGTCAAAGTAGACCTGGAGGTCTTTATTCCAGGTGAAACCCTCGCCGCAGGCGTAAAGGAGCATGCGGAAATTGCCGTCCGCTATAGCGGTAGCAGAAGTCTTGAATGACCGCCAACCTCCCGTCTCACTCTGCGAAAATTCTTCATAGTAAGAAGAAAAGACGGGGTCAACGTTCTCAAGCTTGACACCAATCCTGGGGTAATCGGGATTTGTAGTAGTAGTATAGTCACACTGAACGATATTCATTTTTCCGTAAAGCACGACCTTGGTGCCATTAGTTATGGCTGCCTCCTGAGCCAGGCAGTGCCAGCCCCATCCAGTCCAGGTGCCCTCGAATTTCGCCGCGTAAGTCCCACTTTTGACAACGGCTGTGTCGGCAGCAATATCCATTGTCCCGGGATTATCATTGGTGACATTCCAGTCGGTGAGGTCTCCTGTCTCAAATCCTGAATTGCTGAGCTGATTGGGGAAGAGGTCAGCGTCGTCAAAATAGACCTTACTATTAGAGATGTCCGTTCCGGAATCCATCAGTCTGCAGGCTATCTTCCCGGAAGAAGTTGGTTTCCCAAGAACATGGAATTTCTCCCAATCAGACGTAGTGGAGTCAGTTTTATCTTCGCTGCTCACTCCGAGACCCTCAAGCTTGATACCCGTGACCGGTGAACCGGTGTAAGCAAGGTCTTTGACATACATCCAGGAGGACATACAGTATTCCTGACCCGCACTGACGTCCACTTCCTGGTATACATTATTCCAGCTCCAGCCCGACCAGCTACCTGAGAGGGATGCAGAATACTGACCCCCGCGCACTTCTTGTTTAGTTACAGTGAAGGCAGCATCGTCACACTGAACAGTCCAGTTTGTATCGTCTCCTGTCTCAAATCCCTGGTTCTGGAGAAGATTCTGAGAAAGGGCAGCCGAATAAAGTAAACAACAGAAGACAAAAGCGATAAAGAACAATCTAAAAGGTTTGCATTTCATCTGTTATACCTCCTTTTTTGTTATTACGTTCGTAAACAACGTTTCAATGAACCTCAATAGTTCTGGCTCACAAGGCTTCCACTGGTGGTGTTTCCGCACAACATTTGTACCTACGGACCAACTCTGAAGATATTCCCCTCACTGACGGTGCCGTTGGTCGGGTCATAGACATCAAGGATATCAAAGGGTTCATATGGAGAGGGCTCCGGCGGCTCAAGCTCCCAGTTGCGGTCAGGTCCACAGGAGAAGAGCATCCACTTCTTCAAAACACCAACGTTAGGAGTCCCGCCGGGACTACGTGTAAGGGGGTCGGGAATTCCGTCTGGATAAAGATTGGCGGTGGGCCAGCTGCGGAACTCAAAAGCGCGCCATTGCTCCTCAGCGTCGGGGTCAAAAAATCTGTCAACGGGGACATGAGTCATAAAAGCGATAGGGGTTGTAAGGCGATGTCGATAAGCAAACCAATCATTGGTGCCTCCTACATCGCAGGAATCGGGATAGTGATTATGTTCGACATGGTAACTCTCAATGGCTGTTGCGATCGAGCGGAAATCAGCCTGGGTTCTAGAAACCTTTGAGCGTGTTTGTGCCTCGAGGAAATTGGGCACCGCAATCGCCGCCAGTATGGCAATGATGGCAACCACGATCAAAAGTTCAATCAGCGTGAATCCAGCAAGTTTCATATTCGTTCACCTCCTCTTTGAAACATTTTCAGAAAATTTTCAATAATTTGAGATATATATACGCCTTTCTTCTCCCCCGGTGTCAAGAAAAATCTTTACAAAAAATGGTTTTTTCTATCTTCTCTATGCAACCCTGAATTCTACTCCTTTGCGCATAGGACGAAAGGAAATTGTGGGACATATATAATATTGGAATTACTTGATTTGGTGGCAATGAATAACTCTATCATACCAGATGAGGCGGCAAATTTACTGAAACTTTTTTCGTGATATGACTCAAATGCCCCCCCCTTGTATTCCCGGTGAAAAATATGTGGAGGGGCAAAAAAAAACTGGCAAAAAATGATTTTTTCCTTGACTCCGATTCTCCCTTTACTGATTCCCTGTAAATTGTAAACGCTTACGAGAAAATGACTCAATTATTGAAAAATACTATTTTAACAATGGTACCTTTCCGGTTTGTTGGGGTTAAGGGCAAAAACCTCACAGTCAGGATGGAATGAGAATACCTTTTTGACGGGATTTACAAGGTTAATCCGCCTCAGGCGGACAAACTGGGTTCTTGATAATCCCGTTATCCTGTCTGATATGGGAAAAAAATATGTTATTCAAAAACAAGTATGGCTATTTCGATAAAAGCGGAGATGAGTACGTAATCACCACTCCCCTAACGCCCCGTCCCTGGTCAAATGTCATTGCCAATCCTCACTACGGGCTTGTCGTTACACAAAGCGGTACCGGTTTCAGCTGGATCGGCGATTCCGTTCTCGGACACATCAATCGCTGGGAACAGGACCTGCTCGAAGACAGAAAAGGGAAGTTTTTCTTCGTGAAAGATGAGGAAGATGGCTCATTCTGGTCGCTCACCTGGAAACCTTTACAGCCAGATTATGAATTCTTTAATTGCCGTGTTGGTTTTGGTTATATGTCTTTCGAGACAAGGTTGAAAGATATTTCTTCACGTCTAATTGTGTTTGTCCCCTGGAACCAAACATATGAACTGTGGTCCGTACAATTGAAAAACGAGGGACAAAAAGGGCGTAGATTAAGTATTGTGTCTTTTATGGAGTGGCATCTTGACTCGAAACAACAAACCCATCGGGAATTCAATCGCCTCTTTCTCAGAACCGAATTCGTCCCCGATTGGAAAACCATATTAGCCAACAGGACACGCTGGGATGTGGACACTGACAGAGATGAAAATGAACCTAATGTCTTTCCCTGGATAGGATTTCATTCCATTATTAATAAAGAGACCGATATTAGCTATCAGTGCGCTAAGGAAAATTTTTATGGTGCTTATGGAGACTGGACAAAGCCGGATGCCTTGAGGGGCGATTTCAAAAATGGGGGCACGGGTTGGGGCTACGAGCCTATCGCCAGCTTGAAAACGACAATAGACCTTCCGCCCGGTGAGGAAAAAACAATGCTCTTCATAATTGGGGCACACAAAAAAAGGGAAGATATCTTCAAAACCATAGAGGAATATGGGAAGAAAGGAAAGGCGGAAACAGAATTCCAGAATGTCAAAGAGAAATGGCACGAGATTCTCTCCTCGCAGGAAATCACTTCTCATCAGGACACTGCCCTTGATCTTCTTGTAAACAGATGGCTAAAATATCAAGCCATCTCGGGGAGGCTATGGGGAAGGACAGGCTATTACCAACAGAGTGGGGCTTTGGGATTTCGCGACCAACTGCAGGATAGCCAGATATTCCTTTCCTTCGCCCCACAGTGCACCGCGGAACAGATAAAAACTCATACCGCCCATCAATTCCGGGACGGCTCGGTCCTCCACTGGTGGTTTCCCCTTACAGACAAAGGCATAAAGACTGCTTTTTCTGATGATTATCTGTGGCTGCCATTCGTTACACTGCAGTATTTAAAGGAGACGGCTGATTGGGATTTCCTCCGGCATAAGGCGCGTTATTATGATTCCGCAGCCACCGATACCATTTATGAACATTGCAAGCTCTCACTGGAGCGCTCTCTGAACAGGCGCGGCAAACACGGACTGCCCCTGATGGGAAGCGGCGACTGGAATGACGGACTCAGCGCAGTCGGTAAGAATGGCAGCGGAGAATCTGTCTGGGTAGCACACTTCCTTCACTATCTACTCAAGGAGTTTTCCGTTGTTGCCGAAAGGACAGGTGAAGGCAAAACCGCCGAACTTTATCGCAGTGAGGCAGAATCACTCAAAAAAATAATAAATGAGACGGCATGGGATGGCTCCTGGTATATCAGGGCATATCTCGATGACGGCACACCGATTGGTTGTAGAAATAACAAGGAGGGTAGGATATTTCTTAATGCCCAGACCTGGGCCATAATCAGCGGCACGGCTACTGGCGAAAAGGCTCGGAAATGTATGGAGGCGGCAAGAGAATATCTATATAAAGACTATGGTCCCCTGCTTTTCTCGCCTGCCTATAAAGAGCCTGACGCAAGAATAGGCTATCTCACACAATATGCACCCGGGAGCCGGGAGAATGGTGGTGTTTACACCCATGCCGCGTGCTGGGCAATCATTGCGGAAACCATTCTTGGGAATTCTGAAATTGCCTATAATCTTTTCAAGAAAATCGCCCCGCCTAACCGCTTAAGTGACATCGAGAATTATGGCGCAGAACCCTACGTCACGCCGGGGAATATTGATGGTCCTGAATCCCCATATTTCGGCAGAGGGGGATGGACATGGTATACGGGGTCCGCTGCCTGGTTATATATCGCCATCACCCGGTGGATACTTGGCATCCACCCAACGTATGACGGGCTTATGTTTAAGCCGTCACTGCCTCCGGACATAAAAGAGGTTACCATAACAAGGAAATTTCGGGGCTCCTTGTACAAAATACAGATTCGAAATAGAGGAAAACCCACCTCGAATAAGATGAAAATTTTCATTGACGGTGAACCTCTGGGAGGCGATATATTAAAAACCTTTTCATATGGTAATGTGCATAAAATTCAAATAGACATAACTTGATGAGGAAGAGATGAAATCTGCATCCATATTCGATGTGGCGCGGGAGTCTGGCGTATCCATTGCTACGGTCTCCCGTGTCATCAACCAGCCCGAACTGGTTAAAACCCAGACACGGGAAAGCGTCCAGGCTGTGATAACGAAACTCAATTATCATCCCAGTTCTGCAGCCCGCAGTCTCTTATTGAAGAGGACAAATATCCTTGCCCTGATCCTTCCGGACATACATAGTGACTTTTACTCAGAGATAATAAGGGGAGCAAACCAGGCGTCGCGTGAAAGGAATTATCATCTCATTGTCGCCAGTTCCCCTTCCAGTCAGGAAAAGGTTCAGCTGGCACAGGATTTCTCAGCTGACCGCTTAGTGGATGGACTGATCCTGATGATTGCGCTGGTATCAAAACATCTGCTGGACAAATTAGTGCATCTAAACATCCCCATAGTTATTATTGATAAGGATGTGGGGCGTATTCACCTTGATAACATTGTTGTGGATAACCACACAGGCGCTTATGAAGCGGTAGAGCATCTGGTCTCACACCACAAACTGAAGAATATCTTATTTTTCGGTGGCTTCAAGGATAACATTGACACCCAGGAGAGACTGAGGGGCTATAAAGACGTTCTTAAGGATTATAATATCCCGATAGATGAAAAGAAGATTTTCTTTCTGAGCTATTCTTACAAAGACAGTGCAGCGAAGACAAATGAGCTGAGAAGAAGACTCGTTAAGGGGAAAACCGCTATCTTCGCAGCAAATGATGAGATGGCTATTGGAGCCATTGATTCCCTTGTTGAGATGGGTTACCGTGTGCCTACCGATAT
>CAZGKP010000089.1:12293-14532 GCA_964526215.1 uncultured Candidatus Sumerlaeota bacterium
GGGATTTGACAATATCAGAGTGGCAAGGATGACCAATCCGCCTCTTACAACCGTAAATTCCCCAATGAGCGAAATGGGAAGAGAAGCAATAGATATGCTCCTGGAGAGAATCTCTAATAGCCGCAAAGAGGTTAAGAAATCCATTATCCGAGCCCGTCTTATTGTCAGACAGTCGTGTGGCTGTAAGGGTTAACACCTTTTCTCAATTCAAAGTCAGAATTTATTCACGCCACTTTTGAAACAGTAAGGATATTTTTATGAAAAATCCGGTCAAGGCGTTTATTTTCATCTCCTCTTTAGTGTTGCTGTCGTCTGTGGCTCTCGCTGGGAAAACAGGTGATGAAGAGTTTCTGGAGACGTTGGAAAAGCAGACTTTTAAGTTCTTCTGGGAGATGGCGAATCCAGAAAATGGATTGATTCCCGATGCTACCATCAACCCTAACTGCAGCAATTCAGTTGTCGGCTTTGGGCTGCCTGCTATCTGCATAGCGGCGGAAAGGGGATGGATAACCAGAGAACAGGCCTATGACCGGGTTCTGCGCACCCTGAAAAGTTATGCCTGTGACAAGTCTCAATCAGAAAAGACCTGCGTGGAAAAGGTCCGTGGATTTCATTATCACTGGGTTGATACAAATACTGGACATTGGAGCGGGGCTGAAGGGATTTATATGACGGATACGATGGCGTTCCTGGGCGGGGTGCTTGTTTGCCGACAGTATTATAAAGGAACAGAGGTAGAGGAGCTGGCAACAAAGATATATAATGATTATGAGTGGGGGTGGTTCGCCAGAAATGGCAATCTGCAGGTTGGCTGGACGCCCAAGAAAGAATTTGTAGGACCATATATCCTGACCCCAACTCCATTACTGGCTTATATCCTTGCCACCGGCTCCCAAACCCATCCTATCTCTCCCATCGGCTGGTTCAGACTGGGAAAGAGCTTCTACTGGTATGATTACAAAGGGCATCGCTTTGCCGGTGATGCTGCTATCTACACCCATCAATGGTCCCAGGTCTTCTTCGATGGGCGCCATAAGAAAGACAGGTTCGCCGACTATTTCAGCAACTCCATAAATGCTACACTTGCCAACCGCCAGTATTGCCTCGACATAGATGGGGATATGTATCACAAGTATGCCTGGGGGCTTAATCCCTCTCTCGGACCTGATACTTATGGCGACTTTGGTGGACCCCAGATGCTCGATACACCAGTCCCCTATAGAGGACTGGATAACAACGGTACCGTTGCCCCAACTGCTGCCGGGGGTTCTATCCCATTCGCACCCCAGTATTCCATTCCCACTCTCCGGTATTATTATGATAATTTCCGTGACAAACTCTGGGGACCTTACGGATTCCGCGACTCCTTTAACTTGAAAAGAAAGTGGTGGTGTCGACAATACCTGGGCATTGACCAGGGACCCATACTGCTTATGGCTGAGAACCACCGCACCGGTTTTGTATGGAAGTATTTTATGCGCAACCCCGAAGTCCAGGTAGCTATGCGTAAAATGGGGTTCCGGGGAATAATTGATGATTTTGAATATCTCCCCGAGGGATACCAGTATGCGAGCTGGGATGTTCTCAAAAAGAGCTGTCGCCTGGAAATAACCACGGAAAATCCACGTCTCGGCAGTCGTTCTCTCAACGTCTGGAAGAAAAAAAAATCGTGCCGTTTCTCCGCCCGACCCAATATACCCGATGCGGGCATCTATAAGTTTTTTTCCCTCTGGATAAAAAATGCCCGAAGGATAGAACTTAAACTAAAACTGGTAGATGGAAAGACCTTCGCATTAAGGAGCCGCCGGATAAAAAATCCCGAGGACTGGAGCCGCCTCTATTTCCCCCTCCCCGACAATTGGACCGACGACATCAGAATTTCGCAGATTGTTTTCGCCGCTAAACCCTGCAAGAAAAACGCTCCCATCAAACTGGATGACATTCTGCTTACTTTTGCCGCCGAAACCACGCCTCCCGGGCGAATCGTTGATCTGCAAGCGACAAGCGGTGCTTATAGTGGCGAGGTGATGCTGAACTGGACGGTGCCTTCGGACGACAATCCTGATTTTCCACGAGTGTTTTCTTATATTATTGCCGCTTCCAAGGAACCGATAAACAACCCGGATGATTTCGGGCAGGCAAAAACAACAGACTTTCCGGGAATTCCCGCACCATCCTGTTCTTCTGAATCATTTATCTTCACCGACCTGAAACCGGCAACTCGATATTATTTTGCCAT
>CAZGKP010000090.1:0-14123 GCA_964526215.1 uncultured Candidatus Sumerlaeota bacterium
CTGCTGGTTTATATGGCAGAGGTGTGGCATATTGCAGGGGAACTATTCAAAACTGCATCATCTGGGATAATGAGGGTGATGCCGAAAATCAGATTTACAACAGTCTCTGCCCCACCTATTCCTGCATTCAGGATTGGACCGAAGGTGGAGAAGGTAACATAATTGCGCCTCCCCGATTTGTCGCGCCCGAAAATGGGGATTTCCACCTGCAACGCTATTCCCCCTGCGTTGACGCTGGCGGCTTTATTGAAGGGCTTACCGAAGATTTCGAGGGGGACGCCAGACCGTTTCATTCCGTCTTCTGGGAAGAGCGTGGTGACGGCTCTGATTTTGATATGGGGGCTGACGAATTCACCGGTCCGATCCAGCCAACCCCCACGCCCAGGGTCATTACTGTCCCGGGAGATTATGCCACCATTCAAGAGGCGATAGACGACGCCTTTGATGGGGATGAAATCATCGTTGACCCGGGAATTTATCCGGAGAACATCCATTTTTGGGGTCAAAACATCATCTTGCGTTCCACCGAGCCCACCAGCCCAACCGTAATGGAAAACACCATCATTGATGGCGGCAACACTGGTTCCGTTGTTACCTTTGTCGGCACCGAAACGGCAGATTGTATCATTTCGGGTTTCACCATAAAAAACGGCAGCGCCTTGAACGGCGGCGGTATAAATGGCAATGGTGCCCATGCCGGCATACGATTCAATAAAATAATAGATAATACTGCGGAGGGAAACTCGCTTGATGGACGTGGGGGTGGTGGGCTTTACCAGTGTAATGGCACCATATCAGACAACGTCATTACTAAAAACAAAACTAACTTCTATGGCGCCGGACTTGCCGATTGTAATGGTGTTATCTTTAACAATATCATTTTAGAGAACCTGTGTACAGGCAAATACGCCTTCGGAGGGGGGATCTATGGTTGTGATGGTCCCATCCGTAACAATACTGTTTGTGAAAATTCAGCCCGCTCTGGGGGTGGGATATCCTCTTCTAACGGCATTATCCAGAATAACATTATTGCGGGCAATTCAGCTTCATACGGCGGTGGATTTCATCGGTGTTATGGGACCATCCTGAACAATACAGTGTATGGCAATTTTGCCGAGGTCGAGGGTGGAGGATTTGATAAGTGCCGTGGTTTCATTATTAATTGTATCATCTGGGAGAATACGGCATCCACCACCACCATCAGCCAGATTTCTGACAGCGGAATCCCCTTTTACAGCTGCGTTCAGGATTGGACGGGTGGCGGTAGGGGAAACATATCCGATAACCCGCAATTTGTTGACCCAGGTAATGGAAATTATCATCTTGGTCCCGAATCTCCCTGCATTGATGCGGGCAATACATATTATCTCTTTGGGGATTACATTACCGACAAAGACGGGGAATGCCGGGTGTGCGGACCTTCCGTGGATATGGGGAGCAACGAATATAACAGCTCCCCCGATGCTGACGGCGACCTCCTGGCGGATAGTGATGAG
Source organism: uncultured Candidatus Sumerlaeota bacterium (assembly GCA_964526215.1). Taxonomy (GTDB): domain Bacteria; phylum Sumerlaeota; class Sumerlaeia; order MWCT01; family MWCT01; genus CAZGKP01. Next base: position 1,497 of record CAZGKP010000090.1, read on the forward strand.
CGACATTATGGCAGCGACCCACAGAATCCCGACACCGATGGCGATGGACTATCGGATGGTGTGGAAATCATAAGGGGAACCGACCCCGTGACTTCGGACACCACCCCGGGTCTGACTATCGCCGAACATTCCCACATTCAGGAAGGTATCTTTCTTGCCTTTCCCTCGGAAGTGGTCACCGTATCCCCCGGGGTTTATAGAGAGAATATCCACTTAATGGGAAAGACTTTAACACTTGAGAGCATAAATCCCCCGGATGATAATGTTGTCAGTTCCACCACAATTGACGGAGAGGAACTCTCCTCTGTGGTTCGCTTTACGGGAACAGAAAATGAATCGTGCACTTTGAGGGGTTTTACCATTCGGAACGGCTTCGCATACCATGGGGGAGGTATATACGGTAACGGCACACGGGCTGAAATTGCCAAAAATAAAGTTTTGAACTGCTCAGCCCGTTGGGACGGCGGTGGATTATACGACTGCGATGGCAGCGTGAGAGACAATGTCATCGCCGAGAACAGTGTTGATGTTGATGGCGGGGGGCTTTACGGGTGCGATGGCACTATACAACACAATACCATCACGCACAACTCAGCAAAGTATGGAGGCGGTATCAGCAGGAGCAGCGGTTCTATTGGGAATAATATCATTTCTGATAATTTAGCTGGTGATGGGGGCGGTCTTGACGAATGCGATTGCACTATCCAGAACAATATTATCTGCGGAAACTCTGCCGATGACCTTGGTGGTGGACTTATCTGGTGCGACGGCAATATTCAGAATAACATCATCTACGGCAACTCGGCTAATGGTGGCGGTGGGCTCTATTACTGCAACGGCATCATTCGGAACAATACTATCTATGGCAATACCGCTTACAAGGGTGGTGGGATTTACTTTTGCAAAGGCGCAATTAGAAATTGTATCATCTGGCACAATTTCGGCACTGAAGGCGCCCAGCTTTACGAGTGCCCTATGCCTTCTTATTCTTGCATCCAGGCATGGACAGACGACGGAGTGGGGAATATCTTCGATAATCCGAAATTGATTGACCCGGGAAATGGCGATTTCCATCTCCAGGATGGCTCCCCCTGCATTGATGCAGGCGACCCTGACCCCCAATATAATGACGCTTGCCTCCCGCCGGGAAAAGGCACTGCCCGAAACGATATAGGGGTCTGTGGCGGACCGTATAATTGCGGCTGGACAATTGTTACTCACTTTGACCTCGTGGAGCACATCCTCGGCAAATCTTCCCTGATGCCCGGGCAATTGCCCTACGCTGACCCTAACAACGACGGCAAGAGCGACATCGCTGACGTCATAACCCTCATCAGGTATGCCAAATAAATCTATATTTTCACGAAATCCGTCCCCCCAGTCTGTTTAATCTTTTTCGCAAAGGCTTGTTGACAAAATTTCTCTCTCCTCTTCAGTATCTGCTTCATTGTATTTGGTATGTCATGAATCTGTAAAATCTGCGTAATCTGTGGATGCACTTGGTTTTTGCTTTATAAGCGTTCGCTTTTGAAAGGGCTGTGAATGGAATGGGTGCTTCTGTCGGGGAATGAGGCGTTTGCACGTGGGGCGTGGGAGGCGGGAGTTAATGTCGGCGCGGGCTATCCGGGAACCCCCTCCACCGAAATCCTCGAGAACCTCGCAAAATATTCGGACGTCTATTGCCAGTGGTCGCCTAATGAAAAGGTTGCGCTGGAATTTGCCGCTGGCGCATCGCTTGCAGGCGCACGCTCTATCGCCACAATGAAACATGTGGGTCTGAACGTCGCTGCTGACCCGCTTATGACACTTGCCTATATCGGCATAAAGGGCGGACTCGCCGTCATTGTCGCTGATGACCCGGGTATGCACTCCTCGCAAAATGAACAGGATAGCCGCAATTATGCCCGCTTCGCAAAAATCCCGCTCCTCGAACCCTCGGACAGCCAGGAAGCTAAAGAATTCGTCACCCTTGCTATGAGTATCTCGGAAGAATTCCGCACGCCCGTCATCATAAGGTCAACCACGCGCATCTCTCACTCCAAGAGCATCGTTACGCTCGCCGAGCGCACTCCGCACAAAGCAACCGGCTACGATAAAAATCCGCAACTATACGTCCCTGTGCCGATTTACGGTCGCAAGATGCGCATCGCACTCGGAGAACGCCAACCCCAGCTTTCTGACTTCGCATCGCATTTCAAAGAAAACCTCATAATTGAAGGCTCGAGTGAGCTGGGCATCATCACCGCCGGTATCGCATTTCAATATGCGTTCGAGACTTTCCCGGAGGCATCATTTCTGAAACTCGGTATGAGCTATCCCTTCCCGGACAAAGTTATTATGCGTTTTGCAAAAACAGTGAAACACATCCTTGTGGTTGAGGAGCTTGACAATTTCCTGGAGGAACACATTCGGTCTCTGGGCATCAGCGCCGAGGGACGCAAATATATTACAGGCATCGGCGAGCTGGATTTAGACAAGCTGGATACAGCGCGCAAAAAATTTGAGGGCGAGCCAGCGCAAGAACTCGCAACCCCAAAGCCACGTACAGACGTCCCGCCACGCCCGCCCGTATTCTGTCCCGGTTGCCCGCATCGCGGCGTATTCTTCGAACTGGCGAAATTGAAGCCCATTATCATCGGCGATATTGGCTGTTACAGCCTTGCCGTATTTCCGCCGCTCAACGCGATGGATATGATTCTATGTATGGGCGCCGGAATCTCAAGCGCACACGGGGCACAAAAGGCGAATACCGGTCAGAAGGTTGTGGGTATTGTGGGCGATTCAACATTTTTTCACTCCGGCATCACCGCCCTATTGGACATTGGATATAATAAGGGCAATCTGACAATATTCGTTCTGGACAACCGGAGCACTGCAATGACGGGGCGTCAGGAGCACCCCGGCACGGGGCGCACACTTATGGGCGAAGAGACCCGCGAGGCATCCATCGAGGCATTCGCCCGTGCCTGCGGAATAAGACGCGTAGCTACGGTTGACCCCTATGACCTGAAGACCCTCTCCAGGGTCATAAAAGAGGAGATGGGGGCAGACGAGGCATCGGTCATTATCCCGCGTGCACCGTGCATTTTGCTGGACAGAGGCAAGTGGCGCAAACCACCGCTTAAGATTATTGAAGAAAAATGCAAGTCTTGCGGGCTATGCCTGAATCTCACCTGTCCCGCTATTGAAAAGCACCCGCGTCCCGACGGCTCATTCACAGTGGCAATAAATCAGGTATTGTGCACGGGTTGCAAGTTATGCGCCCAGCTTTGCCCCTTTGACGCCATCGAAAACCCCAAGACCGATGCACACTGATGGCTTTTTCGGGCACGGGAATGGGCACGGATTGATTACTAACGAGGGAGGTCCGGTGGATACTTCACAAATAACAAACATCGTCCTTGCAGGCGTGGGAGGGCAGGGGATTCTGCTCGCCAGCAAGATTCTATCGGAGGCTGCCCTCATCGAGGGTTATGACGTGAAGGCAAATGAAGTGCACGGAATGGCGCAGCGCGGCGGAAGCGTCCTTGCGCAGATTCGTTTTGGCAAGAAGGTATATTCGCCTCTGGTGATGCGTGGTTCGGCGCAATTCCTGGTGGCACTCGAAATCATCGAGGCTCTTCGGTATGCCGATTACGTTGCACCGGAGGGAGTCGCATTCGTCAACACCCAGCGCATAATCCCCACGACGGTCAGTTCAGGGTTAGCCGAGTATCCCACAGACCCCGAAAACCTCATCCGCAAAACCTTTCCGCGATACAAGCTCGCCGACTGTCTGAAGCTCGCCCGGGAGGCGGGCAGTGCCCGCTCGGTGAACGTTGTGATGATGGGGATGCTTTCAAGACACCTGCCATTTCCCGAAGAAACCTGGCAGGGCGTCCTGGAGCGACTTTTAAAGGGCAAGAATCTCGAAACAAATCTGAAGGCTTTCAATCTGGGAAGCGCAGTTGCATAATCCCTATCCCGAATCCAGCAGTAAAATTATAGGCAATGAGCGCCGGGGGACTCGCCCCAGCAGCAAAGAGATAATGAAGTGACCTATTTGTCACAAAAAGGATTACATAAAAAAGAACCGGATGAGAAATTGATTTGCGAGGTGCGCGGTCTGCTCCGGGAGGTGCCTCTTATTGATGGACACAACGACACCCCCTGGCGGTATCGGAAGGAACACAATAACAACATAGCCGCTCTTGATTTTTCCCGCGACACAAGCCAACTCAACCCGATTATGAAAACGGACATCCCGCGCCTACGTGCCGGAGGTGTCGGCGGACAATTCTGGTCGGTATTTATACCGGATAGCTGGGCAGGAAAAGGGGCGGCTCACTATGTGAGGGAGCAAATCAACCTCGTCTGCCGCCTTGTAAGTAAACACCCTGATGCCCTAAAAATGGCATATCTTGCTGAAGATGTGAAGCGAATCCATTCCGCTGGCAAGATCGCATCACTCATAGGTATGGAGGGGGGACACTCTATAGAGGGTTCTATCGAAGTGTTGCGAGAACTTTATTCCTCCGGCGCCCGATATATGACCCTTACCTGCTCGGAGTCAAATGACATAGCGGACTCCGCAACAGACACCCCGAAACACGATGGTCTTTCCGATTTCGGCAAAGACGTCGTGCGGGAGATGAATCGGATGGGTATGCTGGTTGACCTTTCACACACATCGGATGAAACTATGCGGGATGTTCTCGACATAACCGAGGCACCCGTCATCTTCTCGCATTCATCGGCGCGAGCGGTCTGCGATAGTCCTCGCAATGTCCCCGATGAGATTCTGAAGCGCGTGGCTGAAAACGGCGGCGTGGTAATGGTTACCTTTGTAACAATCTTCGTCTCTGAAAAGGTATGCACGTATTCCAGGGCAAGGGATGCGGAACAAACTCGGCTGAAGTTACTATTCCCCGACAATCCCGGGAAGGTGGAAGAAGAGATGAAATCCTGGGAACTCCGGCATCCACGACCATCGGCAACACTCGCAGACGTGGCGGGGCATATTGACCACATACGCCGTATTGCCGGAATAGACCATATCGGTATAGGGTCGGACTTTGGAGGTTTCAAGACAGCGCCGGTCGGGCTTGAGGATGTCTCCTGTTTTCCTGCCTTACTGGGTGAGCTCCTGCGGTGCGGATACACACGTGAGGATGTTGAGAAAATCGCCGGTAGGAACATCTTGCGCGTGCTGAGGACGGCTGAAGAAGTTGCCGCCCGGATTCAGGATTAAAAAAACCATCGGACCCTTCTCCCATGCCCGCCCGGTTCTCTGAAGCCAACAGCGACAAGCGGCTTTACATACTGGAGGGTTGACTTTATGCGCGGCGAGGGGTATAGACCCTCGTCTTTTGTATTAAAAATACGGAAGGGGCATATTATGGGACATAAAATCTGTCGCTTGCCCGGAGACGGCATCGGGCGCGACGTTATGCGTGCCGCTATGATTGTCTTTGATAAAATTCCGCTCGATATTGAATGGGTTGACGCCGAGGCTGGCTGGTGTATGTGGGAAAAATATCACAATACCGTCCCGGATGCTACCTGGGAGGCTCTCGAAAATACCGATTGTTGCCTGTTTGGCGCAATAACTTCTAAACCCGGAATCAAGGGTTTTCTGAGTGCAATCCTCCAGATACGCCAGCGCTTCGACCTCTACATAAATTTGCGCCCATTTAAGGCATACGAGGGTGTTCCTCTCAATTACCGAGACGATATTGATATGGTGATTTTCCGTGAGAACTCCGAGGGGCTTTATTCGAGTGTGGAGTTTCATCCCACACCCCCCGAATTTTTTGATAAGCACGAGAGGATGGCGCGATTCCGCGGCAAGGATGTGGCAGTTTCCTGGCGGGTGTTTACACGCGAGGGTTGCAGACGTATATGCGAGGCGGCATTTAAATATGCAAAGGAACACGGACGCAAAAGGGTAACCGCCGTCCATAAGGCAAATGTCATTCGCCTGACTGACGGTATGTTTTTAGAGGAGTTCCGCAAGGTTGCCGCAAAATATCCCGACATCGAAACGACCGAGGAAAATGTGGACGCCGTTGCGATGTGGTTTATCAAGAAACCGCAGTTTTATGATGTGCTTGTTACGACAAATATGTTCGGCGACATAATAAGCGATGAGGCGGCGCAGCTTGTGGGGAGTCTGGGTTTCGCAGCCAGTGCAAATATCGGGGATAATTACGCCCTGTTCGAGCCTTCTCACGGCAGCGCACCTAAATATGCCGGTCTTTACAAGGTGAATCCGACGGCGATGTTATTTTCGGCAAAGATGATGCTTGAGTGGCTTGGCGAAAAGGAATGGGCGGGACGCCTCGAAGCCGCAATCGCAAAGACACTGAAAGAGGGTAAGGTTCGCACATACGACCTTGGCGGGACAAACACCACCCTCGAGGTCGCTGAGGAAGTTGCCCGAAACCTGGAATGTAGTGTGCGTTAGCCTGTTGAGTCGGTTTGCCCGTTCAAAGTTTCCGCCTGGGGCGGATTCAATGTCCGGAGTTCGATGTTTCCGCCGCAGGCGGATTGAGCTCGTTTGCCCGATAACTTAATCGCCCAGTGATTAAACCCTGCTCTCAATACTAATTAATCCGATGATGACTCGCTCCAATGACCGCTTTCTACTGGAACGGCGAATATTGCCTTCAATTGGAATCGCGGTCTTTTTATTCACTCTTCTTGCCACATATTTTTCATATCGCGAGTTTGTGTTGCTCCGCGATCTCCCCGACCTTTTCATTTTTGAATCCGCCTTCTGGAACACATTGCACGGGCGCCCTCTTTACAATTTTTACGAGTTCGGCAATCATTTAGGGACGCATTTCTCGCCTTTTCTATTTTTGCTGGTGCCGATTTACGCCCTGTGGCAGCGACCGCTTTTGCTTATTATGTTGCAGGCGCTGGTGCTGGGCAGCGCAGCATTTCCGCTGTTTTTCATTGCGCTAAAGATTCTGGGGCAGAAGTGGGCGGCATTCTTTGTCGCGCTCGCATATCTCTCTTACGCACCGGTCTTTGGTGCGGCAAATTACGGGTTTCACGAAGATGCATTTGTCCCCTTGTGCCTCTTCTGGCTCTTTTATGCATACCTGTATAATAAGAAGAAATTATACTGGCTCTTTTTAATTCTTGCGCTCGGATGCAAGGAAAACGTGGCTCCCGGTCTTGCCATATTCGGGCTTTATCTTGCGGTGAGAGGTGAGCATCGGCGTATCGGGATTTACACCTTCACAGTTTCGGTCGTCTGGTTTATTGTGGCGGTGTTTGCAGTGATGCCGGCAATCAAAGGCGTCCCTGTGAGTGAGGGGATGTTGCGATACCGCTTTTCGGGGGAGATTGGACACAGCATAGGTGAGATTATGCAGAACTTTTTTAAGAGACCGGGTTTCTTTTTCGGATATGCATTTCAGGCGCACAAGTGTGCATATCTATTGAAACTATTTTTGCCCTTAGTCTTTTTGCCACTCGGTTCGCCGATTTTCTTACTCGCCATTATGCCGGCACTGGCGCAGAATTTACTGTATAAATATCCACAGGGGACGAGCCTCGCCAGCCAGTATTCGGTGCAGATGGTGCCGTATCTTTTTTACGGCGCTCTTATGACAATTGCGGCACTTGCGCGGTTATGTGAGAAAAGGGGAGTTCCGGGAATAAAGGCACAAAATCTCCTCGCCGCTGTTTTGCTTTTGGGCTGCATCGTATCTGCATTCACAACCGAGGTATTCACTCGGTCGGTTTACGTGAGAGGGAAGTGAAAACGGCATTGCGTCTCGGGCAGATGATTCCGCCGGATGCATCCCTTGCCGCATCGGGATACCTTCCCCACCACTTTGCCCGCCGCAAGGTCATCTTTTACGTCAATGCATCAATCGTAAAGATTTTCCCATTTGATTACGTCCTTTATTACTATAAGGGAACAGACCTTTTGCGAGCAGACCCCGACACGCGGCGCATTATCTCCGAGGACTATGAAGTGGAGGCGGGCAAGGGGCGATTCACCCTCTTCCGCCGAAAACAAATACCATACACGCCCCAGCAGCGCTCCATACTCGATACCCTCCCCAGATAACCCAATCGGGGAACAACAACGGTGAACTTTATTGGCTTGTATTCGCATACGCCATCTGGCATTGAAGAACCTTTCTTGACTGTATGCCACCGATTCAGTACCGAACAGGCTGCTTTGATGATAAACCTTCGTTAGGAGGTGAAATATGAAAATATCCTGTATCAAAATTTGGGCACTTCTTGTAATTTTCATATATGTGTCAATGTTTTCATTTGGACAGGGTGATTCGGTTAAAGGCGATGTTACTTCGGATAGTATGGTTGACGGTCGGGATTCATTGAAGATTATGCGCGCGGTAGAGGGATTTGAAACGCTTACGGAGGCTGAACAGGAGGCGGGAGACGTCTATCCGGCACCGGGAACTGAAGGTCGCATAATGGGTGATGGTGCCATTACCGAAGATGACGCCCTGCGCATCCTTTACAAGGCTGTTGGCTTAATACCCGAGGGGGAAATTACCGGCGACTATTCCGATTCGGCTCCCCGAATTCTTGATTTTAGTCCGAAAAGCGGACCGATAGGGACCGAGGTGACTATCGTAGGGCAAAACTTCGTGGCTGCCTGGTCGGGAGAGAACGCGGTTTTCTTTGGCGATGTGCAGGCAGCGACCCAGAGCATAACTGGAACCCGAATAGTCACCTTTGTTCCCGAAGGTGCTTCTACCGGCTTGATACGCGTTCATACTCCCGGCGGTTCCGCCAGTAGCGGTGGGGAGTTTATCGTAACTGTTCAGACTGAAGGAGTTCTCACGCTCCCGGGAGGACTGAGCCCGGCAGATTACGTCGTTGTGAATATTTATGGCGAGACGGATGCCGACCCTTCTACCGGCAAATTTTTCCTACCACTCCCGACGGATAGAATAGCCATTGTTGGGGCAGTTCCCAGGGGAGAGGGAAACAATTCCTTCCTCGCCCTGTATATCCCCAGCCAGGGCGGGGGCAAAGCGCTCACAGACAGTCCGCTCGTTCTCGATTCGCTGGCAACCGCAAAGACGCTTATCTTTTTGCATCCGTATTTTATGACGAACGACCTTTCCGCCACTAACTTCCTTATGACGCAGATAGAAACTATAACCGAGGTACAGGACCTTGCCGACGTGATTTCCCAGCGTTATCCACAGGGTGCAAACGGCCTCGAGGATTCCCAGGTGCTCGATGCATGGGGGAATGCCGTTAAGGCGGTTATCGATGCGCTGCCTGGTGCATATACCTATTTAATTACTAATCCGCCCAAGACAAAACGAATTCAAAATTCAAAATTCAAAATTCAAAATTCAATTCCCAGACAACAGATTTCCCAAAACGGCAACGACGTGGACGTACACATTTACGCGATGGATCAAGATTATGTTTACTTTCGCTACGATGAAGAAAACCACTCCGTTGTTCCTTATCGTTATCAAGACTACAGTCCCGTTGACTGGCTGCTCTGTATGTATCGCATCGACCCCGCCGATATGCCCAAAGGTGTCGGCGAGAGTTATTTCACACTCTATAAGAGAAACCTTAAGCGTTTGGGTTATGAAAAATCATCGATGATCGAGGCAAATCTATGGACGGCCAAGATCGACATCGTCGGAGCCGGACTTGGCTTTGCCCTCGATGGCATGTTTGACTTTGTCGGCATGGGCGGCGGCGATGAAGGGATTCCCCTGCAGGATATGACGGATGGCATCTACATGATTCGCGCATATAGCGGTGTTTATAAAGACCGCTGGGAGTTCTTAGGGGACGATCTGGAGGGAGTGCGCAATTTTCACAGAGGTCCGGAAATGGCAAAATACGCCACCGGCATAAACGCCGTTCTGGCGCTTCTCGACGCCTGGTCGCTTGTGGCCGGAGAAGAAAACTCTTTTACGAGGGAGGCGATTAAAACCGGTTTCCAGAGCGGTATAGATGAATTCGCACATCAGGTGGGAAATAATGTTTTGGGTGACCTTTCGACCAAAGAAGCGCTTGGCGTCCTGCTCGACGTCATAATTGCCGCAGGGCAGGGAATTGTCGAGATGAGCGCGGGCGAAGGGGTATCTCAGGCAATGGAAAAGTTGCAGAAGACCTGTTTCTCCGCCCTCAAAAGCGCCCATTTTCTTATAAAAATTATGGAGAAAATATCAACTCTGGGGCGAATCGCCGAACGCATTACAGGGCTTCTGGGTTACATTATTAATCCCCTCGGACTGGACATACCCGCTGGCCCGACCCCTTTGGAAACTACGCTGGTTATGGTAGGTTATCCGTTTGATCCCGTCATCGATTCCTTCACTCCGACTTCAGGTGGCGCTGGGGCGCAGATAACGATAACCGGAAAGAATTTTGCCGCAGAAGCTGAGGATAACACCGTCAAGTTTGACAACATAGAGGCAAAGGTGGTCTCAACCGACGGCAGAACAAAACTCGTAGTCGAAGTTCCCAAAGGCTTGAGTTCAGGCAAAACAATCAGCATCACAGTTAAAACCCCACCAGCCAGTATGAGCAAACATGGTTTTAAAGTAACTGCTATACCCCTCATCGATAAGATAACTCCAACGGTTGGTTATGGACCTTCTTTCAATCCTGCCGGAAAACCTTATGAAAATTATCCAGGAACACTTGTCCAGTTTATTGGAAAGGATATGCTTCCCGAAGCTGACAGGGATGCCCACAAAGTATTTTTCGACAGTACGGAGGTTCCGATTTTTTCACAGAATGATAATACGATAACCGTCTATCCCCCCGCGCTCTCTCAGGGTGATCATGATGTTTATATTCGCTTCATGCGGAGCGATTTGACAACCTGGGCAGAAACCGAACGTTTTAATTTTTATTTTTTCGGCAAACCCGGTATCAGTTCCGTCAAGCCGACAACAGCCAGTCCGGGCGAATTAATCGAGATTCGGGGCGGCGGGCTTCTGGAATCGCAATTAGAGGTCGGCGGTGTGATCGCCACGAGGAAACAAATAGCAGGCTCTATCGATCTTTACGCTATTATGCCCACAGTCGGCGATCCGGGCGATTCATTACCCCTTGTTGTCTGGAATCCCGCAGGTTCCACATCGGCGGGTTCAATAACCCGCAATCCGGGAATCACCATTCCACCGCTCGATACAATGTCGAACGGTTTCTCAATTCCCATCCAAACAACTGATACTACCGATGCTGTCGATGGCATAATAACAATCGATGAAGCTTGCCGTTTTGCACGAGGTGAGAATCCTTTCGACACTTATGACGACAGAAACCAGAAGTGGACTCATCACTGGCACGAGAAAAAGAATCCTGATGATACATATTACTGGGAAGAAAACCCCTCGGAATTCGTAAAAGAAACTCTGAACCAGAACAACGGCCCCGACCATGAAACACGAGAACACTATCGGATCGACCATTATCATGTTGACCACGGAGGCGGTCAAAGCGACCCATATTATCAATCCTCTGAAGACCTGGATACGGGCGCCGATGATGAACACAAAGTTGAGGAAGGCGACCATTTGACAGCCTTATCGGGCGCGCCTACGGACTATCTGAATTACAACGGCGCTAATTACAAGGATACAATTACGCGAAGTACACCCGGCGGAACTTACCAGGCCTCATCGCTGCTCATCGGCAAGCAGGATACTATTAACCTTGCCGACACGACCGTTACCTTGTTGGGAACCCTGAATATGCAGGAAGGCGCCCAATACACATTCGGAACACTGAAAACAAACAGCGTTATCCAGGCAAACACCAGCCACTTGCAAATTGTTGGAACGATTCAAGGCGCCATTAATATGCAAAATGGTTTTAATAATAGAATACAAAATGTAACGATTCAGAACGCCGGCAATTATGGTATTAATATGAAATCCTGCGGAAAAAACACTATTAATGTTACAATTAATAACGTCACGGGCGATGGTGTCATTATGGATGACAGCGATGAAAATAATATCACCCTGACCGTAAGCACGTGCGGAGGCGATGGCTTATCATTAAGCGAATGCAGCAATAATACGCTGAATGTTAATAATATCGAAGACTGCGACGGTTACGGAGTTTTGGTGTCGGGAGGAACTCTTAATTCTCTGTCGGTCGGAGCGATTGCCCGTTGCCAGATAGGGATCTATTTATCCGGAACAAAACAGTCGAATATCTATGGAAACGCTTATATCCACCATTGTACCGGCAACGGGATTACTATCGAGGGCGGTATGAATCACTCGCTTCAAGTCAAATCCAGAGATAATGATGGACACGGTATCGAACTGATCGAGACTTCGCTAAACACGATTCTAAATTCCGACTTTGCAGGTAATAAAAAGAACGGTATCGTTGTCAATGGTTCAGAAAGCGTCTTTAATTCCATCCACAGCTGCCAGATTGGCCGCTATTCCTCGAGCGGTTATATAATCTCCGGAAATAGCGGTCACGGTATCCATGTTTCCGAAGGCGCAAACCACAATGCCTTAGGCGGGGGTAATTATATTACCTCAAATGGCGGGCACGGTATTTTTATCGAAGGCACAGGGTCGTCTAATAATATAAGGTAATTAGCTAAGATCTGGCACAAAATCACACAGGTATTTTGCTAAAATC
>CAZGKP010000091.1:0-13885 GCA_964526215.1 uncultured Candidatus Sumerlaeota bacterium
GTGGGAAGGGAGTCCCTTCTCCCCTCCGAGTAAGACCTATGCATTAACCAATAATAGTACGGGAACACTCAGTTGGTCGGCGGTGGGGCTTCAATCCTGGCTTGATGTATCACCAACCTCGGGAATCCTCACTCCCAGCAGCAGCACAAATCCGTCAGCCAGCATCAATGCCAACGCCAACAGTCTTTCTATGGGAATATACCCCGGAACGGTCATGTTCACGAACACAACAAGCGGCTTCAGCCAGGACCGTGATGTAGAACTTACGGTATATGGTTCAGCCTTATTACCCTTCTTTGAAGACTTCGAGAGCGGAGTGATTCAGCCCCACTGGTTCATTACGGGAACCAACGATTATCATACGGAAGTGTCAACTGAAGGGATGCCATTTGCCGGTAACTATCACATTGTTATGGATGATTCAGTTCCCGACGACATCTATTCACGAAATGAAGCGACTCTGACAATCAACCTTGAGGGTTATAAAAATGTGAATCTAATATTCTGGGTTAAGGCGGGAGTGATAGCTAATCCGGACGGTCCGCCGCCTATACCTTTTACCGGTGGTGCTGATTTCGACGGCGTGGCTATAAGTGAAGATGGCAACACCTGGTATGAAGTGCTCGGGCTGAGAGACCTCCCATCTTATACTTATGTGCAGAGGACAGTAGACCTCGATGCAGCCAAGGCAACTTATGGTCTCTCCTTTAATTCAGCATTCAAGATTCGCTTCAATCAATACGATAACTGGGAGGCTTACCCTGATGGTATGATGCTCGATAATATCGAGATAAGCGGTGATGTAATTCCGGCAGGTATTGAGGATTGGTTTATGTATTAAAGAGACCGCAAATATATCAAATTCATGGGATGGCTGTATAAGGAGTCATCCCCTTTTTTATGTCCCGGAGATATTGTTTTTTTACCGGAGAAGTGACTTTTGTAACTGTTATACATATAAACTAAGGCCAAACAGGCACTCAGTGTATCATGAATCCTGTCATTAAAGCGGGGGTAACCGGCATCAGGTCAACCTCGACATAGACTGGGTAATCCAATACGTGGAAATTGTTCAGTTCTGCGCGGTTGCCATTGCGGCTTACGTCGAGCACAATGCTCTCGCCTGTCAGTCCATCATAAGCGTGAAATGCTGCATCGCCGGGCACTGTCAGGCTCACTCTGGTTACTTCTCCTGTGAATGAATCGGAAGGCGGCCAGCGCTCCAACCACAGGGCGATTGTCCTGTGCTCGCTATCACCGCGCTCGAAAACCTCGATGCGCCGATTCCATAATGGCGGTGTCAAAGCAATATTAAAAGGGTCAGCGATGTGGTGCACTCGAGCCGCAAGCCGCTCATTGACCGTACGCATTGCATAAAAACTCGGACGCGGATTGTAATCATAATCCAAAAGTCCCCACTCCGGGTCGTGAATCTCGCCCGAATGTTCCGGAAAGGCGTGAGTAGAAAACCAGATGGAGAGACCGATTGCCTGTGAGAGGTTGTTGACCATCATCCGGGCGAGGCTTTTCGCCTGACTCTTCTCGCTCATCTTATGAAGATATGTGTTGTAGCCCCACTCGCCGGACCAGATGGGAATGGAACGGTCGGTGTATGATGCAATCTTTGAGCGGAGAGTGGCTATCTCGCCGTTGATGGATTCGGGCATAGTAAAACGGTAGGGATGAACAGTGATAGCGTCAACCGCATCCAGTAAACCATTCTGGAAACAGGTCTCGAGAAATGCAAAGTCAATTCCAGAAGTAACGCCGCCTGCAATGACAGCCCGGGGATTTGCCTGCCGGATGCGTGCCGCCGCAACCTTTACGAGTTTTGCATAATCTTCCGCATCGGGTGGACGTCCCCAGAAGAATTCAAGGTTCGGCTCGTTCCAGATTTCCCAGTAAGTAACAGATGTCGTATAGCGGTCAGCGGCGGCAAAACAATAGTTGCCGAAAGCCTCGCATCCCTCATCGGAAAAAGGACCCTGCCCGTTGTCGTATAATTCATTGCCGTAGCAAAGAATGGGGAAAGGCTCGATGCCGCGCTGGTGCATAAGCGAAATGGCGCGGTCAGTGTTCCAATTCTCCCAGCCCGGGACATTCGGATGTGTGAAGTTGTATTCCCCCTTTACGGTCTCACAGAGTCCCCACCAGCATAAGTCGAAGCGTCCCCACTGAATTTTCCCCTCTTGCATTCGGTCGAGGATAGTTTCAAGGTCGGAGTTGACGGGCCATACAGTCTGCGCCCCGAAGGGTGATATATCCACTCCCGGCACAGGCACGGCACCGAGTGTGAACGAGCTTAAGATAAGTATGATAAGTAATACCGTTAAGGGAATGATTTTCATAAACTCATACTCCAACATTTTTTCCAAATTCAGACATATCCTTGTTTCATAATGGCTATTTCTTATTATGGTGGCACACAATGTCGGACACAGGTAAACAATTTACATAAGAGAGTTGACGCAATTACCACCTGAAGGTGGCTAATTGATATTGAATTATCCACATTCGCATTTTTGAGTCAAACAAAAGCTTTGCATTCCCTTGACAGTTATTCGAGCTTATGAACTCTTCGTAACATTTGTAGTTATAAAGGGGAAAGGGGTTGCTTTAGCATTGCACGCAATAGAGAGGATATACCAGCGACTTTATGAGTTTTTCGGTGCGCAGCGCTGGTGGCCCGGAGAAACGGTCGAAGAAATAATCATTGGCGCGGTGCTGACTCAAAATACTAACTGGGAAAATGTCGAGCGCGCTATTGACAATCTGAAAGAGGCTCACGCCTTATCGCTGAAGAAAATCGCAACCCTCTCTGCCGAAAAACTCTCGGCATTGATTCGCCCTTCGGGTTATTTCAATGTGAAGGAGAAACGCCTGCGTGCGGTGGCGGAATATTTCGTGAGACGGTGCAATGGCGACCCGAGCCGGCTCAAGGGCATCCCCACGTGTCGCCTGCGTAAAGAGCTTCTGGGCGTGTATGGCGTTGGGCGCGAGACGGCTGATTCAATCTTGCTTTATGCACTCGGGCGCCGCATATTCGTCGTTGATGCATACACAATGCGTATGGGGCGCAGGCACGGGCTTCTAAGTGAAAAAGATGATTATGAGGATGCCCGCAGGGTCTTTGAATCCTCGCTCAAAAAAAGTGTTCGGCTCTATAATGAATATCATGCCTTGATTGTGCGACTCGGAAAGGAGTATTGCAAACCGCATTCACATTGCGATGGCTGCCCGCTCAATGCCCCCGAATTTTATATCCACGGCTGAATCATTAAAGGGCGAAATTGAGGGAATATCTATTTTAACGAGGCGCCGTCGACTTTTTTACTTGCTATTTAGGGGTGAGGGGATATAAAAAATATAGTAGTAGGAATCGAAAAAAGAGGATATAAAGGAAACGAGCCTTTTTAACTCCGGGAGGGTTTGTGAAAATGTTAAAAGTATCAAACAGTTTTGGTGGGATGATTTTTGTCTTGTTGGTTGTGTTTTTATCTTTGAGCGGGATTTGCGAGGCGCAAATTTATGTGAACGGGACGCTGGGCAACGATGCTTACAATGGTCTTGCACCATTGCCGGGACCGCCGCCCCTTGGTCCGAAAAAGACCATAAATGCCGGGATAGGCGTGGCTTCGGCTGGTCAGACGGTCTATGTGGCTGCCGGTACATATTCCGAACAGGTGCTTGTCAATAAGGCGATTGTGTTACAGGGTGCAGGAGCCATAACGACAACAATTGCCGCTCCGGGCAATCTCTTAAGCGGTGCAGATGATGCCATCGTTACTGTGGATACAGGCACCACCGCCAGTATCACCGGCTTTACCATAGACGGCGGCATCTTCAGTGTCCGCAACGGGATTACGTATAAAACAAACGCCGCCGGGGTTATTTCCTCCAACATTGTGAAGAACATATCTGCGCCATCCGCTCAGGGAACCGCCATCAGACTTAACCATGCTGCCCCCGATGTTACAAGCAATACATTGCAAACCTACGGTCTGAGCGGTATTTACATCTGCGGCACGGAGGTGAGTTCCACCTGCATCGTCTCGACCAATACGATTACGGGACAGGGTAGCTCGATTAGCCCGGACCGCGCCCAATATGGCATAGAGGTGGATGGCGGAGCGGCTCCAACTATAGGTGGAGGAAATGAGATTTCCGATAACCGCTCCGGTTCTATGGCGGGCTTGAGTTCAGCCGGAATCTTTATTCACGCCCAGAGTAATCCACGCATCGCCCGCAATAATATCCATAATAACGATTTTGGCATCATTATCGGATACCTGGTGACAGATACGTCCGCTCCCGCGATTATGGGCAACACCTTTACGGATAATGACAAAACCGCCCATATCTCGCTTGTAGGCGGCAGCGCTACAATTGGTGGACCCGCAAGCACCGATACCAATACATTCACCTTCGTGTCCCCCGGTTCAAAGGCAAGGTATACCATCCTTATCCAGGATAATCTCTCCCAACCCCTCACGATTCAGAATAACTCCATAAATAATGGAGGATGTGTCAACACTGGCATCCGGCTGGGATACGTTGCACAGACCGTTAGCATAATCGGAAACGACATCAGCAATTGTGTATACAGGGCTATCGAGATGCAGGGGACATCCGGCATCTTATACAGTATTAACTCCAATAACGTGTTCAACTCGCCATACGGGATAAATGTATTCAGTGGGGACGGCGCCTGCCAGATTTCGGGCAACACGATTGATTGCAACAATCTGGCATCGAGTCTGGGGATTGAGGTCTCCAGTAGTTGTGATGGCGTCAGGGTGCTCAATAATAATGTCAGGAATTGTGAATACGGCGGCATCGAGGTCCGTGGCGATAATATCTTACTTGATACCAATACCCTCGTTAACGCTGATACCATCGGCATTCGCATAGTGGGTAGCGCGGACGGGGCGGTGCTGAACAATAACAATGTATCGGGTTCTTCACACACAGGCATAGAATTACGCGGTACAAATACCGTTTTGACCATCAATACCGTCCACTCCAATGGTGATATTGGCATTGAATCCTGGAGTGGAAACTCAAAGCTCCAGGGGAATAGTATAACCAATAACCCCATTGGCGTTTCGATTATGGGCGGGCAACCTGATTTAGGCGGTGGGGCATTTGCGTCTACGGGAGGAAATACCATCAGTGGCAGTCCCACTATGAATCTGTGGAACTACACGAGTGCCGATATAATGGCGGAGAATAATTCCTGGGGCTCAAGCGACTTTGACACCATCGAGGCGACAATCAGACATAAACCGGATGCCGTATCTCTGGGATTCGTTGATTTTGTCCCCTTCGTAGGCTACTCTCCCCCCACATACGTCTGGGTGAATCCCGCCTATACTAACGCAACTTACAGGTGGGGATATGACCGTTTTGGCAGTGTGGGTGGTGGTGCTGCCGGTGTCGCTGACGGAGGAACGGTGGAGATTGCATCAGCCACATATACCGAAAACGCATCCATAAGTAAGAAGGTATGGCTGAAAGGAACAAGTAAAACGGGTGTTGTTGTCCAGAGCACTTCTAATGGCACCATAAATATAACGGCGGCAGATTGCCGCATCACCTCAATGACCATAACGCATACAGCCGGCGGGATGGGCATAAATATATCAGGTGCGAGTGGAACAATTATTGATAATTGTATCTTCAGCGGACCACGGGTGGCGGTGAATCTCGATGCCTCTGGCGGTAGTGATAATACCACCGTGCAAAATTGCACCTTCCCAGGGTGTCAGGCGATACTGAGCGGTGGCAATAATACCCTCAATTTCCTGACCAATGTCTGTGATAATTCAACCTCGCACGACCTTGTCTTCGCAGGCGGTAGCGGGCTGACTGTGCGCGGTTGCACACTCACAGGAGCGGCACTGTCGTCCATCCTTATCCGGGAGTCGAGCAGTATCCTTATTGAGAATAACACAATTGATGGTGCGTGCCGCAATATCTCACCACCATCCGGAATCGGTGTGGAGTTTGGCGCAATTACATCAATCGGAGACAGCATCCCGCCATATACTCCCGATACGGGGCTGACCATACGAAATAACACAATTCGCAATACATTAGCGAACGCCACAAAATACAATGCATACTCATCCAGCTGCACCATCCGCACTGGGGCAATAGGTTTTGAATTCATCCCCAATAACTGCCTGATTGAGAATAATACCATTGAGAATAACGCAGATGGTGGCTTGCAGATAAATCGCCGCATTGCAGGCATAATGGGATTTGTGTGTCGTAACAATGATTTTATCAATAATGGTGGCTATGGATTCGAGGTCAATCCGACATACAACAATGACCCACAGGTAAACAACTATGTGATTGCCAACCTCTCGGCGAACTGGTGGGGGGCAACCAGTGGACCTAAAAATGCAATCAATAATCCGACCGGTATAGGTGCCGAGATAAAGCGTGGTCAGGCTGGCGATGAACTCGACTTCAGTCCCTGGCTCGGCGCGCAAACAGGCTCCGCTCCACAGTCCTGGTATGTCTTGAAACTCTCCGATGTCCCCGATGCACAAACAACTATCGGAGAGGGCGTGAACAGTGCCGCCTCGGGCGACTCTGTCTTTGTCGGACCCGGCACGTATGTGGAGGGTGTTGATATTACTCAATCACTTTACTTGAGGTCTACAAGAGGGGCAAGCCTTACGATTATAGACGGCACCGCTTGTGGGCGCCCATTTACATCCGGCGTTGATATCCCCATCGCAATCAAGCCTTCATCCGATGACTACGTTATGGTGGATGAATTCAACATAATCAATAGCTTCATCGGCGTAGAGATGAAAGATACAGGCGGGCATTCCAGTGACCATATCTCCCTCACTTACTGCCGGTTTGATAATGTTAATATTAACGGAATCGCCGTTGTGGTTGAACATAGCACCGCTGATATTGAGAATAATACCATCAATGGTAATGGCGCCGGAATCCGCATAGCCAACTCTTCCAATTGCACCCTTCAGGGAAACAACATCACAAACGGCAATAACTATGGAATATCGGTTTCCGATGATAACACCGAGGGGCTGGGGGCGCTCACCTGCGAAAACATATCCATCATCTCCAACACGATTTCCAACCTGGTATCGAGTCCCCTCGTTCCCGCGTATGGGATTTTTGTCGGCAGGACAGATACCTTTAATCCCGGCACAGCCCCCTTCGGCAAGAATAACACCATCTCGGATAATGTTGTAACCACCTGCGGTCATACGGGCAT
Organism: uncultured Candidatus Sumerlaeota bacterium; assembly: GCA_964526215.1. GTDB lineage: Bacteria > Sumerlaeota > Sumerlaeia > MWCT01 > MWCT01 > CAZGKP01. The sequence continues at coordinate 7,262 of CAZGKP010000091.1, forward strand.
TATATTCGATTGCCAGAATGACCCCACCGACGGCGTTCTCGTTGTGAGCGGAAACACGGTGGAGGGGTGCGGGACGTTCGCAGGCGTAACCGCTGACGGCATCTGGTCAATCGGCTCGCTAAGCAATAACTACGGCGTGACGTTTTCCCAAAACACCATTCGCTATAACTCAGACGTTGGTCTTACTGTGGATAACGGGAATATCAAAGCGCAGGAAAATATCATCACAAATAACGGTACGGGTGTCATCGTAAACGGTGGCATTGTTGACCTCGGCAACGGACCATACGCCTCGGCTGGGCTCAATCATATCGAAAATAACTCAGTGCTGAATCTCTGGAACACCGCTCCTGCCGATATGAAGGCAGAACTTAACTGGTGGGGTTCTATTGACTACAACACGGTCGAGGCGACAATTGACCACAAACCTGATAATGCCGCCGAGGGATTGGTGGACTTCATCCCATTCAAGGGAATTACAGACCCCGACCCGGTGTGGGTGAGTCGCGCATACAGCAAACTGACGCTCGGCTGGGGTTACGACCACTTCGATAATCTGCACGATGGGACGCAGGCAGTAGCCACCTTCGGCAACGTCAATGTGGCGGATGGCACCTACGATGCCGAGGATTCTTATCCGGTGGTCATTCCCAAATGCGAGACCATATACGGCGCCTCACGCTCGGGGACAATTATCCGCAATCCCGCATCCATCGTTGATACCGGCGCCCAAACAGGCACCATACTCCTTGATATTTACGGCGACAATGTGACCATAGCCAATTTCACCATTGACGGCGACTATAACCCACTTTTAGCGGATGATGCCTCCATACCCGAACTGGGACACGGTGATGCCGTCACGACAAATGACGTAAATGCCCTCATCGGTGTGCGCCTGAATCCACCCGGTGCATCAACCACAGCCGACAATTTACGTCTTACAAACATAAACTTCAAAAACCTGTATATCGGGGCGTCGGTCTCCGGCAGACCCGCCGAATCTGGCGAACTCTCCTCCGGCAACGTAATTGAAGGATGCGAGTTCACAAATATCGGCGCAGGCGCCGCTTCGAGAAAAGACGGTGCCGGTGTCTACTTTACGTCCGCACAGGTAGAGGTGACCAGCGGCACATTCACAAATTGCGACTGCGGAATCCGCGGCGAGATAAGTGCAGGTTCATCGGTTGTCTCGGAAATCTCCGCACATGATAATGCTTTCATTGACAATTATTTCGGCATCTTCCTGGATGGAACAAAAGGGTCGGACCCGAATTCCGGCATCACCACTTTCGACCCGGATGCTGGCGGCTCCATCACGGAGGGGATTGCACATAATACCTTCAGTGCATCCACCAATTTCAGAAACGACACCGATCACTGGAATCCAGCCTCCGGCGATTTTATTGAACATTTTAACCTCGATGGACCCACATCCAACACATTCACAGACCCCACACCACCTACCACAGCACCCGACACACCGGTCGGTTTCTTTGCCATTGCTACCACCGACCCACTTCTGGCGACGTGCAATACCTTCAATGGATTGCGCCGTGCCGCCCTTATTATGTCCCAGAGGGGTCTGGATGCCGATAACGGCACCGTCACCCTGCTTGATAACCACTCCTACGGTCCCGGAACAGACGCGGGCTTTGATGCCGTGGGGATTCTGGCTCGCAACCGCCTCACTTATGGCGATACCGACGCCAATGATGATTTCGGAGGAGATGTGAAGGTTAATATGTATCATAATTACATCGAGGGTGCGGTTGACCTCATCCGTCTGCAGGAGGAACCGGTGGTTTCACTCGCTCCCACAATGTTTTACATAACTATTGGTGGGGCACCGGCATATGTGAACACCTTCGGTCTCACCCGCACACAAGCCATAAACCTGGGGTTCTTCAATATTACTGGCGGCGGTATGAAGGACGATGTGGATGCAACGTATAATGATTTCCTCGTCAATACGCATCAAGAGGTGGAGGATGTCGTATATCACAAGGTAGATGATTCCACTTTAGGACTTGTAACATTTCTGCCTGCAAGGAGACTGGCTTACGGCGTCTCGCTGGTCGCCAATCCCCAGACCGTAACACAGTATAATGTGACGGTAAATCTTACCGCAACCGTTACGGATGGTTTTGGCGACCCGGCGGCGGATGGTATCCCCGTAGTCTTTACCACCGACCTTGGCGACCTGGGCACATCCGGCAGCATTCTCACCGCAGGAGGCACCGCCCTGAATACCCTTGAGGGCAATGTGGACGGAACGGCGCACGTGACCGCCACTGCCGATGGTGTTGTCTTTGACTCAACAGATGTCGTCTTCAACGTAACCGGGATGGAATATATCATATTTTATCCATTTGATAACCCCGATATGGAGGGGTGGGAAGCGCCGTTAACCCCCGGAACCTATGTAGAGGCGAAAGACGGCTCTTTCTACATCGCCCCCACAACCCAGCCCACCGGACAGATTGGTATTCTCAGTAACTACACCGTGAATATGTTTGCCTACTGGACAACCAAGGGCGGCTATGAGATAGAATACCTTCCCAATAAAGTCTATCGTGCCCGCTACCGGATGCGAACCGACCAGCCCGATAAATTCAAAGTCCCTATGGCAAGACTCCGCTGGGGAAATATGCACAATATGGGATATGCCAGGCTTGCCGTAAGTGCTGGGCCAAGTGCACCCAGCAACTATGAATGGACTGATTATTATTCCTACTACTATCCGCCGGATTTCTCCGGCGCCACTGACAAAGACCTTACGCTTAGTTTCGACCTTGTTGACTTCACTCTTGAGCAATCGGGTGGGCTTTATCTCGACGAGGTGGAGGTCTGGAGATTTAATCCCCCACCAGCGGATGCGGGGACATTCGTTATGTCTTACGAGTCACAAGCTGATTTCACCACCTGGACAGGATTGAATATACCGGATATGTATGGACCGGTTGCATATGGTTCCAATAGCACCGGACTTTACCTGGAATCGGGGATTGACCCCTCTCCACCTCCGGGCAAATCCGGTCTGCCTGACTATGGCTCCTGGGAACTACCGGCAGGACTTTCACCAGCTGCATTTCTCCCCCAGAAACTTTACCGGGCAACCTTTACATTACAGGTCCCTAATGCCTCCACACGACAGACCGTTGCCAAAATCCGTATGCGCATCCAGAATGGCGCACCTAACTGGTTGGCGATGTATCAACTCTACCAGACAGCTCCTGGAGATTACCACTCTCATATGCCTTCAGTCACCGGGACGGAATACTCCGTTTTTATCGAGTCCCCCAAGGTTCTCTATACCGGCAGTGAGGCGGTAAAGAATAACATTGCCCTCGCCTTTGACCTCGTTGATGGCACCTCCTATGAATATGGTCGTGTTTACCTGACAAAGGTCGAAGTTGAATATTATGACGTCCCCTGAATCGGGACACTTCATAGCACTGCTACCCGCCGCCTCCTCCGGCGGGTAGAAATGCAGGGGTGATTATGGTTAGCCCGTTTGTCCGTTCTCCACAGGCGAATGTCCCATTCTCCACAGGCAAATGTTCCATCTGAGGCGGATTGCACCGGAAGTATGAAATCTGCTCCACCCGCTATGGCAGCAAAGAGACGAATGCTTGTCCTGGGTGCAGGCACGTGGGGATGCACACTCGCCGCCCTTCTTTCGGAGAAGGGTTACGACATTACTATATGGGACATTTCTGAAGGTGTCCTTGATATTCTGGAGAGGACACGTGTCCCTTTCAGGCTCCCGTCCCTCACGCTGCCGCGTGATGTGGGGATTGAACATAAACTAACAGAAGCCCTTGCGGGGGCGGAAATTTTAGTGATAGTTGTCCCCTCGCACAGTGTCCGTCCCCTTTGCGAAAACCTCCTGGATGCCGACCCGAATATTTCCTCGCGAAAATTCGTCCTCTGTTCAAAGGGGATTGAACGGGGAACGCTCCTGACTATGTCCGGCGTGATGGAAGATGTCCTGGGGAGCAAAGTCCGGGAGCGTTTTTGTTGCCTTTCGGGTCCTTCCCACGCCGAAGAGGTTTCAAAAAAGATGCCGACCACTGTTGTTGCATCGGCATACCGTGCCGAGGTGGCGGGCGAAGTTCAGGAAATTTTTCATACCAGATTTTTTCGCATATATACGCAACAAGACGTGCTGGGTGTGGAGCTCGGTGCAGCGGTCAAGAACGTGATAGCCATAGCGGCAGGTGTATGTGACGGACTGGGTTTTGGAGACAACACAAAGGCGGCGCTTCTCACACGTGGTCTTGCGGAGATTATGCGGCTCGGAGTCGCAATGGGGGCACGCCGCGAGACGTTCAGCGGACTGGCTGGCGTAGGCGACCTTATGGTTACGGCGATGAGCCGCCACAGCCGCAATCGTAACTTCGGCGAACTCTTGGCGAAGGGGTGTTCCGTTGAAGAGGCGATGGGGGAGATTGGTATGGTTGTCGAGGGTGTAAAGACCGCCGATTCCGTCAGGGCACTTAGTGAGAAGTATAGCGTCCAGATGCCCATTTCGCGGGAGGTCTATCGTCTCATTTACGAAGGGAAGAAGCCGCACGACGCCGTTCAGGATTTGCTGAAGCGTTCGCCCAAACCCGAAATTTACGGACCCGATAAAGTCTGATTTTCCCCTCGCTAACCTCCACCGTAGGCGGACTCGGAAGGATTAGAAATTAATCCGCCCGGGGTGGGGCTAATAACAATCCGCCGACATTTCGGCACGCTAAAGTGTTTCGACTCAGGGTATATCGTAGTATTCAACCTCCACCTTTGTCAGATAGACCCGCCCCTGCTCGGTATTACTGCCGTCAGCCAGATCAAACATAAAGCCAATCTTATTATTGGAGTTGTCATAAAGAATGTCCGGTGAGTGGCAGAAAACGCCGTATTCCGTGCCGGTGGTCGAAGGCATATGGCTATGGAAGGTTTTACTCTGATAGAGCTGATTAGTGGCAATCCAGTCATAGGGTTTGTTTACAATCATCATCCTGACCCTGGCGAGTGTGGTCTGGGTCGCACCATCGGGCACTTCCAGTGTAAATGTAGCACGATAGAGCTTATTTGCCACCCATGAATGGGGCGAGTTCGACGGAGGATAACACCACTGTGCATAATCAACAAGACCCCATAGGTCTCCGCCGGTCTGGACTGCCGTCGGCGATTCAAGATATAGACCCGTAGCGCTTGTGCCTGCAGTAAGGGGACCATAGCCCTCGACATTGTTGACCAATGACCACAAGGATGCAAGTTGGGTTGCATTGAAGGAAACTACGGGCGTTCCGCTGCCCTTCGGGGGAACCTGAAACCTCTGGACCACCACCTCATCTAACCACAAGGCTCCCGACTGAGCGTTTGTAAAATCAACAAGTCCGAAGTATAAAACCAGATGTGTTTCAGATGCACCCGTAAGGTCGGGAGGTAGATAATACGCCCAATAGTCCTTCGCTGTAGGTGTGGGAGCATTTATGCCACTGCTGATGTATTGTATACCGTAGCAGAAATGAGATGCGTTTCCGAATCGCAGGCGGGCTTTCGGCACCTTTGATGTATCGCTCTGGTCGGTCCAGATCCTGAACCTTGCGCGATAGACATTGTTTGGAATGTAGGGGATGACATTTGCCGGGGTTTCCCAGGAGGCAAACACATTTCTGTCGCTGACATCGGAGCCGCTGATACCGATAGAACCATCGGAGGTTACCCGCTCGGCAATGTAAAATGGACCATTAGCCACATTGATGAATGTGCCATCATCAGGAGCGGACTTTGTCCAGTAAGTTGCAGGAGCGGGATATGTGATGATGTCAACCGGTTCTGGGGGAGGTGGAGGCTCGAATCCACCATCTACCGATTTAACTAAGATTGATTTTGAATCCACCTCTGTGCCGTTTGATGCGTAGAATGTGAGTATGGTATCGGTGAGGATTCCGGGAGTGGGATAGGTGCCAAGCCATTTCTGCGGGCAGGCTTGAATGTCCCAGAAATCCGCCCAGGAGGTTTCGCGAGGCACCGGGTCGTTATTGGGGAAGTTTGTAAATTCCTTTGCGCCGGGATTGAGGGCATCATCCGGGCTGACAAGTCTGGTCTTGCCGTTTATGTCTATGAAAGCGCCATCGGTTTCGTAAAAGGACCAGCGGATGTTAGTTGTGGAGAAATCGGTATCTTCGGGATGCCGGGAGACATACTCATCAAAGTTAAATGCGTGTGAGAATCTGAAAAAGTTTCGGTCAATCGTTGACCCTGCGTTATCATCCATATCGCCAATTCGTATGTTAGGGATATTGCCAATTATGGGGCGATAGGCGAAAATATTCCCGCACAAAAGAATGATAGTTAAAATTGTCAGGGACACACATAATGCTTTTTTCATAATTTGTGCCCTTCTTCGGTTTCATTCTTATAATCTAAAGTATAACAGGGAGATTCACAGTATTTCAAGTATTTTTTATCTACCGGAGGGATTTTGCAAGGCGCTTTCCGCAACTATTATGTGTCTGTAGGGCATCTGTAAGACAGACATTATGTGTCTGTAAGGCATCTGTAAGACAGACATTATGTGTCTGTAAGGCATCTGTAAGACACATCGCCGATAAGTTAATTTTTCCA
>CAZGKP010000092.1:0-13794 GCA_964526215.1 uncultured Candidatus Sumerlaeota bacterium
AATTCTTCTCATTCGGAACAAACGACCTGACACAGATGGGTTGTGGTTTCAGCCGAGACGACGCCGGTTCATTTTTGCCCGAATACATCGAGATGGGCATTTACAAAAAAGACCCATTCCAGAGCCTCGACCAGGAGGGTGTCGGGCAGCTGGTGGATATGGGCGTGAAGAGAGGGCGAGCCACGCGTCCCGACCTTGTAATAGGCATCTGCGGCGAGCATGGAGGCGACCCCGATTCGATAGATTTCTGTCATCGGGTAGGGTTAAATTATGTATCGTGCAGTCCATTCAGGGTGCCGATAGCGCGATTAGCGGCGGCGCAGGCAGCGATTCGCAACGCCCCGAAGAAAAAACCCCCTCGCGGTCACAAGCGCAAAAAGAAAAAATAAATTTGTCTTTTTCATCTAATAAATAACCAAGCCGGAGGTGGCAATCCCGAAATCTCCGGCTTTTTTTATTGCAGGAACAATTATGATTGTTGTAAGTTTAATTTTTGAAGAATGTATGTTGAAGATTGCTTAAATTGTAGCCAGAGATATTTGAAATTTATACACAACGACAAAGGTAATTACGTATAGAGCAAATGAGGATTTTTCCCTCTGCGTCCTCTGCGCCTCTGCGTGAGAATATCTTTCCCTGCGTGCTTAGCGTGAGAATATTATTGAAAGGAACTGTCTTTCGTGAATCATAATGAGATTTCTGGAACCATTGTGGATGTAGCGATGCATATTCATCAGAAACTTGGTCCAGGGTTGCTGGAGTCTGTGTATCAGAAAGTGATGGCTTATGAACTGAGGAAACGGGGGGTGAGAGTCGAAGAAGAGTCGCCCATTCCTGTCGTGTGGGATGGCATCAAGATGGAAGTAGGCTTTAGGGCGGATTTGATTGTCGAGAATAAGGTTATAGTTGAACTGAAGTCGGTCGAAAGAGTATCCCCCGTTTTTAAGAAGATATTGCTGACGTATCTCCGGCTGGCGGACAAACGGCTGGGTTTACTGATCAATTTTGGCGAGGAACTGTTGAAGGATGGGATTTACCGCGTTGCCAATAGATTGGAGGAATAATCTCACGCAGAGGCGCAGAGGACGCAGAGAAAGAAGAAGAAAATAATATTGCGTTCTTTGCGTTATGCGCAAATACTTAAGTCGCTATGTATAGACAGGATGAACAGGATTTGCAAGATGAAGTCTATCAATCATATAACTCTTGAAAATCCAGTCCAATAATAATGCCTCTTGATCGGGCATTAGACAAGAAGTTGAAATGATAACAATTAACAAAAAGTTCATCGTGGATGAACACGGCACTCCCAAAGAAGTCGTTATTTTATTGGAAGATTTTCAGAAAATTGAAGAACTGTTAGGGCTGGACCTGGATGATAAGGCGGTTAATGACCTCCGAATGGCACGTCATGACCGGGAGAGCGGCAATAAAAATGCTTATGTAGACCTGGAATGAAGAATTTTTTATTAGGAAACCAGGAATGCAGGAAATTACTCCTGGTTTCCTGGGTTCCTTATAGATTTTATTTACTGTATTGCTTAATTGTAATGCTTCAGACGGAAGTGGATGATTCCTTTCGAGGAATTGAATATATAATATAGAGGAGGTATGAAAAAATGAAAACATTAACAACTATCTCGATGGTGGTCTTATGTGCTGGATTATGCCTGGCGCCTTTCCTCGCTCATAAGGCTCTCGCCGATGATGCCTTGCAAACTCATACTGTGAGTTTTGTAACTGCAATTGATTCTGATGGTGATGGGTTGACTAATCAAGAAGAATTAGACCTCGCTCCACCTTATGGCCCTACTAATCCAAACAATCCAGATACAGATGGTGATGGGTTTAATGATGGGATAGAATCTGTGAACCCTGGTGCTGATGGGGAGCACCTCATGGAGCAGAATATTTAGAGACACCAACAGCAGCAAAGCCGATATGGTATTTATATGAATAATATACTATCCCGAAGATTCAGAATATATAGCCACCTGTGGCGGATTTTGGGAATCGAAGATTCGCCAGGGCGAATTATGAAGACTGTTACAATTTTTGAGGTTTGGAGATTTACGATTGTTAAGATTCCGTGTTTTAGCGGGGCAAAGAGGTAATAAGTCGCTATGATCTGTTCTTAGCCCCATCAATTTCATTAGAGAAGTTAGAGGAATGGGGATTGTGAAAACGATTAAAACAAAAGTGGATATTCCTCCTGAAGGATATGTGCGACTGGAACTGGATTGCTCCGACCTTCCAACCGGCGAGGCTGAAGCGGTGATTACAGTTCGACCCGTAATCCCACCAAAGAAACTGAAATGGACAGACCTTGCCGGCATAGGAAAGGAAATCTGGGAGGGTATGGATATTCAAAAGTATGTGGATGAACTCCGCTCTGAGCGGTCTGAAATAATAAGACCTTTTGAAAGGGTGGGACCTGATGGAAAGAGTTGAGGTGGCGCTGGGGGAACGGTCTTATGATATTTTGATTTCGTCCGATTGGCTTTCCGAGGTGGGCAAGTCTTTACGCGGGCTTATCCCTGATGAAAAGGTGCTCATCGTTACGGATGAACGCGTTGGAGACCTCTATGCCGATGCCACTCTCGATAGCCTGCAAGGTGCTGGTTTCACAGCGGAGGTTCTTGTCCTTCCCGAAGGCGAACATAATAAGAACCTTGCAACGGTGGAGCGGATTTATAATTTTCTGGCGGAGTATAATTACCCCCGCAGATGCACCCTTGCCGCACTCGGTGGTGGAGTTGTGGGTGACATTACGGGTTTTGCTGCGGCAACTTATATGCGTGGGGTGAACTTCGTCCAGATTCCGACATCTCTTATTGCAATGGTGGATGCGAGTGTCGGCGGGAAAACGGGCGTGAATCATCCGCTTGGAAAAAACCTCATCGGGGCATTTTACCAGCCGAGGCTTGCCTTTATTGATGTCGCACTGCTCAAAACGCTTGCGCCGGAGGAGTTTCGCTCTGGTCTGGCGGAGGTCATTAAATACGGCGTAATTAAAGATACCGAATTTTTTAAGTTCCTTGAGGATGAGATAGGGCATTTATCGGGGGGCGATACGGCATCGCTCCAGCGAATTGTAAAACGCTCCTGCGAGATAAAGGCAGAGGTGGTTTCGGCAGATGAGCGCGAGGCGGGCATTCGGGCAATATTGAACTTTGGGCACACTATCGGACACGCTATCGAGGCGCTCACTAATTACATCAAGTATCGCCACGGTGAGGCGGTGGCTATCGGGATGATTGCCGCAGCGCGCATCGCCCAGAAACTCGGAATGCTGGAAGATGCGGCGGTGCAACGATTGTGGAACGTAATCATTAGGGCAAAACTGCCATACCACATCGGCACACTCGAACCGCTTGACATAATCGAGCGGATGAAAAAGGATAAAAAAGTGCGTGCGAAAAAGGTGCGCTTTGTTTTGCCCGTAAAGATAGGAGAGGTAGTTATCCGCAACGATGTGCCAGCGGATGTCATCCGACAGGTTCTCGATGATGTGAGGGAGTGAGAATCAGTCATCAAAGCAGGAGGCAGAGAGCCCCAAATGACGGGTGCGAAGCCACCAACTGACGTCCACCCCGGGTCATAGATGCGCCTCAGGCGTGCGGACAAATGACGGGCACGTAGTGCCTCAAATGACGCCCGCTATGTTTTTATTGATGAGATGAAGATGGAGATGAAGATTAAATAGGACAAATGACGTGCCCCCAGTATCCTGATAAGAGGAAAAAAATGAATAAACGATTGCTCGTAATCAATGGTCCGAATCTGAACCTCCTCGGTGAGCGCGAACCCGACATCTATGGAACAACGTCATTGAAGGAAATCGAGGAGGAGATTGCGGGTCTTTGCAGGGAAGCCGGAATCGAGGTGGAGTTTTTCCAGAGTAATGATGAGGGTGCGATAGTGGACAAGATTCAGGCAGCGCGGGAAAAAGTCGGTTGCATCATTTTGAATCCCGCCGCATTCACGCACACCTCTGTGGCAATCAGGGACGCCATCGCAGCGGTGAAAATACCAACGATAGAGGTGCATTTATCGAACATTTACGGGCGGGAAGATTTCAGAGCGTTCTCATACATAGCCGGCGTGGCAGAGGGACAGATAGCCGGTTTCGGGGCATACAGTTATGTTTTAGCCTTTCACGCCGCCCACAAAATCCTGGAAAATCAACAGGATTCCACCGATGAGTGACCTCCTCATAATAAGGGGGAATTTCTTACAAGTGCCTGAGGTTTTTCAGGTAGGCTTTAAGCGTCTCGAAGGAAAGGACGCCTTCACGCAGTATCTTGTATGGCTCTTCAAGGACGGATAAAACGGTGGACGTCACCTCTCCTTTTGTCTCGCCACCATCAAGAATCATATCAATTTTATTGCCGAAATATTCCCTGACCTTTGGCGCCGTTGTTGCGGGAGGCATCCCGGACGGATTGGCACTTGTGACCGCAAGGGGGCGCGCCACCACACTGATGAGGCTTAAGGCAATGGTTGAATCTGGCATACGTATGCCCAGAGTTGCAACCTGCGAGACTGCCGAGAGCATTGTTTCGGGTTTGGGAAAGACGACCGTGAGTGCACCGGGCCATAGTTCCTTCAGCATAGATTCGACATCGGGCGGGATGTCCCTCACAAGCCTGGCGAGTGTACGCATTCCGTCAATTAGCACGGGGATTGCCTTTGAACGCTCGCGCCCCTTGATGGCGTAAAGTCTCTCAACCGCCTTCGGGTTTGTAGAATCGCACGCAAGACCATAAACGGTGTCGGTGGGGATGGCGACAATGCCACCATCAAGGATAATGTCTGCAGCCACCTCTATTGTTACGGCTTCGGGATTTTGTGCATCAAGTTCACAGACAAATCCATGCCCGGATTTTTCAACAGGTGTTTTCGCCTCGGGAGGATTGGGCTTTACGGTGACAGGTTGTGGTTTTTTGGTATGGTGCATACTTATGTGGAGTTGTGATTTCCCGAACGGGGGCTGTTCCACTTTAGGAGGCAGAGGTTTTTTCTTCGGCGTGGTCAACACAAACTGGGGAAATTCACTGGCAAGTTCACGCTGGGCGAGTTCCACTTTTTTTGCCTGTGCCCTGCGGAAATCCTTCAGGCGCTCTCGGTATTCAGGATATTTCAACGCCAGGATGTGTGCCGCTAATAGGAGCGCGTTTTTGACATTGTTTATGCCGACGGTCGCAACGGGGATACCGGGCGGCATCTGGACGATGGAATAGAGTGCGTCCTGCCCGCGTAGATAACTGGCGTCAATCGGAACGCCTATAACCGGCAGTAGCGTTTGAGAAGCCACCATACCGGGGAGCGCGGCAGCCATACCTGCCACGGCGATAAATACCTCAACGCCGGCCTTTTCCGCCTCATATATCCACCGCGTGACAGCCGCCGGTGTGCGGTGGGCTGATGCAATGCGCATGGTGCAGGGCAAGTCAAAGTCGCTTAGACTCGCCAGAGCCTTCCTGACGAGTCCAGAATCCGACTCGCTCCCCATAATGATTCCGATTTTGGGTTGCCTCATTTCCTTTTCCCGGATTCTATTTTTAGAGAGCATTATGGGTCATCCTGAAAATCGTGTCCATCCCGTCAATGGAATTTCCAACGCAGCGCCGGACAGTTGCGAGCTCTCTGTATAGCGGCGAGGTTGCCGTCTGTGCCAGATTCCCCAAGAAGCGGCTCGGCAATTTGCCAGGTATCACCATCAGTTCTGTAAATGTAAAATGCCCCGAGTTTATGGTAATATGCAATAACTTTTTTCAGTCGCCCCAGGACAAGGGCGCATCTTTGCAAAGCTACCAGATCAATCAGGGCTTTTCACCACACCATCATCCCCCGTCATAACATAAATAACTGTAACGACTGAAATTAAGAATGGAACACGGATGACACCGATGCTACGGATATGCACGGATAAAAGAAATCAGTGGGAATCCGTAAAATCCGTGTTATCCGTGTGCTATTTTATTCAGGATGTAGTTTCAGAGATTTTTGAGCCTCTATAGAAGTCTGCTTTTCGTAGCTTTGCCAAGATGCGCCCCCAGGACAATGTCAAGGCGACCTGATGTTGTTTTCTCCAAATGAGGCAAGGTGGCTTTACTTTTTTGGAACGCTTGCTCTATTTTACGTTAGAACTGGGCGGCTGATGGAAAGCGCCTTATTCTGCAAACTATGTGATAAGGGAAGAAAATTAACCTCCCGAGGTGGGCAATAACGTCAGCGCCGTTTAAGCCTGTCGCGGTTGAGGAAGTAATATTTGAGTATCTCGCGGGCAAGCGGGGCGGCATTTCTCCCTCCGAATCCACCACTCTCTAAAAGCACAAGCACGGCGACTTCCGGCGCATCATACGGCGCAAAACACGCAAACCAGGCATCAGTTTTTTTGCTGGCGCGCTCCGCTGTTCCTGTCTTGCCCGCCACTTTCCACTCTTTTGGGAATCCAGCTTTATATGCCGTGCCTCCGGGAGTGTTCACCACCGCAATGAGTCCCTCCAAAACTGCCCGGCGATTCCCCGCCTTTATGTGAATAAACCTTGTCTTCGGGGTGAAGTATTTGCGCCTCCTTTCGGCGTCCTTTTGATAAAGCAAAAGGTGGGGCTGGACGAAATTGCCTCCGTTGGCAAATGCACAATATGAACAGAGCACCTGGAGGGGGGTAACCGCCAGCATCCCCTGCCCGATTGCGAGGTGAAGAACCTCGCCGGGTGTGAGTGAATCGGCGGAGATGAGCGGCAGACTCCCCGCAACCTCATAAGGGAGGTCAATTCCGGTGGGGAAACCGTAATCGAACTCGAGCGCTTTTTGCAAGAGGGCAAGCACCCCTATTCTTCGCACACTTTTGTAAAAATAGATATTGCAGGAATATTGGATAGCCCCGCGCAAATCGAGCCATCCGTGCCCCGTCACGAGGTCGCACTTAAAAGGTTTCTTCCAGTTCGGCAAATAATAATAGCCGTCGCAGAAATACTTCTGCGCAGGGGAGATGCCGGAATCGAGTCCCGCCATTGCGGTGATGAGTTTGAATGTGGACGCGGGCGAATAATTTTCCTGAATCGCCTTATTGAGAAAAGAGATAGGGCGAGTGGGGTTGGTGGTAACGGCGGGGTGATTCGGGTCGTATGAGGGGGAGCTGACAAGGGCGAGAATCTGCCCGTTTTGTGGATTCATCACCACAACCACACCGAGGCGTTCGTTCAGTGCGTTCAGTGCGAACTTCTGGAAATCGAGGTCGAGCGAGAGGTATAAATCCTGACCGGGAATGGCGGGCTGGGTCTCGAGGGTTTTGCAATAGCGACCCCGTGCATCCCGCTGGACGACCTCGCGTCCGGGTGTTCCTTTTAGCAAATCTTCATACCACCTCTCGATGCCGCCAATACCCACGAGGTCATCGCGGGAGTAGCCCCTTTTTAGGTATCCGTGGATTTCAGCACGCGATATGCAACCGAGGTAGCCGATTACGTGGGCGCAGGTGGAGCCTGCGGGATAGAAACGCTTGAAATCGGGGTGGACACGGAGACCGGGGAGCTCGAACTGCCGTTCAAGGATGGGAGCGACTTTTTCAATCGGTAAATTGCGAGCGATAATTTTGCCGCGCCAGCGTGGGCGCAGGGTAAGCGCCTCTCGTTCCTGTCGGGAAAAATCTCTGCCGAGGTGGTGCCCCAGAAATGAAACAGTCCTGTGCAATTCGTCTCGCTTCACCCGAAACGGGCTTATCCAGATGGAGAAGGTCATCCGGTTTACGGCAAGGGGTTTGCCGTCCCGACTGAAGATTTTCCCCCTGGGTGCACTTAGACATTGCGGATGGATAAAATTGTTCCTTGCGAGCTTGCGATAGTCTCGCCGGCGAAAAAGTGTCCATTGACCAATCCGCGCGGTGAGAATCAGAAACAGAATGATGGTGAGAAACCATAATATTCGGAGTCGTTTCAGAAAAATGCGGCGATGACGTGTGTCAGGGGAAAAAGGCATTTGAATGAAGGATAAAGAATAGTGAATTTAGAATGAAGATTTCGGTCCGTTGGTCACTTGTGTGGTTCGATAAACGCCCGGGTGATAATTTCGTCAAGATTAAAGTCGGGAGGTGAGATTTCCCGCCCCGGTGTAGCCCGCAGGAGATGCGCCAGATATTCACGATTGCCCGCCGCTCCCATAATTGGCGAGGTCTCCAATCCCATCACCACCCAGCCATCTTTGCGAAAACCATCGAGCATCTTTTCAAGCACCTCCCGATGGGTGGCGCGGTTCTTTATAACGCCTCCCTTTGGGACTTTCTTTCTGCTTGCTTCAAATTGCGGCTTTATGAGTGCAATAACCGATGCCGCGGGGCGAAGAATCCCAGCCACCGCTGGAAGGATCAGTCTGAGCGAGATAAAAGACACGTCAATAGTGGCAATATCAATCGGTTCGGGGACTAGGCTGCGCGAGAGATAGCGTGCGTTGGTTCGCTCCAGTAGCACAATGCGCGGGTCGCTGCGGAGGCGGTAATGCAACTGCCCGTAACCGACATCCACTGGATAAACGCGTCGTGCGCCCTTTTGCAAAAGACAGTCTGTGAAGCCACCCGTGGATGCGCCGACATCGAGGCATACACACCCCGCCGGATTTACGCCAAAATACTCAAGGGCGGCAGCAAGCTTATGTCCGCCTCGACTTACATACCGCTCTTTTCTCTTATGAATCCTCACAACCGCATCGGCATTGATTCGCATCCCGGGTTTGGGAATAGCGACACCTTCCACATCAACGCATCCCGCCATAATGAGGCGGCACGCCTTTTCTCGGCTCTCCACAAGCCCCCGCTCGACTAAAAATGTATCGAGGCGTTGTCTCTGGGTATACATCTGTGAAAAACAATTCCCAACGGATTCGGGACGACAGCCGACGATATTACGTCTCCAACGGATTTTGGGCACCTCACCGTAGGTGGGACGGCAACAGATATAAACTAATGACGCCTGACTGTAAGTCGGAGAAGCGCCGTGGCGGTTTCGCCGTGGTGAATTGCAAAGCAATCAGGTATGATGTCCGATTGCAGAGCAATCCGCCTCAGGTGAACTGATGACTACTTCACGTATACGCTCGGCAATGCGCCCCGGTGAGAGTCCATATTTTTTATAGAGGTCGGCAGGGGTGCCATGCTCAACGAAATGGTCCGGGAGGGCAATTACGGTAAAATGTCTATCCAGCCCACGGGCGGCAAGGAATTCATTCACGGCAGAACCAAATCCCCCCATAGCCACATTATCTTCAATAGTGAAGAGGAGGGGATGTTTTTCGACTGCCCGTAGAATCATCTCTTCGTCCAGGGGCTTGATGAAGCGTGCATCCGCTACAGCGACTTTGATTCCCTCATCTGTTAGCAGGTCTGCTGCGGCAAGGGCATTGTTGGTCATAACGCCCGCACCCAGAATCGCGGCATCTTTGCCCTCGCGCAGCCATTCACCTTTGCCAATGGGCAAGGCACGGGCAGGATGCGTTATGTCAATATCATTCAGCCCGCTTCTGCCTCTGGGATAACGAATTGCCGCTGGACCATCGTCTTTAGCGAGAGCCGTAACCATCATATTGCGCAATTCAGCCTCGTTGCGCGGCGCCATTATGGTCATATTGGGGATAATGCGTAAATAAGAGAGGTCAAATGTGCCGTGATGAGTGGGGCCATCCCTGCCCACGATTCCACCGCGGTCAAGGGCGAACACAACCGGTAGATTCTGCAACGCAACATCGTGGATAACCATATCGAATGCGCGCTGCAAGAATGTGGAGTAAATCGCAACTACGGGTCTTAATCCCTCGCACGCCATACCCGCAGCGGCAATAACCGCCGCCCCTTCTGCAATACCGAAATCGTAAAAGCGCTCAGGGAACCGCCTGGCAAATTCCGATAGTCCCGTCCCTCCCGGCATAGCGGCTGTGATGGCAATGATACGTTCATCCTTCCCGGCTAATTCAACCATTATGTCCCCGAACACCTTTGTGAAAGTGAGACCGGAGGATTTCCTCGGTTTCCCCGTTTGTATAATGAAGGGAGGGGCACTGTGGAAACTTTCGGGGTTCTTTTCTGCAAAGGTATAACCTTTTCCTTTTTTTGTAGTTATGTGAAGTATGCGGCGCCCCTTAAATTCCACTGTCTTCTTCAGGGCGGGTAGAAGGATGTCCAGGTTATTACCATCTATGGGACCGATATAGCGGAAACCGAGTTCTTCAAAAAACAAGCCCGGAACAATTAACCCCTTGATGCTCTCCTCGATACGGTGAGAGATTTTGATGATACCCTCGCCGATTCTGTGTGGACCTGCACGCAGGCGATAAAGGAGTCCTTCCAGTCGGCTCTTGGCGACATTATACCAATCGCCCGTGATTATGCGATTGAACATTAGTGGGATTGCACCGACGTTTTCTGCAATGCTCATCTCATTATCGTTAAGGATAACCATAAAGTTAGTGCCGAGGGTGCCTGCGGTGTTGAGCGCCTCGTAAACCAGTCCGCACGTCATCGAACCGTCCCCGATTACGGCGACCACCTTATTGTCTTCCTTTTTAATATCGCGGGCACGCGCCATCCCCAGGGCAGCGGCAATGGATGTGCTTGCGTGTCCGGCTCCGAATGTGTCATATTCGCTTTCGCTGCGCTTCAGGAAACCACTCAGACCGCCGGTCTGACGCAACGTCTCAAAACGTGAAAACCTCCCCGTCAAAAGCTTATGTGCATAAGCCTGATGCCCTACGTCCCAGATGATTTTATCTCGGGGGGTATCGAGGACACAATGGAGGGCAATGGCAAGTTCAACCGCCCCTAAGGAGGAGGCGAGGTGTCCGCCTGTGCGGGAAACAACCTTAATTATTTCGCCCCTTATTTCCTCAGCCAGCTCCTTTAGTTGCGTCCGGGTAAGGCTTTTTAATCCCTTCGGATTTTGCAGACTCTCCAGAATCTTCGGCATATCACCGTTATCCCGTTCAAGGTTTCCGCCCGGGGCGGAAGTTTCCACCGAGGCGGATTGGACGTTTATACAAATCTGCGCACTCCTCCTCCGGTTTACCCGCCCGAGGAGGGCTGACAAGTCTGCGGCTTTATGTTCTTTTAGTTGCGGTTATGCCGCGCTATGAAATCAAAGAATGAATTTGCTCAAGTCTTCGTCTTTAACGATATCGGCGATATTCTTTCTGACAAACTCACGGTCAATCGTAACTTCTTTCTCGTCTGTATCGGGTGCCTCGAAGGAGATGTCTTCGAGCAATTTCTCCATAACGGTATAGAGTCTGCGGGCGCCGATGTTCTCTGTGCGTTGATTCACCTCATAAGCCGAAAGCGCTATCTCATCTATCCCCTCGGGTGTGAACGTAATCTCAACGTCTTCTGTGGCTAATAGTGCGGTGTATTGTTTTGTGAGGGCGTTTTCTGGCTCGGTGAGTATCCGGCGGTATTCCTCCACACCAAGGTCATCGAGTTCTACACGCAGGGGGAAGCGTCCCTGGAGTTCGGGGATGAGGTCGGAGGGTTTTGTCTCGTGGAATGATCCTGCGGCTATAAAGAGGATATGGTCGGTTGCCACCATTCCATATTTAGTAAAGACCTTGGAGCCTTCCACAACTGGCAGGAGGTCGCGCTGGACGCCCTCACGCGAGACATCCGGCCCACGTCCACCGGTGCCGCGTCCCGCCACTTTATCCAGCTCATCTATAAAGACAATACCCGATTCCTGCACGCGCTCCAAAGCCTCCTTAATCACCTTATCCATATCGAGGAGTTTCTCCACTTCCTCATCTATCAGGATGCGACGTGCCTCTTTCACCGGCATCTTGACACGTTTGGATTTCTTGGGAAGCATCTTCTCGAAAAGCCCCTTCATATCTATGCCCATCTCCTCAAGTCCGACACCGCCGCTGGAGAAGACCTCCACCATCGGTCCTCCCTGAACCCGGACTTCGAATTCCACCTCGTGGTCTTCAAGTTTGCCTGCAGCGAGCTGTTTTTCTATCTTCTGGCGGCTACGGAGCCACCTTTCATAGCGCGCCTGTTCCTCAGCAGAGGATGCTTCAAAATCATACATAACGTCGGTTGACTTACGGCGATGTTGCACGGTGCGGGTTACGTTCGGCAGCGGGGAAAAAAGCAAATCAAGTAACCGTTCCTGGGCACGTTCTTCGGCGCGACCAATAATGGCGGCGGTCTTTTCCTCCCTGACCATATTCACACTCACCTCTGTCAGTTCACGAATCATACTCTCCACATCGCGCCCGACATAGCCCACCTCTGTATATTTAGTTGCCTCCACCTTGACAAACGGGGCAGCGGCGAGCCTGGAGAGGCGACGGGCAATCTCGGTCTTACCAACACCGGTCGGTCCAATCATTATTATGTTCTTGGGATATACCTCTTCGCGCAATTCATCGGGGAGGCAGCGTCGGCGTGCACGATTTCGGAGGGCAATGGCAACGAGCTTCTTTGCACGGTCCTGCCCGATAATATATTTATCCAGCCTCTCAACAATCTCTCGGGGTGTCAGACCCTTGTCATCATCTCTTGAGTTCATATCTACCTGCGATTCCCTTATCTGTAAAAGTATTCCTTCTTTATACGCTTGACGAGCTTATGGGCGACCAATTCCATCGTGCCAAACTGGGAGCGAAATTTACTTCGCATCTTTATATGCCCCGACCACTCCGGTTGACCCGATTCGGCATCCAGCAAAATTACATCTACATCTACAACACTCGACCACCAGTGAAATGCGCGATTATGGGCGGTGTAGCACTTCCTGAGTTTCCCCATAATGACCTTATCCAGACCGAGGTCGCGGGCAAACTCCACCGGGGACACATCAACAAAAATACCATCAATAGCACCATCATCCAGTTTAGGAAAAGCCTTCTTCAGGCGGTCTTTTTTATTCGCTGAATAGTACACATAATCTGTCCGCGAATAGACATCCACGCACGAAACCTCTTTATTCAGGCGCTTTGCAAGTATGTCGGCAAATATACTACCGGCATTCGGATTCTGATAAACATCACGGGCACCAAACCACCACCCCTTAATTTGCCTCGACGATGAAACTATGTCGTCAGCAACATTGAAGTCTATAACGAGCACCTTGACGGTGAGCGGTTCAGGTATGGGGCGATGAGAATGGCAGGCGCTGAAAATCAGAGCCACCAGCAACCATAATATTCCCACACGAATGAAACGAGTCATCATAAATCTATCCCGAAAAAGAATAAAAAAGGACACATTATGCGTCCTACGAATCAACCATAAACAACCTATTAAAATCCCGAAGGGGGCGTCAAGGCATTTTCGGAAAGCAGGGCATCCTGCTCCGGGACACTCATTATGATACCTTTGCCTCTAATTTGTCGTGAAGACCGCTCCGAAAATTTATTTTCTAGACAGGATAATGCGGATTGACACGGATGATTTTTACCCGCGAAATCCGTGCAATCCCTCCACAGGCGGGCAAGCCTGTCTAAAGCATATTTTCATACTTTTGGGAGAGTCGCCGTGGTGAATTCGCCGTGGTGAACTATCCCGCAAATTTAGAATATAGCCACCGATACACGCTGATGGACACAGATGAAAAAATCGGCGCACATCGGCGTGCATCGGTGGCTGCTTTTTACTGTTTTGAGAGAGGCGAAAAAGTTGTGATGATGGTTGCAAAAAATCCTTGACATACCGATTCTGTGGTTTGAGGAAAGATAATAGCAAAATTTCTCTGTGTGGGAAAATAGTGTGTTGAAACGTTTCAATTCCATAATTTTTAATATTTCTTGCAC
>CAZGKP010000093.1:0-13529 GCA_964526215.1 uncultured Candidatus Sumerlaeota bacterium
CGAAAACCATCAATTTAACACGCATTCTAATCCCCTTCCATTTTCCCCAATAACGGGAGGATAAAAAATCAACCCCTTTGCAATAACCACAAAACATTCTATTAGAGCTTGAAAATGTGTTTCAACAATTTTTTCAATATGACTGCGGGATACGTTCAAAAAACCCCAATCGCATATCGCCATAACACTCATCGCGCACAAGGTTAAAGTGTCCGTATTGGGGCTCGAGGAGATTGTTCTTTCTCACCTGGGCTATAATGAGTACAGAGCCAGGGAATGGGTCATATTTCCCGAGCGAAACGAGGCTGGCGTGCGCCAGCCCGGAATCGTAAGGTGGTCCTAAAAAGACGATGCTCGGATTCTCGCCCGAGACCTTTACCGAGGTAATCACCTTAAGGACGTCGGTGCGATGAACCGAAGCACGTTTCAAAAAACCGCACTTCTTCAGGTTCTGGCGGATTATGCTTATGCAGGCGTCGTCCTTCTCGTAAAAGTCAGCCCCTTCAGCACCCCGGCTCAGAGCCTCGATCCCGACCGCGCCGCTTCCTGCAAAGAAATCAAAGAAATGTGCCCCGCATAAATGCGGCGCAAGGATACCGAAAAGCGAATTCTTTGCCCTCGCTGAAAGGGGACGCGTCTTACTCCCCTTTACGGTTTTTAAGATAATGCCTTTTTTTTCTCCACCCAAGATACGCAATTGACACTACTTGCTCCTGATAGATTCGTGAGGCATAATCCCGTTGTCCCGTTAGCCCGTTGAGTCTGCATAAATTTCAAATTTGCAATTTCCAATCGCAGGTGGCTATGCAAATCTCACGTCTTAAAATACTCCTTTCTTAATGCCTATCCGAAAACCTTCGCAAATATGGTTGCTGGTTTCATTCATTACGGGTTTTCAGATAGGCGCTTAATACGCCGATGTATCCCAGATTTCGATATCTCTCGTTAAAATCCAGACCGTAACCGACCACAAATACATCGGGGATTTTGAACCCGATATATCTTATGGGGATGTCGAAGGCGCGCTTCTTCTCCTTCCATAAAAGTGCACAAATCTCCATGCTCCGGGGCGAATGGGCTTCTATAAGGTCTCTTACCACCTTCAATGTATTTCCCGTATCATAAATGTCCTCGATTATGAGGATGTCCTTATCGCTTAAGGGAATCTCTGCATCTCTCGTA
The DNA here is from genome assembly GCA_964526215.1 of uncultured Candidatus Sumerlaeota bacterium. GTDB lineage: Bacteria > Sumerlaeota > Sumerlaeia > MWCT01 > MWCT01 > CAZGKP01. The sequence continues at coordinate 1,183 of CAZGKP010000093.1, forward strand.
ATAATTACCTTGCCGGATGAGGTGGATGATGAACCGTAGCTGGAGGCACCAACAAGGTCGTAGGAATGCGGAATGGGAATCTGTCTTGTGAGGTCAGCGAGGAAAACCACACCGCCCTTTAAGATGCCTATGAGTCCCAGATTCTTATCTTTATAGTCTTGAGTGATTCTGGAAGCGAGTTCGGCGACACGTGCCTGAATCTCTTCTTCCGTGATTAGTATGCGTTCGAGGAAATCCTGCATCAGCTTGATCCTTTCCGGGGTGAGGGACACCTATAAAGGGGACACGGACTGTATGATTTGAAATTTGTATGCGGTATTGAAGGGTTAGTCCTATCGCTTTATGAAATTCCCCATAGGTGGATGGCGTTGCTGGCTGACGAGTTTGCCGTTCTCGAATTTCAGTATTAGGCCGATTCCGTAATAGTGCCAAGTCTCTTTCAATGAGATTTTGCTGTCCGACATTCTTTTAACATCTTCGGGGTCGCCGTATCTGCAAACGGTGAGAAGCTGGTCGGAGAGGGGGACTTCGCGATACTTTTCGGGGGTATCGAAGATGTAATCTATCCCCTTTTCAAGGTAAATCCAGGAGCGTTTGACGCGGCGGAAGGTTTCTCTATTTCTCAATCTGCGGTCAACCTCAAGGTAGCGATGTATGCGTCCATCCCTTGTCCACCATAGGTGTATAAAGTCGGGGCGTCTATATATTTCATATACCTCCCGCTGTGCCTGTGTGAGTTTCTTTACCTCGGGGAATTTCTCGCCCGGCGTTGCAATATTTACGGAGAAATCTATGTCGAGGATGACCTGTTTTTCTTTAATACAGGCAGATAAAAATATCCCCAGCGTGATAAGGAGAATGGGTATGTATGGCTTTGGGGGGGAAATCACTGTGTGCCCTCCCGATGCTTGTCAAGGAAACCGGAGGGAGAAAACGGGTGGCCTTAATCCCGGCATCTTTATTGGTGAGGAATCAAGCAAGGGGTGCTATTCAAGTATTGCAGAGAGGTTTTTCACCAGTTCCTCACGGTCATATTCAGCCTTTTTCAAATCACCCATCTCCGCATCCAATTTGTTGACCTGTTCCTGGAGTTCCTGAATCTGGATTTGTTGTTCCTTTATGACTTCGTCTTTCTCACCAATTTTCTCTCTCACCATAGCGATAAGATCATCATTAGTCATTGCCGCCATAGACTCTTCCCCCCCTTCAGGTTTGGTTTCTTTTTCTTGCGTCATATTCTTTCTCTTTTTCTTTTTTCGGTGTGTCATAGAAAACCTCTCACTATTTCTGTAAGCGAAAATCCTGGCGGAGAGGCCGGGATTCGAACCCGGGGTAGAAGTCTCCCCCTACAACTGCTTAGCAGGCAGCTGCCTTCAACCACTCGGCCACCTCTCCTTCCCGCTGCATATTTTTTGCTTTACTCGAAAATACTGATAGTGTTAATTACTTACCGAAATACTGTTTGCAAGGAAAAAAACGAAAAAAGCCTTGAATCCGACAACAGGGTTATTTAGCAATTTCGTCAAAGTGAGTGATTTTAGTTGCCTTTACGCCGGGCATTTTCCATTATCAACCGATTTTGATTCGCTCCTGACACGGGTGGAAAATCACATCGGGCGTGAGCGTTTTTTGCACTCTGTGGGCACATATCATACAATGCTCCTTCTGGCACAGATGTATGGAAAAGACCCCTTTGCCGCAGGTCTGATTGGTCTCTTGCACGATATTGCCCACGACTTTTCATCCGCGAAAATCACAAGGATGCTCGAGCGCTACGGCGCACCCCTTTCCGGGGAAGACCTGAAATTTCCGCAGATATGGCATGCCCGTCTGGGTGCCGTAATGCTTGAAGCGGTCTTCGGCATACACAGCCCCGAACTCGCCAGCGCCATAAGGGTGCATTCGACCGGTGCACCGGGGATGACGCCACTGGCGAGGTTTTTGTTTGTTGCCGATTATGTTGAGCCGACTCGCCACTTTGATGGCGTGGAGCGATTCAGAAAGATGGTCTTTTCAGACCCTGATACCGCTTTTCTATGCATACTTGAAGATAAGATAAATCACGTCCGGAGCAAGCAACTGCCCCTTCATCCCGATTCTGTCCGGGCACTCAAGTTTTATACGAAAGGGGGATAAAAAAACCGTTTGAGGACGAAACCCAAGGCGGTTAAAATCGCCCGCATTGCCTCCGAGAAAAAAGCGGAGGATATTGTGGTTCTCGATGTCAGGAAGATATGCAATTTTACCGATTTCTTCGTCCTGGCAACGGGGAATACCACCACGCATCTGCGCGCTATCTGTGAGGCTGTGGAGGAAAAGTTCGATGCCGTCGGGATTCGACTCTTCGGCATAGATGGCCCCACGGCAACCTCCTGGCGCGTCCTCGATTACGGCGATGTTGTATTCCATTGCTTTACACTCCAGACACGGCACTACTACGACCTTGAACATCTCTGGGGTGATGCAAAATTGGTGGCGTGGCAAAAGTAATAACCCGAATCCCGCCATAATGCCACTGGATTCTGAGACATTAGACTGATGACGCCTGATTGTGAAGCAATCAGGGATGACTAATAATGAAGAAAGGAATGAACGTAAAATGGCATTCAACTTCAAAATCGGAGAGACACTCGTTGAACCAACTATCGGCATTTGTCAGCTGGAGGGAATCCGCAGGATGAAGGTAGATGGTATGGAGGAGAATTATTACATCTTCAAGGCAAGCAATGCACGTGTCCTCGTCCCCAAATCCCAGGCCGAAAAGCGGGGCATAAGAAAACCGATGACACGGGAGGAGGTAAAAAAGATATTTACATTCCTGAAGATCCCCGTCTCGCCCACACGCAGCGATGCCCGCCTTCAATATATGAGCTATCGCAATGTGATGAAGAGCGGTAACCCCCAGAAGATTACAAAACTCCTGCGCGACTTATATACACTTGATCAGTCAGACGAACTCAAAGGCAAGGAAAGGGAGATTATGGACCAGGCGAGGAGATTCCTGTGTGATGAGATTGCCTACGTGCGCCAGGCTTCCAAGACCAGCATAATAGAGCGCATAAACGACAGCCTCCGCACAATGTATAAAAAGAAACTCCAGAAGGAACGGGAAAAGGCAATGAAGCAATCCACATCGGCAAAATCCACCTCTACCCCTCGCGGCAAAGCCAAATAAGATGCCTCGGTAAAAAGTATAAAGCCGCAGATTTCGTCCGCCGCAGGCAGTTCGCCACGGCGAAAACGCAGATGAATCGGCGTATATCGGCGTTCATCGGTGGCTAATTCTCCACAGACAAGCAAACCTAATTCGTTGTTTTCTCTCACGCAGCTGAATTGTTCCCGAATTTTCCTATCACCGCCTATTCTCAAATGCAACGGGATGCGTGATGGCGCTGTTGAGGGACCGGGGTTTCTTTGATGCTATCTTGAATTCGTAAAACCTCAAATGCATATCGTAAGGTTCTTCAGGCTTGCCCGGGGGATTTAGTGCAAGAGAGAGCCGATACCTGCCCTCGTTTATCAAAAGTGGTGAGAAAGTAGCCTTAATTACACCTTTACGTGGTGCATTCCTTAAAAGCAAATTGGATGAAGTTGAGTCAACCAGTGTTACACTTACATCGTCGAGTCGTCCAATCCCTATAACCGCCTCGAGGTCCATACCGGGGTGCGTTGCGGTATAGTGTATGTCAATGAGCAGTGTCTCGCCTGTATAAACGGTTCGAACCTCGTGCCCCAGCCCATCGGTAACGACTACTTTATTTATCAACACCTCCCCCGAACCCAGGCGGCATGACGGACTCCAGGTGGAGAACTCTTTGTTAAATGGGAGTGGTGACTCTTTCAGCCTTTGGTCGTAGAATTCGCGCAGATACCCGCTTATGACATCATCTAAGTCTCCGAATATCTTTACTCTGCCGGAATCCAGCCACAGAACCCGGTCGCAGATTTGCTCTGCCTGTTCCAGGTTGTGGGTAACGAGGATAATGGTTTTCCCGCGCCTCTTGAAGTCCAGGATTTTTCTCGCCGATTTCTGCTGAAAATCGGTATCGCCAACCCCCAGAACCTCATCCAGAACCAGGATGTCGGGGTCAACGTGCGCCGCTATCGAAAAACTCAGACGCATCAGCATCCCCGACGAATAATGCTTCACCGGCATATAGATGAATTTATCCAGACCCGCAAACGAGATGATTGTATCCAGAACTGCATCAATCTTGTTCTTAGTTAAGCCCAGGAGCGAGCCATTCAGATAAATATTTTCCATCCCCGTCAGCTCGGGGTGAAATCCCATCCCGAGATCGAGAAGACTTGCCACTTTTCCCCGAACCGTAACCTCTCCGGATGTGGGCATCGTGATGCCTGATATGATTTTCAAAAGAGTGCTCTTGCCGGAGCCGTTTGCTCCTATTATGCCGAGCGCAACGCCCCCGGTGATGCTGAACGAGACATCCTTCAGTGCCCAGATTTCCTCCTTCACCTCGCTTCGGAACCAATCGCGAATCACCATCTCCTTTATCGAGGCACTCCGTCTCTTATATATCCGGTAACGCTTCGATAGATTGTGGACTTCAATGATCTTCGCATTGGGTTGCTGAGTTGCTGGGTTGTTGGGGTGTTGGGACATCAGGTTGACTTGCTGGTTCCCTTTCTGTTTGTTATGTCCTTCAGTATTTGCTTTATTGTGGCTTTGAATTTCCGAATGAAACGTTTCGTGCCGCTGGCAGCAGATACCCATTGTGCATAATGAAATGCCCTTCTGTCGAATAGTCTGGAAAGGGGATGGTGTCCAAGTCGTGATTAAGTGGACGGACGTCGTTTGAGATAATTTTACCCTCAGGGGTCTTGAAGTGGAAATTCAGGGTATCAGTATAAGGCATTCCGCCATCCATTTTGCCGGCGAGTTCAGCCAGGGCATCTTCCGCCTCACCCACACAGGCAATATCGCAATATTCAAGAGACATTATCGGTTCGATTGTGGGGGGAATTCCCCCCCACAGGACTTTGACATCGGAGCAGAAAGCCTTTATTGCACGTGTAATCTCGATGGCTTTCTGGAGGTAATTTGACGTGAGGCTGATGCCCACGAGGTCGGACGCAGCGGCGTGTTCGGCAGTTTGCTGAAGAGCAGGGCGGGGAATTTCGCCGAGGAAATCTGACGTCGGGAAGATACATTCCACCTTATGTCCGTCCCCTTTTAAGACGGATGAAAGTATGCGTAGACCATAACCCGCGACGTTCTCATAAGGAGAGATAAGACAGACCTTCATAACTCAAACCTGCCCGTATAAGGTCGGAATAGAGAAACTTGGCAGAAATCGGTGGGACTTCAGGACTTGGAGAATGGAGCGGGAAACGGGACTTGAACCCGCGACATCGACCTTGGCAAGGTCGCGCTCTACCAACTGAGCTATTCCCGCTCAAATAATTCGTCATCACTCAATCTTAACTATATCTCGTATACGAATGTGCCCGGCTCCGTGTCAAGTAAAAAAACCGAGAACCCCGCAAATACCTCAATCCTTCACAATGGAGGCATTTTTATTATCCACGGATTGTGGAGATTTTGTGAATCAGTTCAGTGATGCGAAGAGCGATTCATCTATTGCCTCTTCTGCGCTTGCTGGATTCTCGCCCATTTGTCGCGGAGTGATACGGTGCGATTGAATACCGGCATCTCTTCGGAAGAGTCGGGGTTTACGCAGAAATAACCGAGCCGCTCGAATTGATAACGGCTCCCGGACGCAGCACCTTTTAGACCGGGTTCAACCCGGCACGATTTCAATACCTCGATTGATTTGGGATTCAGGTTTGACTTCCAGTCCGTGTCCTCCTCGACGTCGTTAGGGTCTTCTTTTGTGAAAAGATGGTCATACAGGCGAACTTCGGCTGGGAGCGCGTGGGCGGCTGAAACCCAGTGCAACGTCGCCTTAACCCTGCGTCCATCCGGTGCATCGCCGCCCCGTGTCTCGGCGTCATAAGTGCAACGCAGCTCTACTACATCTCCATTCTCATCCTTAATTACATCCTTGCAGGTGATGAAGTAGGCGTATCGCAAACGCACCTCGCGACCGGGGGCAAGGCGATAGAACCTCTTCGGCGGGTTCTCCATAAAATCCTCCCGTTCGATGTAAAGGACGCGCGAGTAGGGAACTTTCCGTGTCCCCGCGCCGGGGTCTTCGGGATTATTCACAGCATCCATTTCTTCAACCCGGTCTTCGGGGTAATTCTCGAGAATGACGCGAAGTGGACGCAACACCGCCATAACCCGCGGGGCGCGTTTATTCAAATCTTCCCGCAGGCAGTGCTCCAGCAGTGCGATGTCAACCGTGCTATCCGCCTTTGCCACACCGATGCGCTCGCAAAAATTCCGTATGGATTCAGGTGTATAGCCGCGTCTGCGCAAGCCCGCTATCGTGGGCATCCGCGGGTCGCCCCAGCCCGAAACATATCCCTCTTTAACCAGTTCAAGGAGTCTTCGCTTACTCAATACGGTATGGGTAAGATTGAGACGAGCGAACTCGATTTGTTGTGGATGATAGACGCCCAACTGGTCGAGAAACCAGTCGTAAAGGGGGCGATGGTCTTCAAATTCCAGCGTGCAGATTGAATGCGTGATTCCCTCAATGGAATCCTCAAGACCGTGAGCCCAGTCGTATGTCGGATAGATGCACCACCTGTCGCCCGTGCGGTGATGCCTTGCGTGGAGGATGCGATACATAACCGGATCCCGCATATTCAGATTTGAGGATGCCATATCAATTTTCGCCCGAAGCACGCGAGAACCGTCGGGGAATTCACCTGTCTGCATTCGCTCAAAGAGGTTGAGGTTTTCCTCGATGCTGCGGTTGCGATACGGGCTGTCTGTGCCAGGCTCTTTCAGTGTGCCACGGTATTCTCTGATTTCCCCCGCACTCAAATCGCAAACGTAAGCCTTGCCCTTCTTGATTAACTGGATGGCATACTGATACATCTTTTCAAAGTAGCCCGAGGCGTAAAAGAGCCGCTCTGCCCAATCGAAACCGAGCCAGTGAACGTCCTCTATGATCGAGTTGATATATTCCTCCTCCTCTTTGATGGGATTGGTATCATCAAATCGCAAATTGCACAGACCATTGTATTGTGCTGCGATTCCGAAATTGAGGCAGATAGATTTTGCGTGTCCGATATGCAAAAAGCCGTTAGGTTCAGGGGGAAAGCGGGTATGGACGCGCCCGCCGTATTTATCATCCTTTAAATCCTGCTCGACGATATTGCGTATAAAGTTAGAAACAGGGACAGAATCGGTCGCCGTCATATTTGCGACTCCTTTTAAGTTTTTCTTTCTACTGTTATATTTTTGACCTCTTTTTCTCGTCAATTTTGGGTATAATGGCAATAAAATCGTCTCTATTGTCAACCAGACATTTTAACATCTTCCAGCATAATGTTTGCAGGGGGCACTCCGTAAACATTAACAGATGTCTGCTCTCTGCTCGACAAAATGCCCGACTACGCGACATGAGACGCCTGATGCGTGAGATATATGCCCGCCGGCTCATCGAAGGACCGTACCGAATCATCTACCGGATCAAGCCCGACCAGGCCGATGTACTTCGCGGTTTTGCATAGAGCGATGGATGTCCTCCGAGAGGAATAAGCCAGAGGTATATGGGGTAATAGACGAGGAAGCCAGCTGGTTGTCATTGCCGCCTCCCCCATAAAAGCAGCAAGTAGAAATAAAAAATGCCCCACTCTGAAATCCCAAATCCGCAATTGAAACATTCCGTAATTGAAAATCTTGCCACATTTTTTATTTTCTTGTTAATTTTAAGGCTTTTACCTACCCCAAAAATTTATTTTTGATGGAACATTCGCCTGTGGAGAACAGGATGACGCGGATTGACACAAATGTCTTTTATCCGTGAAATCCGCGCAATCCTGTCTAAAGATTAAAAACCCTTTTCATCCTTTTGGGAGAGGCGATAGCCTCATGATGACTGTTTCTAAAATTGATTTGATTTCTTTTCTTTGAAGAAGGAAATCGCGCGGTCAAGCCGTTTCAGGCAGGTTTCTTTTCCGAGAAAATGCATCACTTCAAAAAGACCGGGACTGGCTAATCCGCCCGTAAGGGCGAGACGCACTGGCTGGGCGATTTTCCCGAAACCAATCTTTTTTTCTTCTGAAAGCTTCCGCATTGCTGCTCCCAGGGGGTCTATAGCAAAATCCTCCAACGCAGACAGTGCCTCGTGTGCCCACTCAAGTCGCTCCACGACATCGCCCTTTTTGGAAACCTTTCGCACACCTTTTTCATCGTATTCAAAGTCGTCTCGGAAAAAATAATGCAGATGGCTGACGAGTTCGTTCAGCGTGTGCACACGTGGAATCTCAAGCGTAATAATCCCCTTCAGCCACCGGGGGTCATATTTCCCGGGGTCAATGCCTCTGGAGGGCATAAATCCTATCACGCGGTGAATTATGTCTTCCTGTGGTAAATCTCGGAGGTAAAAGCCATTCACCCATTGCAGCTTTTCCAGATTGAATATGGCGTTGGCTTTGGAAATCCCCGAGAGGCTGAATGCCTCGATGAGACGCTCTCTTGTCATAATCTCTTCATCGTGCCCCGGAGACCAACCTAAGAGTGCGAGGAAATTAAACATCGCCTCGGGCAGAAATCCCTCGTTGCGATATTCCAGCACAGATGTAGCGCCGTGACGCTTTGAGAGGCGCGACCTGTCGGGTCCGAGGATAAGGGGCACATGGGCAAAGTTCGGCGGTGCTGCCCCGAATGCCCTGTAAATAAGAATTTGCCGGGGTGTGTTCGAGATGTGGTCGGCGCCACGAATCACATCCGTTATGTGCATATCAATGTCGTCAACAACTACGCAGAAATTATACGTTGGATGCCCATCGGGACGAAGGATAATGAAATCGCCGATGAGCGAATTGTCGAAGCGAACCTCTCTTGCAATCGCATCGTGGAAGACAGTCTCGCCAGATGCGGGAACCTTGAAACGCAAAACGAACGGTTGTCCGGCAGTCTCCTTCGCCGCAATCTCTTCGGGTGTGAGATTCCGGCACAGACCATCGTAAACTACGGGGCGTCTTTCGTCTTGAGCCTGCTTGCGCAACGCATCGAGGCGCTCCTTAGTGCAAAAACACTTATACGCCGCCCCTTTTTCTAAAAGCTCAAATGCCCTTTTTCGATAGAGTTCCAGCCTGCGGGATTGATAAAAAGGTCCCTCATCCCAGGAGATGCCGAGCCACGTAAGCGAATCAAGAATCTGCTGCGTTGCATCACTGGTGGAGCGCTCAACGTCAGTATCCTCGATGCGGAGGATAAATGTGCCGCCCCGGTTGCGCGCAAAGAGCCAGTTAAAGAGCGCAGTGCGCGCACCGCCGATGTGCAAATAACCAGTCGGGCTGGGTGCAAAGCGAACCCTGACATTACTCATAAAGGATTCCTCGGTAACTTTGAATGGGGGGATTTCACTTTTCCGTTAGGGCGTTAGCCCGTTTCCCCGTTGAGCCCGTTAGTCGCTCTCGGGTGGATTAGGCCGCCCGTCATCAGGGAGTTAAGCCAATCAGACCCTCAAGGAGGCGCACATAAGGCAGTGTCATAATCCCCAGTATATCCAGACCGATGGCAATGATGCCCACGAGGATGAGGAGCACAATAACTTTTAGTATAAGCCATATTGCCGAGGGATTTTTTTTGCGGGGGATTTCGGGACGCACCGTCTCCTGAAATTCCTTCGCCTTCTGATAGCAATCCTCGCTGCAGAAAATGCCGATGTTTGTTACTATCTTACAATCATCACATAGCGGGATGTGGCAGGTCTTACACCTGACGTGAGCCACCTTGTTCGAGTGAAATTTACAATAATCCATTTCCTTTCACCTTTGAGAGTTCTGTGAAAATATATTATTTTCGGGGGCATATCTGTCAAGTCCCAATAGGCCGAAGGCGCGCCTTCGGTGGGTGGATTAAGAAAAAGCGGCATCGGGTTTTTTTACCGATACCGCTCGGAACTTATATATGTCAGCCGGTATTAGGTATGTGATTCATCCGCCCTTTTCTGACTGCGGTAAATGTCGCCCGCGCTGACTGTGCCGTTGGTAGGGTCATAAGCGGCAAGGTTCCATCCGCCGGGACCCATACCATAGTCTGCATCGTCTCCCGGCATATTTTGATACCAGGTGTCGGGACCGGCACTACGGATTGCCCAATATCCATATCGCCCCAATTGGAGCCCATATTGATTAGCACTTTGTAAGCCACCTCCATAAGGTCCTGTTGGATTATAAACCTCACTTGGTAGATACATAATTTGATTAGCCAGCGGATTGGAGAAATTATGAGGAAAACGGAAGATGTCTTCCATTGGCGCAGCGCTACTGATGAAGGCGATGGGGGTGGTCAATTCACCCGGGTAAATCTTCCATTGGCTTGGCGGCTCCCCTCCCGGGAAATTATCAAAAGGGTCCCAGGTTGTTATAGGATAATGGTTATATTCAATCATATAGGACTCAAGTGCAGTTGCAACCGTGCGCATATTTGTGTATTGTCGGGAGACCTTCGAGCGCACTTGTGCCTCTAAAAAGTTCGGCACCGCAATCGCAGCCAGGATGGCAATAATGGCGACAACAATCAATAACTCAATCAGCGTAAATCCTTTCTTTAACATAATTCTTCCTCCTTTTTTTTGTCGGGGCATCTGTGCCCCATAGACTGTTCAGTAGAGATAGCGGGAAATGCCTTTTTGTCTATTTCCACCTCCTTTCGTTAAATCCCCATACCAATCCCCCCAAATCAACTTCAAGGTATTTTTTAGCATCTGGTGAGCGGGAGGATACATATCCTCATTCCATCATCTACTTTTATCCTCTTGCGATGTCATTTTAGTTATTCTTCGAGTGTTCTATACATAGCGACATAAATACTCACGTATATCCAACTTCCCCGTATCCTTTAATCAACACAACAAATTAAATCTATAAGGAAGCCAGGAGTAATTTTCCGCCTCAGGCGGATTATTTCCTGCATTCCTGACTTCCTAATAAAAATTCATTTGCCGTTATGCGGTGTTACTTAAGACGCCGTGTATAATAATAATCTCGCTGGATCTGGGAAATTCAAATATCTCCGGTTACATTTTTTTTTGCGTCTTAAGGTGGATGAGTAAGATGGTAATGTCGGCGGGGCTGACGCCGGATATGCGCGATGCCTGTCCGAGTGTGCGTGGTCGCCGGGCATTCAGTTTTTCCGCCGCCTCTCGCGTAAGTCCCCGCAAAGTGGCATAATCGAGGTTCTCCGGCAAAAGTGTTTCCTCCATCTTTTTTGCCCGCTCAATCTCATCGAGTTGTTTCTCTATATAGCCCGCGTATTTGGTTGCAATCTCGACCTGCTCGATTGCACGCGGGTCTTTCAGTTCACCCCCGAATCCCAGCGCAATTAGATGTGCATAATTCATATTGGGGCGCGCAAGTAACTGGGCGAGTGTGATGCTCTTCTTAACATCCCCCAATCCGTGTTCTTCAAGATACGTAGTATTTATGGCGGATGTCTTAACGGGTGTTTTGCGCAGTCGCTGGATTTCCTTCTCGATGGAATCCCGATAGTGGCAGAATGCCTCATAATGGGCATCGCCGATAACGCCGATGCGTCTGGCGTGTTCGGTGAGGCGCAAATCGGCATTATCCTGCCTTAAAAGTAGGCGATACTCGGCGCGGGAGGTGAACATCCGGTATGGCTCATTTGTCCCTTTGGTAACGAGGTCATCAATAAGGACGCCGATGTATGCCTCGTCCCGGCGCAATATAAGCGGTTCCTCGCCCCTGATTTTCAGGACTGCATTTATACCGGCAATAATGCCCTGGGCGGCTGCCTCCTCGTAACCGGATGTGCCGTTTATCTGTCCGGCGTGAAAGAGACCGGGGACGGTGTGCACTTCTTCTGTCAACGCAAGATGTGTCGGCAACGCGTATGTGTATTCAATGCCGTAAGCAGGGCGCGTCATTCGGGCATTCTCCAGCCCGTGAATGGTATGTATGAACCGCTCCTGCACATCTTCGGGCAGTGTGGTAAAGATGCCGTTCGGGTATATTTCGATAGAATTGAACCCTTCTGGCTCAAGGAAAATCTGGTGGTGTTCGCGGTCGGGAAAGCGGACGACCTTTGTCTCTATATCCGGGCAGTAGCGTGGCGGTGGGGCGTCTAACTTTCCCGCAAACGCCGGTGATTGTTCGATGTTTTCCAGGATGATTTTATGCGTGCTGGGGTTTGTGTGGGTTATATAGCAGGGGAGCTGGGGACGGTTTATGGCTGGCGTGGAGAGTGAGAACGGAACGGGTGGCTCATCGCCATACTG
>CAZGKP010000094.1:0-13527 GCA_964526215.1 uncultured Candidatus Sumerlaeota bacterium
TCATCGGGTACATAAATAACACACGGTGTAGGCGTTGGCGTGGCGGTTGGCGTTGGCGTGGGAGGCGGCTGACCAGGCGGCGGCGGAATCAGATCACCCTCCGTGGAAAACCACATTGAGACAAGCCTTTCGAGGAGGGGAACGACCGCTCCGCCCTTCTCGAACTGCCCCATTACGCGCTTGGTAATCCCGGAATCTAAAGCATCTATTATTATGTCAGGATAACCTCTTTGGTTGTAGAGGAAAAAACATAGACCGACCCAGGGGTCAGTTCTGAGAGCGGAAAGCGCCCCGCCATCGCTGTCATAACCGAGCACAATAAGGCTTGCCAGCTGATTTATTCTGGTAGTAGAACGCCATACTGTGGAGAGTCGAATGACGGCGGCAAGTTTTGCGTTACAATCGTGGGAATAAATGGCAAAAGAAGGATTCCAATCACTAATTACCAGATGCCCGATAGGATTTCCATCGGCATCTGAAAGGAAGAGGTAGTGGTGCGGTTCCTGTCCTGCGGCATAAATCGGAAAATTTGTCCCCGGTTTGTAAAAATTCCACCGAAGCTGCGCCCCGTAAGCAATCGGGCTGGTCAGCGAATCGTTATAAATGGTCTGGCATAAGGTGGTTGGCTCAGTAGCGTCCGTGGTTGTATATTCAACCAATGAGGGGCAATAACTCCAGCCCACTTTTCTATATTCAATGGTATAAGTAGTCATAATGTCATTAACAAGATCATGGTCGGCAAGTTGTGTAAGGAAAGTCGTCGAATCATACTCGGCATAACCAAAATTGTATTTGCGTGATGTTTCCGCGCCATTGTTCATACTTGCTTCAAGCAATTTCAGTCCGGAATCCGGGTCTTCATAATCAAAAGTCCACGTAACGCGTTCGCCGTGGAAATCATACAGGGTAAGGGAATTGTAAAAATGAATCCACTCATTGGGTGAAAGAGTATAGGTGCTCGTAAAAATCGGGTCGGGACATTGTGAATAGGAAAGCCCAATCACAGGCGATGTATTGCGTGAATATGTATTGGGATTAGAGAATCTGTTGATCCAGACATAAGGTTCGCCGTTTACATCCCACTCTGAAATAAATTTAGTATTAAACGAACTATAATTCGATTTACCTTCTTCATAAGTAAGATGATTTTCAATTGGCGCGCCGCCCTCGATAGTGGAAGTGAACGTCCAATCTGATGGAAGTGTGTCGGTAAACGACCCATTGTAGTATTGTTCGTAATGAATTTGCGAGCCGGAATAATTTTGTGGGCGGAGAAAGGAATTGAATGTATATCCCGCAGGGCAGGGATGTTCGAGGTCTGTTGTAAAATCTACCCAATATTCAAAATAACTGCCGTCCCACCAGTCATAACGGGCGTTTCCCAGATATGAACCCGGATAATCATGGGGTTCATAAGTCCCGGATATACAAACAGTACCAGTAACCCAATCGCCGTCCCAGACATCATAAGTATCCGAAACAGGCGTTGCACCCCAGCCGCATTCGCTCCATACATAGGTTGAATCCATCCCGACATAAGGCCAGGCATTGCCATATTCTGACCTTTGAATCTGTGTCGAATTTCCACCTTGTGTATAAACAACGTTGACTTCGGCAGTGTCGGTTACAGTTGTGTAGAAATTGATACTATCAATCGGTGCCCCCCCACTCATACCGAAAACGGAATATACAAAGATGAAAAACAGGGCGAAAAAAATGAAACTCGATTTGACGCAACATAATTTATTCATACTTTCTCCTTTAATGCAGAATTTATCTTTTATTCTTATTGGTGAAAAATCTATGGTGTCAATTATAAAATCCCGTATCACCTGGGTGGTATGGGATGTGAAGGTAAGACATTTGTAATGATATCTTCGAGCCGTCGGGATGCTTCGGGGGGGAGATTTAATTTTTTCAACTTATCAGCTAACTGCCTTGTCAAAACATAGTCTTTGCGCAAAATTGCCAGTTCGAGCCGGTTGTATGTGGGAACGAAGTTTCCGGGTGCAATCTTCTCTGCGCGGGCGTATGCCCTGTCAGCGCGGCTCAATCTACCTAAATCTCTCAATACAAGTGCGTAATCGTTCCAGACCTCGTAATTTTGCGGGTCATATATTAAAGATGTCTGGTACGCCCTCATCGCCCCGACAAGGTCTCCCTGGATTGATGAGAGCTCCGCCTCCCAGCGGGCGAGTTCTCCCTTTTGCTTTCGCTTCAAAAAGGGAAGATTTTCCCGCAATTGTGATATAAAGGTTCTTGCCTCGGCAGTACGCCCTTGCTCCTTTTCCACCTTTAGATAAAAATGAAGTAGGGGGGGATAAATGGCTTTGCCAAGCTGCTTTTCCATAATGGAAAGCGCTTTTCCAAGTTCCTTCTGTGCCAGATAGAAATTTGCGAGCTTTTTTGCATTCTCACCATTTGGTTCAATGGCGTAAGCCCATTTCAGGTATTTCTCGGCTTCGCCCAGATTCCCCTCCCTTGCCTTAATTTGCCCCATTAGCATATAGTTTTTAGATACCTTCGATTGTTTCGCTATGAGGGATTGCAAAACCTCTTCTGCCTCTTCATCTTTCTTAAGGTTGTAGAGGCAAACTGCTTTCCAGAAGATTACGCCGGGCGAGTGGTGGGGTAACTTTTCTGCTCGTTCAAATAGTTCAAGGGCATCATTGAACTTGCTACTACGAAGTAGGTTATGCCCTTTCCGTATTAGGATTTCTGCCCTGAAGACGTTATATCCGATTGTGGAAGTGAAAAAGCATAAAAGAATGAAAAGCACTCCAATCGTTTTCAATAACAATGATTTCCGGAATATGACTGAAGATGCAGGTATTGGTGAGTCAGGTGTTATTTGACCATCTTTTGAAACGCCGGATGAAACCGATACTCCGAGACCGGTGAGTATCCAGAAAGTCCAGCCCCCACCCCACCAGTTAAACCATACGCCAAAAAGCGTTCCCGCAAGCAGGGCTGCCAGTCCGGCTATAACTCCGCCAATCAGAAGTTTTTCATAAACATCTCCTGATTTGATGAAACTCTTCATAAACCTCCTGAAGATGAAAAGAAGCATAATGATGAAGAGGGTCGCGCCCATAGCCCCGTGTTCCACAAGGAGTTCAAATAACCAGCTATGGGCGTGGATAGCGTGTTTTTTCCCCGCCATCGGCTCCACAAGATAGAGAATCCTTTGCGAAACCGTGCCGAAACTTCCCAGACCCCAACCAAAGAGGGGTCGTTCTTTGAAGAGTAGAAGCGAGCCTTTCCATAATTGCAATCGTAATTGAACCGTTGTTGCATTAAAAATGTGGTTCAATTTTTCAGGCGCAAACCAGAAAATGGAAGCCACAAAAATCTCAATAATCAAAATCCCCACAAGCACAGGACGTATCAAAGGTTGGTAGGGGGATGAAGTGTAACCACGCAGTTTTTTCTCTTTACGGGATTTTTGCAGCCCGTGTTTTTCTTGCCTCAAAATTAAACACAGGCTCAAACCCGCCACGATAACGCCGCTAAACAAAGCGATAAAACCCGCCCTTGACTGTGTTGCCACAAGTGCCAGCAGAATGAGAATACTCCTGAATGGGATAAGCTTAAATGAAATCTTTCTCTTGAGGAAATTCTCAGAACCGGTCTCTGGAGATGTGCCGGCGACTTTTGCAAACAACTCCCATAACAAAATCAGGGGAAAGAAAGAAGCCAGGTAGATGGCGGTAAAGTTGGGATTGGCAAAAGTCCCCGGTGGGCGGTCTTTTACTGTCCAATTAACAAAATACACACCGAGACATTCCATTATCGTATATATGGCACAGATTGCCGAGGCAAAGGCAATAAACTCCATAAAGTAAAATATAGCCCTTCTTTTTGAGAAGAAAAGAACAAAGACAAAAAGCGTGAAGAGATAACTCACAAATCGGATTAAGGCAATTTCAGCTGAAAATGAGGCAGAGCTTCTGATTGCCTGAAGTATATTCCACAAAAGCCACAGAGAGAGGACAATTAGAATCCCTTTGAATCTTATCCGGAGAATTCGGCAGTTCTGACTCAGTAACGCTCGCTCTTTCTCATCCATAGAGATAAAAAAAGCCCCTGCTAAAAGAGGCAACCCGCTCCACCAGATAAGTTCCTTAATCAGGTTTGCATTTGGGGTGAAGGGGGAAAAAAGCAAGACACACAGAGCGGTAACTACCGGCAAGCCAAAATTTCGGATACCATACTTCACGGTAATATCGAGAAATCTCAATCCTTAAGATAATCTATATGGTTACGAAAATCCAGCGATAAGGGTTTATTGTTGGAGGGATACATATCTTTGTAGTGCGCAATTCGCCCCGGCAAATGCTCGCGCCTTGAAAAGTAGCATCATAGTTCCCGCACTTCATAAAGAGTTCCCTCATTTTTCCGATAAGTCCGATACGAGGGAATATGTCAATCTTGTGAACATCATCAGCGCGGGGCGTAGGCTTTCTTCTCGCCAATCTTGTGGAGATATTGCTGTCCAGTTGCCCCCATTTCGGATTCCAACCAGGTGGTTCCTTCGATGTGAACAACCCCTGGAGCCTGAGGTGTGTGCCGATAAAGCATACCGTCCAGTGGACCCGCAATAGAGAATGTCCTCCCGTGATGCGCTTTACGGGTCAGCACGCAGTTTATCAGTGTGACCTGCTGGACGAAACGAGGGTCTTTGACCTTCGTCCTCTTTATGTCAGAGAATTGAATAGCCCCATTCACGCTGCGGATTATACAATCTTCCAGGTAGAGGTGGGAGCGACTTCCCAGCCACAGCGCCCTTGAACCGTCGCGAAAACGGCTATCAATAAAACAGTTCCAGAAATCGGCATCGGCATGTGCGGAGATGCAGTCAGAGTTACCCCGTATGGAACACCCAAAAGCGCAAACCGATGCATCCTTTCGAATTGTTAATGTATCATTTCCCTGAGACAATAAGGCACAATTAACGAATTGAACTTGCGCCCCCTCGGAAATCTCAATTGCTTGGCTGGGATAGTCTCTCAATGTGTTGTATAGAGTCAGATTTTCCAGGTGACAATGGGCATTCTCCGGGACATAGCAGATAATATTGTGATGTTCTCCAAAATCCCGGCCGTCGCATTTGAAACCGCAATCTTGTCTATTTTTGCCGATAAGAGTTACCTTATCATCAAGGGTTATAACTTCGTTTCGCATACCTGGCTCCAAGATGATTTTCCACGGGCGTGGTACCTTATCGCTTTTAAGCTTTAATAGAGATTCGTTAAGAGATGCATTAGCGGGAAGAATTAAGGTGGTTTCGGGGTAGCGGAACCAGGCACTCTGCTCAAAAAGTTTTGAAAGATGTTTTTGCGCCTCTTTGCGCCGGGTTGCAGCTGCTTTCTCACACGCTTTTGCGAACGCTTTGTCTTTCCCCAATACAAGGCGCTGTCCGCGAAATATGACATCCCGAGACGATAGATAATAGAGAAAAAAAGAGGCTATCAATAAGAACACAAAGACAAATAGGATAAGGGTTTTTAATTTCCTCATTTTAATTCTCACAAGAGGTTATTCTTCAATAATTCATTTTGACGCAAATGATAAAAGGGGGATTCTCCCAATTTCAAGAGATGCCCCCCAATAATAGAAAGATGTGTGATTAAAGTATGAGAAAAGCGAAAAGGCATAATCCATCTTATTCTGGTATATCAAACAGGTCTATGGTTACATTCTCAAGACGCAATGTGCCTTTCACGTCGTCGGTATCGTCAAAACTCTTCATATCAAATGAAAGAATCAAAGCATCGAGGTCAGTCCCCTCAAGATACTGCGGTGGAATATAGTAGAGGTAGTAAGTAGACCCTTCGGGTGTGGGAGAATTTTCTCCATCACCCAGGCTGTAAATTTCCAGCCCGCCAGTAGATTGATATGTAATAGGATTGAGCCGAATCCGAAAACCGGGGACATGCGATTGGTCAGTTACGTCGGTGCTAATTGTAAATGTCCCGCGGTAAAGGACATTGCTCTTGACTGTAAGCTGGTCATAATCTGTCGACCAGAAACCGAATGTATGATTGTCCACACCCGTGATGCTGAGCGCACCGTTACTATCCCCACTGATTGGTGGGGTGAAATATGCCGGAATTGTATTCCAAGTCCAACCGGTGCTTCCTGTTTCTTCAAAGTCCCAGGATGCCATTGTGGAGGCATAAACAAGGTCGGCAGGATTTATCCTGTCAACCTCCACACTATGTAGCCACACGGTTCCTATCGGGTCATCAGATTCATCGAAATTGGCAAGGTCGAAGAAGAGAATCACATTCGCGGCGTCATTACTCTCTTCGCCGGAAAGTTTGATGTGAGCCGGAGTAAAATAGAGACCGTAAGAGCGCGGGTCAGCAGTTGGCGAATATTCTCCCCCCAGATTACTTGTGATGGCAAGCACATCACATTTCTGGCTGTGCGCTGAGTTAGTACGCAAACGGATAAGAGGGACGCGCGATTGCCTGGTAACATTTGTTGAGAGCGTAAAACGAGCTCGGTAAATGTAACTTTTTTCTAATGGAATCCCCTCGAGGGGACTCTGCCAGAATCCAAATGTATTGGTGTGGTCAGTGGACGTGATAAAGAGAGAACCGTCATCCCAGCCGAAGGTGGGTGGGACGAAGAAATCGGGGAAAGTTACCGTAGTCCAGCCATCCTCATCATCTGTGAAGGGAAAGGTCTTAATCCGTAGGGGAGGTGGATTATTAACAACAAAGTCCCATGATTCACCGGGGGTTCCGGTCTTAGAATCTGATGGTGTTATCCTGATGCGCACATTTTCATTATAGCCCATTAGTCCCTGGGCGCGACTATTCCAGGCAAAGGTGTGAGAAACGCCGGTGGGAGAGGAAGCCAGTTGAGTTGTGCCATCACCTCCAGTTGCCCCCACTGCTGGCTCAAAAGTCAGCCCACCATTGGTGCTACTTTCGACGAGGATATTCACATTGTTACTCTCGTGGTCGAAGAGGATATAATCAATCAGGACAACATTGCTTTGTTCTCCCTGGGGAGTTATCACCTGACAGTAAGGGGGAAAATTTGTAAAAGAATCAGGTGCCTCATCATAGCCGATGTCAGATGTGGCGTTTGCGCCGGGGCGAGGGTCGCCGTCAAAGTCGTCATCGGGAGCAAGGGAAGTATCGGCTTTACCGACGGCTGGAGAATCCATTGCGAGATGATAGTCAAAAAGTTTATAATGTGCACCTGCCGAGGTGCGGGTAGATAAATCCCCCCAAACTGTAATTGTGTCAATTGTATTTTCCACGATGTAGAATTGAAGAGGCTGTTCGGTATTGGGGTTTAGGAATTTGCCGACAAGTTCATCATCTATCCAGTTAGCGGAGGAATCGGTAAGGGAGGTCTGGCGATATAGTTCATTGAATACCGGTTCGGCGGACCAGGAACCACCCGAGCCTCCGAGAAATCCGGGATTTCGAATTAGATTCCCGGCATTGGTTCCCGGCGGGTTAAGGGAATTTAAGGCCGTCTCGGTATTAATTACCTTTTTGCTATCAAGATCATAATACGCTCCACTGCTGTTTTCATAAAAGATATTGCATTTTAGAATTGCATTAGGTGTTGGTGGCAATCTCAGAATTTCTTTCATACCATAACCTTTATTAAAGGCTATTATGGTATTATGGAAGTCAAACTCTCCGGAACCTCGTATATCTATTACACCCGAATTATTTGCATTTGAATTATTTGCAATAGTAGTATTCCGTATAATACCGTATATAGTTCCGTAAATGTAGATAGCGGCACAGTTGGAGGCTTGATTGCCAACGAATAGGTTATTAGATGATGTACTATGGGAGCCAAAATATACTAACCCAGCGGAACGTGCAAAATCGTGATTCCCGCAAAAGACATTCTTTCTCACAGTGGGATTACACCCGTATAAAAAGAGATTACCATCCTGACCAGGGCTGCTATTATCCGTGAAGATATTGTTCTCAATTATCCCATTGGTCGCCTGGTATAGGAGGACAGAAGCGCCCCAGAATGTGCAAGCGTTACGAAGGAAGACATTATTTGTGATAGCGTATGACTCGGTAGTTTTGATAAAAATGGCACCGCCCCAGCCACCACCGTGATTGTTATCAATCACGTTATTGCGAATTTGAATACTTCTTTCAGCATATATACCGGCACCTGCATATTCTGCATCTGAATAACCGTTTATGATAGTGAAGCCATCAATGACATTATTTGCAGCGGCACGGATGACACGCCCTGAATCACTACCATTAATAGCGGTTATATTTTTGCGAAAATCGCGCTGGGAAAGCTCCGTTTCTGAACCTTCAAATCCTCCATACAACTCCTGATTATCCTTCAGGGCGAGATGTTCATAATAAATGCCCTTTGCTACCCAGATACTCGCGCCCGCATCCGAATTACCAACTGCATCGCTGAGATTTGTGTATGCATCTTCCCACGACGTCCCATTATTTCCGCCGGTTGCCTCAACATTGACGTAGACTATGCCCGCATCCTGGGTAACGCCATAACTGCAAATGAGGACAAAGAATAAAGCAGTCATTAGAAGAACGCCACTTAATTTTTCCCCGGATTTGACTATATGTATAATAAATTTCATCTGGGCACCTCCTTAAAAATGTTCTTCTTTTATCCGGGTTTAATATTTACATTTAGCCTGTCGCCGTCAAGAAAAAATAATATAATCTTGGGGTTGCCTCATCCTGTGGATTTTGAATAAACGGCTTTAGGCTAAGATTCAGCGCACGGCGGATTCTTCAATTATGAGGTCGCCTTTCGTGGCGTTCAGGGTGGCTTTGATTCCAAGGGGAAGCGTAGCGGTGTAATCTACGTGCCCGAATGGGAAATCATAAGCAATCGGGATTTTCAGATGCCCCATTCTGTCGCGCAGAATCTCTTCGATAGTCTGCGTGGCACAACCGTCTCCGGTGGGTTTGATTTCGCAGTCTGAGAATTTGCCGAAAACGATTCCGGCAGCACCATCGAACTTCCCTGCATTCAATAGGTGCGTCAACATCCTGTCAATGCGGTAATTCGCCTCCCCGACATCTTCCAGAAAAACGATTTTGTTTTTGGTGGAGATTTCCCACGGTGTGCCGAGCGTAGTAACTACTATACTGAGATTTCCGCCGACCAGTGGCGCAGTGACTTGCCCTTTTCGTAAAGTCTTCCCGCGTTTTGTGCCGCTGCCCGGAAGGATGGAACCGAACGGTTCCGGCTCGGAAAGCATCCGCAAGAAACCCTCGAGTGTGTATAGGGTGCCTTTCTTTTTTGCAAAGTTGGATGTCACCATCGGTCCGTGGAATGTTACCAGTCGCGCCTTCCTTAAAAAAGCCAGGTGGAGTGCGGTGATGTCACTAAAGCCGACAAAGATTTTGGGATTCTGGCGAATGAGGTCATAGTCAATGCCTTTGAGGAGTCGAGCCGTTCCATAGCCCCCGCGCAGGCAAAAGATTGCATCCACTTTCGGGTTGCGAAACATCGAATGTAAATCGGCGAGGCGTTGGCGGTCAGTGCCCGCTAAAAATCCGAGTTTAGCACGGGCGCATCTGGCGAGCTTAACCCGGTATCCTCGGCTTTTTAAGGCGCCGATGCCCCGGTCAATCAATTTATCATCTCCGGGGGCACTTGCGGGAGCGATAAGACCGATTGTCATTCCCGATTCCAGGCGATACGGTTTACGAAGCATAAGTCATCTCCTTTTTTGATGCTCAACTTGCCACCTGACTTTGATGTATAAGTTTAACCAAAGATGCATCGGTAGAAAGTAAATCAGGCAGTGTTTATGTCATAGATGCGCCTTAATTCGTGTAATTAGTGCAATTCGTGGTTACATAAAATACGACTTTTTACATAAGCGTCAAAATTGATTTAGAAATTTGTCCGGGTACGGTCAACCAAAATATCGAGATTCCGGGTAACGGGTGCATCTCCCGAATTCGGGAGATGCACCCCAGGGTCTCTGTGGGAAAGTTTTGCCTTGATTTATCCTGTTCGGGTGAGGAAAAGAAAGCAGAGTTTTTATTATTTGTGCATTTGATGAAGGGGGAATGAAATTGTTGGAACTGCGGCTTTTGAAAAGGGGCGATATTCCCACACTGATAGAAATATGTCGGCTCGGAATGGAGTTTGACAACTGGTATGATGATTTGCTCATCCAAAAGACAGTTGGTGCGAAGGATTATGACCCTGAACTTGGCATCGTGGCGGAGGAGGATAGCGAGGTTGCGGGATTTGTGCAAGGCGTATTCGGGATGCGCCAGGATGTGCCCTGGGGGTGGGTGCGCCTTCTGGTTGTGCACCCGAAGTGGCGCTGTCGCGGTATCGGTAGCGCACTGCTTTCGGAGATTGAGAAAAGACTCGTTGCGCGTGGAGCTGAAAAAATATCCATAATGGACGTTTATGGCAATTATCAAATGCCGGGCGTGGATGTGCGCTACAAGGAGGCGTTTTGTTTCCTCGAGAAATACGGCTATGAGCGCGGGATGCCGAACATAAATTTGATATGTGATGTTTCACCAGAGAGGTTTGATTGTGATGGGGATATTGAGCGGCTGAAGACCGAAGGGTTTATCATCCGCCGCGCCGAACAGAGCGATTGGGAGGGCGTTGAGAAATTCCTCGCCGCCAACTGGCGTAGCTGGATTACGGAGGTTCATTCCTGCTACGATAATGAGCCTGTTACGCTTTATATCTGCATAAAAGACAGCGAGGTGGTTGGTTTTTCCGCATACGAGGGTAACAATAAAAAGATGGGATGGTTTGGACCGATGGGTGTCTTGCCGGTCACACGGGGCAAAGGAATCGGCGGGATACTATGCAAGCTGTGTTTAAGGGACATTGCCCTTGCGGGGCACAGACGCGCCATCATCCCCTGGGTGGGACCGGTGCGTTTTTACGATAAGGTCTGCGGCTCAAAAATAGACCGCGTTTTCTGGACATTTACAAAAGACGTCCGGAGGAATAAATCAACAAGCGGGGGCTAATTATGGAATATGAAGAGCTCTTCGTCCTGAACGAATTTTCGGAGATTATAAAGACCCACAATTCGGCGCTGGACCGCATCAAGCGTTTTCGCGAGGCGTATCCCTACCTCATTGCGCCCAACATCTTCGATACGCTCCAGCATAATCTTAAGGACAATATCACGATACTTTTCCGCGAAATGTCGGGGATGAAAGACCAGAAGAAGAAAAAATATGACAAGAAGTATGTTTGTAAAATTTGCAAGCAGGTCTTTATGATGAAACTCCCGGGGGGAATTTGTGACGAATGCCGCGGGAAATATGGCCCGGCAGCACAGGATGTGGCGAAAGGGAATGAGAATCAGTAGGCACGGGCAAGGAAACGGGATTGGAAATTGCAAATTGGAAATTTAAAAATAATTGGTATTGACTGATGCCTAATTATGCTTAAGAGAAAAATACATAGAGTTGTCCTCCTTTTGATGGACGCCCTGCTTGTAGCGGTGGCGTTAGGTCTGGCTTATTTAGTCAGGCGCGACTTCCATATCGAACCTGAATACCGTATACAATATCTTTGCCTCCTCCCATTTGTCCTCATTGTGCGGATACTTTTGTTTTATCTCTTCAGGCTTTACCGGGGGATGCTGCGCTACGCCAGTATAAATGAGCTGATTGCGATTGTCGCCTCTGCCACCATCGGGACACTTATCTTTATATTTGTGAATCTCTTACTGGAGACTTTCCCTCGCCTGGGACCACTGCCTTTACATTCATCAGGGGAGCATATATTGCGCATTCCGTGGGGAGTGGTTGCGATGGAATGGGTGCTTGTGATGCTCCTTATCGGTGGGGAGCGGTTCAGTCGCCGAATTCTACTCACGCTGGGACAGCGTTTGCCGAGTGATGCCCGGCGCGTGCTTATTGTGGGAGCGACCGATACCGGCGAGGTGGTGGCACGCGAACTCATCAAATATCCGGTGCGTGGATACCGCCCTGTCTGCTTCGTTGATGATGACCCTGTGCGAAAGGGGCAGCGAATACATAATCTGCCGGTCGTGGGGAATCTGAAAGAAATCCCGGATGCCATTGAGCGCTACCGTATTGATGATGTAATTCTTGCCATTCCGGGGCTTTCGCCAAAGAGGCTCCGGGAACTTATTGCGGAATGTAAGAAGACGCCGGTCAAATTCCGCATCGCGCCAAGAATGCATGACCTCATTGAGGGCAGGATTGAGGTCAGCCAGATTCGCACCGTTGAGATTGAAGACCTTCTGGGGCGCGAACCCGTCCGCCTCCTCTTGCCGGAAGACAAAAATTATATCCGCAGCGAAACGATTCTGGTAACCGGTGCGGGCGGCTCTATCGGCTCGGAACTCTGCCGCCAGCTCGTGGCATATAAACCACGCCGCATCCTCCTTCTGGGCAAAGGCGAAAATAGTATCTATGAGGTTGCCTCTGAACTTAACTATGACTTCAAAAAAGACCACGTGATACCCATCATTGCCGATGTGGCTGATGAGGAAAGACTCCGGCAGGTCTTTGAGAGACATCACCCGACAATCTGTTTTCACGCCGCGGCACACAAACACGTGCCACTGATGGAGCTCTTCCCCCAGGAGGCTGTGAAAAATAACGTTATAGGGACGCTAAATGTGGCGCGTCTTTCCGATAAATTCGGATTGAAGATTTTCGTTCTAATCTCCACGGACAAAGCCGTCCGCCCGACAAATGTGATGGGCGCTACAAAACGCTTGGCGGAATTCATCATCTTCGCCCTGGGTAAACGTTCAAAGACCGCATTCCTCGCTGTGCGTTTCGGAAATGTGCTGGGGAGCAGGGGGAGTGTGGTGCCGCTCTTCAAGAAACAGATAGAGCGCGGCGGTCCGGTTACGGTTACGCATCCTGATGTTATGCGTTATTTTATGACTATCCCGGAGGCGGTGAGCCTCGTTTTGCAGACCGGCGCTATGCGCCGTAAGGGGCAACTCTTCCTTTTAGATATGGGCGAACCGGTAAAGATTATTGACCTCGCCCGCAACCTTGTTATGCTCTCGGGTTTCGAGCCGGGAAAAGACATCGAGATTGTTTACACCGGCTTAAGACCGGGAGAGAAACTCAGCGAAGAACTCCTCACCGAAGGCGAGGGAATACGCAAAACCGAACTGGGGAAGGTCTTCGTCACAAAGGCGGAGACGCGCGACTGGGACTCTTTGATGAAAAGTGTTGAGGCGCTTCGAGAAAGCGCAGAAAATGGCGACATAACCCGCATCCGCCATCTCCTCAAGAAACTCATTCCTGATTACGATGAGTCCGGCAAGTTCAAGTATAACACGTAACCTTCTGGACAACCCGACAATAGGTGGAGGATTTAGATTTCGCCGAGCCTTTTGTCGGTCTTGAGGTGGACATCAATATAGCATCCAGGCGCTTGGCAGTGCCGCCTGTATCCTCACCCGTGTCTCCGCTTTATCAAATGACACCTTTATTACCTGCGTTGTGAGATAATCGAATTCTCCATCCTCGTCCGCCAGTGTCAGACTGTATG
>CAZGKP010000095.1:0-13495 GCA_964526215.1 uncultured Candidatus Sumerlaeota bacterium
TTACGCCAGGAGGTTTTCCTTTTCCACGAATTACTTATGCATTCAAACAGACGCCATAATAAGTTCAATTTAGCAAAATGCTTTTTTCGCCATCTTTAAGTGGGGCAACTTCTGCTCTTCTGAATTTATGAATCGAATATAATGGAAATATTATCAAGAGTCAATTTTTTTCGGGTTTATTTGTTGATGAGCGTAATGAGGTCGGCGATGTCGAGGCGGGAGTCGGCGTTCTGGTCGAGGAGGCGGCGTTCGGCGGATGATGTGGCGCGACGTCCGAGCAGGGCGTTTTTGATGATGGTTCTGTAATCGGGGGCGGTCGTTATTATGGTGTAACATAATGATGCGGGCTTGCCGTCACCTCTTGGCGCTCCTGCTGGCGAACCGTAAAATGGCGGCTGCATCGTTGTGCGGAAGAGAAATCTCTGCGCTGAAATGCCATGATAAACGCTGGATTCTCCGGGTGCGGGTGGGTGGTCTATGTTCGGGAGCATTTGCCACTGACCAAATGCACGTTCGCTGTTCTTTTGCGTTGCAGAGATGGGCACGCCGATTGGTTCAACAGGTCGCGCCACGCATAATCGCAGCGCCTCCGTTGATGAACTTATGCAATCAACCATGCCTGTTGGGTAAGAAATAGAGACGAGTGTGCCGGTAGTTTCAGCGGCGCAGACATCAGGAGGGCGGTCAGTTTTAATCTCCCACAGAACCGGTGCTGCCCAAATTCCAGACGTGGCATAATCCCGCGCAAAATCCGGCGCGCTGCCATCCTCCGTTTTCACCATAATAATGCGAGACCAGGTTGACGAAGACGTGAAAGAGCAATCCACACCCGTTTCGCCCCAGGTGCGCATTTCGCAACCTTCCTGCATCACATTCCGCCGACTATAAGTCTGCGTCGTGGCATCATCTTCCAGAGCCCAGAGCTGGAGGACGAATTTGCCCGGGTGTAGTGCTCGCAATAAAGTTATATGACCATGCGCGGTATCATATACAATCTGTGGGCGATAAGCGGAGGGGATAGACCCTACCTGGTCGGTTAGGTTTGTCCATCGTTTTCCATCATATTCCCACGTTTCGCCGAGGATGTGCACCAGGACGACAACGCCTCTTGCCTCGTCATAGACCATCCTTTGCATTCTTTTAGGGGGATGTGGTTCGGGGACATCCAGGCGGAGCGTCCAGGTTGTGCCGTCCCATTCACGAAGACGGCTATCGCCGTAGTCCTTGGTAAAAGATGGGTCATAATACATAGAAATATCCCAGCCCCAGTCGCCTTCTCCATATTTCACAACGACATTACGGCGTTCATCCCACACCATTGGTGCAGCACACCAGTCACTTTGCCACAAAGAGTCACCATTAAATATCTTTCTGCCGTCTAATATTAGTAAATGCGTTCCTACATATTGGTGGAAGTTATATTCATAGTCGCTATATGTTTCAAGGAACTTGCCGCTCTCTCTATTCACAGCAACATAGCGTGGTGATGGCCAGCGATTGGGATCTCCCTCATCTATCTCAAAAAGTAAAATTTCTAAATTAAAGTGTCTTATTACAACAGGACCTCCATAACCACTTGCGGAAATTATCATATTAAAGGGTATACCATAGCCCCTTCTCTCATCATAAAGAGAACTTGCCCCTTGAGACCAGAAAGAACTATCACTCTGGGGATAAATTTTATACTCCCAGATTCCATTCTTTAAGCGATAGAGATAAAATTCATCACACCAATAATCATCTGCCACCTTGTAAATACAATCTTCAACGGGGTCATAATAGGCATCACTTTGAAACCAGGGCCGTGGGACTGGTTTCATATCGGGGTATGCACATTTCCATTTCAAATCAGCATACGAATTGAAGGCAAAAAATGAAAATATGATTAACAAATTAACAATTTTCACAACTCTTACCCCCCCCATAAAATTACAAAGCATTTTCAAGAAGTGCGCCTTTCATATAAAGATTACCCGATTGATCTATCATAAAAACTGAGGTATCATTAGTTGAAGACGACCTTACCATAAATTTCTTTATGCGCGAATTATCCCGCACCGAATCATCCCACCTCTTTAATTCTCCGAGTATTTGAAGGTTGCCGGTCTGGTAATCTAATATAGCGACGATGTCCCCTGAAGGATTTTTAATGATCCATTCTTTGTGTTCAGGATTTTGCTCGGCTTTTGGGGTCAGACGCCATAATAAGTTCAATTTAGCAAAATGCTTTTTTCGCCATCTTTAAGTGGGGCAACTTCTGCTCTTCTGAATTTATGAATCGAATATAATGGAAATATTATCAAGAGTCAATTTTTTTCGGGTTTATTTGTTGACGAGGGTGATGAGGTCGGCGATGTCGAGGCGGGTGTCAGCGTTCTGGTCGAGAAGTCGCTTTTCTGCAGGGGTGTATGCGTATCGGTGTAATAAGGCGTTTTTGATGATGGTTCTGTAATCGGGGGCGGTAGCTATTATGGCGTAACATAACGATGCGGGCTTGCCATCATCTCTTGGCGCTCCTGCTGGCGAACCGTAAAAAGGCGGTTCCATTGTTGTGCGGAAGAGGAAGCAGAGCGCCCCTGCGTCGTGAAAAACTCCATATTCACCGGGCGCGGGGGGATGGTCTATCTGTGGCATGATTTGCCAGGAGCCATAAGCGCGGTCTGAATTTTTTCCGGTATCAGCGATGGGCACGCCTATTGGTTCAACCGGCCGCGCCACGCATAATCGCAGCGCCTCCGTTGATGAACTTATGCAATCAACCATGCCTGTTGGGTAAGAAATAGAGACGAGTGTGCCGGTAGTTTCAGCGGCGCAGACATCAGGAGGGCGGTCAGTTTTAATCTCCCACAGAACCGGTGCTGCCCAAATTCCAGACGTGGCATAATCCCGCGCAAAATCCGGCGCGCTGCCATCCTCCGTTTTCACCATAATAATGCGAGACCAGGTTGACGAAGACGTGAAAGAGCAATCCACACCCGTTTCGCCCCAGGTGCGCATTTCGCAACCTTCCTCCATCACATTCCGCCGACTATAAGTCTGTGTCGTCGCATCATCTTCCAGATACCATAGTTCCTTGCGTTCACCTGTGCCATACTCGTAATCGTAGCCAATCTGAAACAGTGCTATTTTATTATGAGCAGAATCGTAAACCACAGGAGGGAAAATAAATAAATAATCATCGTTGCGATGTTGGAGATAAAAATCTGAGAGAAAAGACCCTGCGGTTTTGGTTACATCACGCCATCTCTTGCCATCATATTCCCACGTGCTGCAGGAGGGAGGATAACAATATCTCGTATCGCAGTGCGTCAGGTGAATTAAAACAACAACGCCTCGGGCTTCATCGTAGATTAGGCGATTGCATCTTGTGGGGGGTAGGGGTTCAGGTATATCCAGTCGCAGCGTCCATGTTGTGCCATCAAACTCGCGCATTCTATTATCAAGCGGTCCATTTGGACCCTGAGGATAACAATAAGTCCAAAAAGAACCCCCATATTTCACGAGAACGTTCCGCCTTTCATCCCAGACCATCGGCGACGCATCCCACTCAGGATTCCACTCATCAAAAAGCGATAATGACTCATTATTAAAAGAGAACGCCATAGAGTAAAAATATTCACCATTAGGACCGGGGCGTATACACATACCATCCTCTCCGAGATTGCAAGTGAATATATAATTGCCCGGATTTAAAAAATTTGAGAAATATTTAATACCTACAAAAAAAAACTCAATTCCAGGTCGGTCATATCTAAATTGGGTATTGATATCTCCTCATATAAAGGATTTAGTTCTCTAATTACCAACCAAAACATCTTATTTTTATATGGATATAAAATTGTTCCTGATAATATAGCTCCTTTTTCTTCATCAAAAAAAGGACCAAAATCATGACCCACCCTTGTGTTTTCAGATGGATAAGATTTTTTTATCTTCTGCCATTTACAATCTTTAAAGCAGTAAATATACCAGTAATCTTGAAACGGTATACATAAGTCTAAAACAATAGTATGATCCTCAATTGTATCATACACAGGATAGATAAACCACTCATTATATGGTGGAGCATCTGTCATATTAGGAATCACGCATCTCCACCGGGGTGCAGCGTATAAATTGAAAATAAGAAAAGTAAATCCCAAAAGAAAGTATAAAAAACGATAATTATTACTTTGCATACCTTCATCCTTATCATAGAAATAAGAAATTTTTCATTATGACGCCTTTGACGTAGAGATTGCCATCCTCATCTATGACTCTGGGGGTCATGACTTTGGGGGTCAGACGCCATAATAAGTTTAATTTGGCAAAAAGCCTTT
This sequence comes from uncultured Candidatus Sumerlaeota bacterium, assembly GCA_964526215.1. Taxonomy (GTDB): domain Bacteria; phylum Sumerlaeota; class Sumerlaeia; order MWCT01; family MWCT01; genus CAZGKP01. The sequence goes on from CAZGKP010000095.1 coordinate 4,320, forward strand.
TTTACTCCCTATAAACGGCAGGCTCTTACTCTCCTAAATTGATAAGTCAAATATGATAGAATGAACCTGTTGCCCCCGTTTTTCGCCTTCACTTTGTGCTGGGACGTATTGTGCTGGGACGTAATCTTCCGGGACGCACAATGAACCAGAGGCGGTTTTGAAAAACGATACTATCGGTATCTGATTTGAGTCGGCGCTCATAATGGCTGCGCAATACCCGTGGGAAAATGCAGAGGTCTATTTTATACCTCTCAATAATTCCGCTGTTGCGTCCAAGGCGAAAGAGAACGGCAATGGCTTTCTGTTTTTCTGCCCAGAAGGGAGTGGAATAAACCTCGGCGATGAATGGACGGTGCCGCGTCCGTGCCGGAATCCAATCGCCGAGCTTCGGGTCAATATTGAGGATGCGCAGTGAACCGCTCTGGTTTTCAAGAAATTTCAAAACTTCCTCGGTCTCTGCCGGATAAGTGAGAAGCCCAGGATGCGGTTGGCGAGTCGCCAGTTCAATCAGAAAAAGGGCATTGTCGGGTATTGAGAAGATGAAGAGCAGGGCGAGAGGTATCAGTATCTTTGCGGAAAATTTCCCATTCCTGCGGACAATTTCTTGCACCCACGTAAAGATGAGTAAACAAAATCCGATAAAGAGGTATCCACGTAGAAAGTGCGGAGGTTGAATGCCGCGTCCCGGCAGGAATTTATCGTTCTGCGAAAGCACAATGACGACTCCGATGAAACATAAAAGCACACGTCCCTTTCGCTCGGTGAAAAGCATCCTGCGGACATTTTCGTTCAGGAGCGCGAACGGCACCAATACCAACCACAAGCCGTAAGCAGGGAGATAACGGTGCAAAGGTATCAATGGCTGAAGATTTGCCTCGTGTTGCCTCACAAGGCTCTTCCCGACAGGAAAGCTCGTCAGTATCACTTGATAGTATAAAACAAAGGCAAGAAGGACGGTGAGACTGATTCCTACAAGGATGAGAGTTTTTCTATCGCGTTGCCTGAACCATTGCCACGAAAGGCAGGCAAGCACAATGAGCGACAGCTCAATGCCGACAAATGGATTGCACAACCAGGCAAGGAGCTGCATTGCCACCGCAGCGGCATTTTTGCGCCGAACCAAAAATATAAGCGCCGCAAAAACCACCGAATGATACATTAACTCAAGGGGATATAACGGTAATCTGAAGAAGTTGAGCGCCCACCAGTGATATTCTGCCTCGGTTGCGCGCAGGGCATCTATGAAAGGCACGCCGCCTCCGAGGCTCCGCCATCGTGCGAGAGCAAAGGGCCAGGCAAGTCCGCCACAGAAAAGCGCACATATAAAAATAAAAATCACACCGGCTGTCTTGCCCGAATGTTCACCCGCAAGAAAATAAACGGAAATGAAACGGTAAAGGAGTAAACAAGATAATAGTCCGAAGCATATACGAAAGACCTCCCAGGCAACCGGGAAGGAAAGCCTGCCAAAATGCCACAGCCACGCAAGGAGCGTGAAGGGGAGTTGAAAATATAAAGGGGGATTGTCTTCCTCAATTGCATAAGGGCAGGCATAAGTAATGCCCGTGCCACCCTCAAAGATACCGCGGGCAATTGCGGTATAGGTCACCTGGTCGGATTGCAAAAATCCCGAATAACGCCACCCTTCGGGCGTCTTTGTGAACCAGGAAAGATTTATGATTGTGTAAAGGAGTATGAGTAAAAGACCGAAAATTGTGGGAAAGGGGAGATGGCTGCGGTTATCTGTGAGGTGCACAATTATTTACCTGGGGAAAATCAAGAATAGTGAATACTGAACTGTGAACTGTGAATTTAGAATGTTGAGCCTTAAACGACCAACTTAAACAAGAATTCGCTATTCGTAATTCATCGTTATGAGTCGAAGAGTTCGTATTTCTGCATTTTGTTGTGGAGGCTTTTGCGGCTAATGCCGAGGAGGTCGGCAGTCTCCTGTCGGCGATAATTTGCCTTCTTGAGTGCCACTCTTATCATTCGCTCCTCCAGTTTATCTGTGATTGCCTGGATTCGCTCAGGCATTGGTATGGAGAAGTCGTCTCCAAGAGTGGATATATCGGTGATGACGGGCGCGGAGTGTAGATTGGGCGGGAGGAGGTCGGGCGTAATGGTCTCTCCTGTTGAGAGGATAATGGCGCGCTGAATGACATTTTCCAGTTCGCGAACATTTCCGGGCCAGGGGTACTGGAGAAAGATATTCAGCACATCTTCGGCAGCTCGCTTCACGGGCTTGCCGAGTTTCTGGTTGTAATAACGGATGAAGTGGTCAACGAGGAGGGGAATGTCTTCGCTGTGCTCTCTTAGGGGTGGGAGATAAATCGGCAGGACGTTTATGCGGAAATAGAGGTCTTCTCTGAATGTTTGTTCTTTCACCGCCGTAGCAAGGTCTTTGTTTGTAGCGGCGATGATGCGGATGTCTACCTTGATTGTCTTTGTGCCGCCTACGCGCTCAAATTCGCGCTCCTCGATTACGCGGAGAATCTTTGCCTGGAGACTCAGTGGCATATCACCTATCTCATCCAGTAACAGAGACCCCCCTTGAGCCAGCTCAAATTTCCCCGGCTTAAGGTGATGCGCACCTGTGAATGCACCACGCTCATATCCGAACATCTCGCTTTCAAGAAGCGTTTCGGGGATCGCCACGCAACTTACCTCGATAAATGGATTCTTCGCCCGAAGGCTGTGGTAGTGAATCGCTTGGGCGACGAGTTCCTTACCTGTCCCGCTCTCACCACATATCAGAACAGTTACATCGTTAGTAATTACTTTGCGGATGAGGGCAAAGACCTCCTGCATTTTGGGTGCAGTGCCTACAATACCCTCAAAGCGATGTTCCTGGAGAAGCTGGGTCTCGAGTCGCTCTATCTGTTTCTGAAGCCGCCTCTTTTCAAGTGCGCGTTTCACAATTATTCGAATCTCCGCCACATCAAAGGGCTTGGTAAAGTAATCGAAAGCCCCCTCACGCATAGCGCTCAGGGCAATCTTTGTGGTGCCATAAGCCGTAATCATAACGACGGGGATTCTCGGATTGAGTTTATGAATTGCCTTCAGCGCCTCGATACCGTCCATCTTCGGCATCTTGATGTCCAGAATAATCAGGTCGAACGAGTTATTGCGGACCTTGAGAACCGCCTCTTCCCCATCTGAGGCTTCCTCAATCTCGTAGCCCTCTTTTGCGAGAGCCTCGTGCAAAACGAACCGGATGACCTGCTCGTCATCTACTATCAGGACTCGATACGAATGCACCATTTACCTCACACTCACTCTGGATGGAACGGAATATCGGGTTACAATATTTAGACATCATCGCGATTAATTTTTTCGTCCCGACTCGCAGGCGGAAAACGGAGGATGAAGGCGGTTTCCCCCGGATTGGATGTTACATCCACCGTGCCACCATTGAAGACCATAATCTGGTAAGAAATCGGTAGTCCAAGCCCCGTGCCGTCTGTCCTCGTTGTAAAAAAGGGGTCAAAAATTTTGCCCATATTCTCTGGCGGAATCGGAGGTCCATCGTTTGTGATGCGGATTTCAATCAGCGGTTTCTGCCCGTGCTCATCCACGAGTTTGGTTTCCAGGCGGACACTTCCACCCGGTTCAACCGCCTGAAGGGCATTCAGGATAATATTTGTGAAGGCTCGAGTCAGGCGAATAGGTTGAACCATACAGGGCGGAATCTCGCCTGTGTCTTGTTTCAGATAGATAGATGATACCTTGTCGGCGATGGAGGGGTGTTGAGATGCCTGCTTCAGTGCCCGTGAGAGGAGGCTATTCAGGTCAGCAGGGACGGTTTCCTCAGGTTCAGGCTGGGCGAGGTCAAGGATGCTGCGTATGACCCTGTCGAGTCGGTCAACCTCGCTCACGATGAGGCTGGTGTAACTTTTTATGCGCTTTTCGCCGGGATTCTCTGCCAGGAGCTGGGCGACGCCTTTGATGGAGCCGAGTGGGTTGCGGAGCTCGTGTGCAATCCCTGTTGCGAATGTCCCGACCGCGGCGAGGCGGTCTGCCTGCTGAATTTGCTCCGTGAAGGAGGCAAGAATCGAAAGGTCTCGCAGGGTGATGATGCAACCCATCCTGTTGCCGTCTTTGTCCTTTATGGGATTTGTGGTGACCGAGAGGTTGAAGCGATTCCCCCTTGCATTAATGAACGAGACCTTATCAAGCGTTTGTCCCGAATGATGCTCCAGACTTTTATGCAAAAGGTTAATAAAAATCTTATTTGCGTTGATAGTGCCGAGTATCCCGGAGAGATTTTTCCCAATCATCTCCTCGGCAGGTAGACCAAGTATCTTTTCCGCCTGCGAGTTAATGGCAAGTATTTCGCCATCCGCCGAGGTGCTGATGAGTCCCTCCGAAAATCCCTCGAGGATATATCTGTTTCGTTCCCTGAAGAGGCTATTGAGGTGGTCAATCAGCGAATCGAAGCTCTCACCGAGGTCTCCGAGTTCGTCCGGCGTTGAAATCTCGACCCTTGATAATAACCCCCCGGTGGTTATACTTCTTGCACTCTGAGTGATGGTGCGGATTGGACGGATGATATATGTGGCAAGCCCCACACCAAAGACAAGAGCGATACCGCTGACAATCAGGTTCGCAAATAAGACCGTATTGGCTGCCCCCTCGAGTTTCTCCTTCAGGACCGCAGACTCGGTATGGTCAGCCATATCGAGAATCACTTCGTAGCTTATGATGCCGGCTGCGAGGGTGAGCAGAATCAACAGGGCAGGGATGGCAATGACCAGACGTAGACGCCTTCTCTCTCTGCGCTCGATTTCCACGCGCCTCTGAAAGGGAGTTAAGAGGGAAGCCCAGTTTTTCCTGCCTTTAGCCTTCCGCCGCGTCTCGGTCTTTGTTTTCGTGGATTCGACTTTCATAGTTCGCCTCAGATAGTCGTCCCGAAGATTACGTCCACCTGCTCCGGGCTTATGGTCTTTTCCATCAACCCGCGACCCTCCACATAAAATAATCCATTGATTACGTTTAATCCATCGATTACGTTGCCCAGAAAACTCACAACGCCATAGCTACCGGGTGGGATTTCTTCCACCGCCCTTTTTGTCTTCAGGTAATGACCAAGTTCGAGGTCTCCCAATGCCCCCTCGCTCTTTACGTCACTTTTCCGAATCCTGTGAAGGGAGTGCACCAGGGTCTGGAGACTCCCCTGTGGTGCAAGGTTCTGAATGAGGTAATTTAAGTTCTGTCCAAGAGGGGCACTCTGAATAGATTCAGGGACGTGTCTTGCATTCAGGCTATCTAAAATCAGGCGGAGGTTGTAACGTTTCCTGTCTTTATTCAAACACCAGATAAGCGATTTCAGATGAAGTAAAAGGTCCCTGAGCATCATCAGGCATCCCTCCTTATTTAGGCAAAACTCTTATTACGTCTGTATCACCTATAAAATTGGCTTTCCGCTTGCAATAATTTTTTGCGCCCCAGAAAGAATCGGCTGCTTGTCAGGCGCGGAATATATCCACCGATGACACTGATTTACCAAGAGGTTATTCGTGGGCATTCGCCTCATCAATTAGAGAGCGCAAGAGACGGATATATTCAGGGTCGGTGCCGCAACACCCTCCCACGATGTCTGTCCCCGCCTCGATGATTTGCCTGAGACAGTTTTCCAAATCAGGAATTGGGGCATAAGTAGTTTTGCCGTTCGTGAGATGTGGCTGACCGGCATTCGGTTGCACAAGGAGCGGTCGGTTCGTAAGTGCCCGCAACTCTCGCGCGAGGTCAATGGTATCGGGAGGGGATAGGGTGCAGTTTGTCCCAACGACATCTGCACCGCCCTCGTGCATTGCCCTGACGGCATCTTCAGGTGTAACACCCATCATTGTCCGATACCCCTTCGGCGTTTTATTGAAGGTCATACAGGCGATGACGGAAAGTGATGTAGATGCTTTTGCGGCTTTGAGGGCTGACTGCATCTCCTCGATGGCGGACATCGTCTCAATAATGATAATGTCTGCGCCGCCTTCAGCAAGGGCTTTTGCCTGCTCGGCGAAAACATCCTCGAATTGTTCACCTGTAAAATTTCCGTAAGGCTCAATAAATTCGCCCGTAGGACCAATATCACCGGCAACGTATACGCCTTTCCCCGAAGCGGCGTGCTTTGCCGCGGCGGTATTGCGACGGTTTATTTCAGCCACGCGCTCGCCCAGTCCGAATTTAGTCAGCTTGGGGCGCGAGCCACCGAATGTGTTTGTCGTAATAAACTGGGCACCGGCTTCAATATAGGCATTATGGACTTGTGCCATTGTGCCCTCATCAACCATCTCGGGACATTGTCCCGCCTGTAGCCCAAGTCGCATAAGCATAGTCCCTGTTGCGCCATCAAAGCACCGCTTCCCGCTTTTAATGAAATCGAGGACATCTTTTGACATTAGCTTCTCCTCAAAATAGTTACATAGATTGCTTCTCTTACATTTTGTAAATGTTACCCCGAGAACCGATGTTGTGGATCTTTATGACCTTATATTCGGAATCAATTGTTATTAGAACCCTTATTTTTCTGACCCTTATACGGTAGAATCCCTCCCATTTGCCTTTCAACTTCTTTATGTCTACGGTTAATTCTGCTTCATCATCGAGCCACTCCTTGAGATTCCCAACTTTCTTTTTGACAAGATTTAATAGCCCTTTATCCAGTCGGTTAAGGGTTTTATAACTAACTGTGCTATATACGATTTGCCACATTAAACATTTTCCGGGGAGCGAAATTCCTGTGATTTATAGTCCTTGGGACCTCCAAAGATTTCTTCTATCTCTCTCATCTCTTCATCATTTACAAAAGGAATCATCTGGAGTTTCAGTTTAAGGAGTTTCTCCTCCATCGCCTCCGAGACAGCCGTTTTTATCAGTTCATACAACTTGTTTTCATCAATTGTCACTTCCATAATTTACCCCTTTTTGAGGTATTGAATTTGCAAAATGGATTCCGCTATATATTCGCCTGTGGTAGACCTCCTCCCTTGTTTATATATCATTACGGACGTTGAGTCATCGCCATTTCTCCTTCAAGCGCTGAAGAGGAAATTTATCACGTCGCCATCTTTCACCTCATATTCCTTTCCCTCAAGTTGTAGGATAGCCATTTTTTTTGCCTTTGAGAAGCTGCCCGCCTCGAGCAATTTGTCCCAGCGAATCACCTCTGCACGGATGAATCCATGCTCAAAATCGGAGTGAACTGCGCCTGCGGCTTTCAGTGCCGTTGTCCCTTTCTTGATTGTCCAGGAATGAACCTCTTTTTCCCCCACTGTGGTGAAAAACGAGATGTAACCCAGGAGGTCGTAGCATAATCGGACAATGCGCTCGGTGCTCGGCTGGGTAATGCCGTAATCTTCAAGAAAAGCCTCGCGTTCCTCCGGCGAGAGTTGTGCAATCTCCGCCTCAATCTCCGCGCACATAGCCGCAAAACGCATATCTTTTCTCTCCTCCGGCAATGTGTATGCCGAGAGCAAATCCTCGCCCTGCGCCAGTGCCTCCTCGCCTACATTTATCACAAATAATGTCGGCTTCTCCGTGAGGAATGAAAACCCGCGTACGGCTTTTTTCTCCCCGGAGGAAAGTTCCAGTGAGCGAAGTGGTTCTCCTCGCTCCAGAGGCTCTTTTATTTTCTCCAGGACCGATAGTTCAAGTTTATCGTGTTCGCGCTCCTCACCCGAGACCTTGTGGACGAGTTTTTCAAGTTTGGGAATACGATTTTCAATTTTAGCCAGGTCCGAGAGGATGAGTTCAAGATTGATTGCCTCGACATCTCCAGTGACGTCAACGGGTATGCTGCTTTTATCCTGAAAGGCGCGGATAACTGAAAGGAGTGCATCGGTATTGGCGAGCGCCTGAAGTTGCGCCTCACCCAGTCCCTTTCCCTTCTCGACGCCAGAACGCTCGATGCCTCCCAGGTCAACATACTCCACCGTAGCATACACGACTTTTTTCGGCTGAATGAGTTCCGCCAGGCGGTCAACCCTTTCATCGGGCACTTTAACCACTGCTATGTGCGGCTTGGCTTTGCCTCCACCGTAAGCCATTGTGGGGACGTGGCTCCCGGTGAGGGCATTGAACACGGTGGTTTTCCCGCTCTTCTCAAAACCAAGGATGCCTATCTTCATATCATCCGTCCCGAAAATAAGTCATCAGTCATTAGTCAACAGTCATCAGTTTCGTGCTCGTGCTCGTAATCGAGTCATTTCCATGTCTTTGGGAGAGACGCACCAGCGCCTCATGACGACCATCTCGCATGTATTTACTCAAACCAACTACTGACAAACGCCAACTTGGAGCTTTTATGATGCAATTTCAAGAATGATATAGACGATATCAGCGACGTCAATTTTGCCATCTTTATTGGCATCGGCACGGGAGCGGGCATCGGGGTCGAGTGTTGTTTTGCCAATGATATAATTCTTGAGCAAATCTATATCGTCCTGATTTAACAGACCATCGTTGTTTACATCACCCGGGAGTTCATTAACCACCTCAATCTGCAAAAGTTCGGTCTTTTCGCCGAACCAACTAATTTCTGGCTCTTTTAGCATTTGCCACTGGAAATCATATTTCCCCGCAGTTGCCGGGGCGGTTATGGTAAATGCAAAAACCTTGATTTGACCAAGTGCGATTGATTCAGTGGAGCCGAGGTCAACACGCGACACGCCCCATAAAGTATTTGTTGTAGCGACGTCTCCCAGCTTATAGCCAGCGTCCTTTGTCCAGGTGTTTGTTCCGGTGTTTTTCATAGTGATACTCACCGCATATTGATGCCCGATGGCGATTTTTTCAGGAACGGATTGAGACACGAACTTTGCGCTATCGGGGAAAGGATATTCAAAAGCGCCCATATCACAGCCGGCGCCTTGCGGGCGCGGATCTCCCTCAATATCGGTTTGGGGTGCGCCATCGCAGGTCCCGGTATCTATGCAGGGAGAGCCGTTTTGCAAATGAAAATCCCAGGTGGAAATATCGCCGGATGTGTTCACCCAAAGCGGATTTGCCTTTATATTATGGTTACTGCCATCCGCTTCCCTGAAACAGGAGTATGAGACATTGAATAAGACGTCAAAAATATCTCCATTGGTATTATTCCAGGAGATGCAGTTGATTACTCTACCATAGTCGTTGTTAATCCCGCCGCCATCCCCACCTGCCGAATTACAATATACAGT
>CAZGKP010000096.1:0-13345 GCA_964526215.1 uncultured Candidatus Sumerlaeota bacterium
CAAAGAGCAATCAATAATTATCTTATCGGCGATATCTGTAAGACAGACATTATGTATATCCGTGTATATCCGTGCCATCCGTGTCATATGCGTTCTATTCTTAATTTCAGTAGTTACGATTGTTCAGGTTATGACCGAGTATGCACGAATAAAATTGAAGAAACTCTACCCATCATTTTCTTGAGATCAGACTATTAGATACCAGTCATATGTTAGGTGATAAATCATTATGCTTTTATCAAGATTCTATGAAGAAAAACTTCTCCCTTGAGTAGGGCAGTGGGGATTTTTTTTACTTGATTCGAGGGGCAATTGGGGAGAATACAATTTATTATACAATGCTGGGAGGTATGCTTGCAGGAGAATCGTTATGCTTTTGCCTGATTTTGAACTGATGGCACCGGAATCGCTCGATGAAGCGCTGGAGTTTCTCGAGCAATATGGACCTGATGGCGCTAAATTGATGTCCGGGGGCACTGACTTGCTTGTCCGGGTGAAGGAGGGCACTTCCCGCCCGCATGTCATCATTATGCTCGATAAGGTGGAGGGACTCAATGCAATTGAATCTGCCGATGGTTGTATCCACATCGGCGGTGGGGCGACTTACGAACAGATTATCAAATCGGATTTGCTTAATGTAAGTGCGCCGGTTCTTGTAATGGCGGCTCGTGAGGTTGGTTCGCCTCAAATTCGTACACGCGGCACTCTCGCCGGTAATATCGCTAATGCATCGCCTGCCGGAGACACTTTCCCTGCGCTCTATGTGCTCGATGCAGAAGTGGTGCTTGTTTCGAGACTGAGGAAAAGGCGAATCCCCATCGCTGATTTTTTCAAGGGACCGGGCAAAACTGCCCTGTGGGCGAATGACATAATCTCGGCAATCGGGTTTCGCACACCTGCACAACCCGCAAATGCATTTTTTCAGAAAATCGGCCAGCGCAGGACACTTCGCATAGCAAAACTCTCTGTGGCAGGACAGCTGGAATTTGAAGATGATGGCGCGGTGAGTAAGGCGCGAATCGCTTATGGCGCAGTTGCGCCGACGGTCATTCGCGGAAAAGAGGTCGAGGAATATTTATGCGGGAAGCAACTAACTCCCGATGTCCTCGATGAAGCCGCAGCCCTTGCCTGCAAGGAAGTCCGCCCGATTGATGACATTCGTTCCACCGCCGAGTATCGCCGCGAGGTAACGGGTGTCCTTCTCAAGCGCGGACTTACATCACTTGCAAAAACTTCGAGGTGATACTGCAGATAGGGCGTAGTAAAAAAGGCTTAATCTTTAGACAGGATTGCGTGGATTTCACGGATAAAAGATATCTGTGTCAATCCGCGTTATCCCGCCTCCGGCGGGCGAATGTTCCATCAAAACTAAATTTTCGGGATAGTCTTGCATAATTTCTAATTTTACATTGTGAGGAGCATAATGGCTTTTGCGGTGTGTAGCCGGTTCTCTGCCTCATCGTAAACAACGGAATGCGGTCCATCAATAACAGCATCTGTTACCTCGTGGGCGCGGTCGGCGGGCAGACAGTGCATATAGATTGAATCCTTTGCCGTGAGCTTCATCTTGGCATTATCGCAAATCCAGTCTTTATATTTCCGGGCGATTTTGAGTGCCTTTTTGGGTTCGCTGAATAAGCTCTGTATCCCCCAGGATTTTGGGTAAACGATATTTGCGCCTGCGAAAGCTTCTTCCATCGAATCGGTTATTTCAAATTTCACGCCTGCGGCTTTAGCGTTTTGACGCGCAATCTCAATCTGGTCATTCATTAATTTATACTCGGGTGGATGCGCAAGGATGACGTCCAGCCCGAAGCGCGACATAAGGGTGATGAGTCCCTGCGGCACAGACATCGGTTTTGCGTAGCTGGGTGCATAAGCCCACGTAACAGCGATTTTCAGTCCGCGCAGGTTCTTGCCGAACTTCTCCCGGATTGTCATCAAATCGGCGAGTGTCTGACAGGGGTGGTCAATATCGCACTGCATATTTATGAGGGGGACATCCGCCCATTTTGCCACCTCGCGGATATATGTGTTGCCCTCGCCGGGGACAAGGTCGTGGCGGATGGCGATCCCCTCTCCATAGCGGGAGAGAATAATGCCGGTATCTTTTGTATTTTCGCCATGTGCAATCTGGGATGTTTCCACATCAATAAAATGCGCATGTCCGCCGAGCTGTGTAATGCCTGCCTCAAAGGAATTTCTTGTGCGGGTGGACTTGTCAAAAAAGATAAGAAAGATGGTTTTTTCTCGTAATAGTCTATGAGGGATGCCGCGTGCTCTTTTCTCCTTGAGGTCTTTCGCAACCGCAAGGGCGGTTTCGAGCTCACCGACCGACCATTCCTGAGTTGTAATATAGTCGCGTCCCTTAAGCGTTGTTATCACAAAAATTCCTCCTAAAAAATAGTCTCATAACTAAAAAAGGGATATGGAGATATATCATTCACTTCTCCATTTATACCCACTGTCTCTTTTTTACATTTTTTTAACCAATCAGAGTATGAATTGGGTAAAGACATCTCCGATAGAACGTAAGGGTTGTGTGGAGAGGTCATATTTCTTCCACAGCTCGAAACATTTTGCGGTGAGGAGGGATAAGAAACGTTCCTTGTCAGCTAATTTCTTAAAGCCGGTTGCGCGAAAGGACGTCGCCAGCGTATGGTTGGGGATGTTCGTGATACAACCGTCTTTTGCCAGTGATGTCGGTAATGTGCCAAACAGGTCTAATTGAAGCTGCCGTAAAGAAGCCCAACTTTTCCCCATTGCAATTTCCCGATTGTATCTTATCCAATATTGGACGAGTTCATCAAAGAGGTATAGTGCCCAGGGTGTGCCGTCTTGTTGCACATTCACAATCAGCGGTTTCAGAACCATAATCTCTTCAACCGCAATATGCCCTTTTATTCCGATGTGAGTGGTGGTATATGTCTTTTTTGTCGAGAGTAGACGTTCCTTTTCCGGGCACCAGGCGGCAAGGAAGACCTCCAGAGAAAATTTCTCCCGTGCCAGTAGATTGAATTCGAGCAAGAAGCGATTCAGTAGACTCTTATGTTTTTCTGCCTTGATAAGGAAAGAGAGTTCTGCCCTTTTTGGCTCAAAGAAATCAAGTCCGAAATGTTGTCTAAAATAAGCGAAGAGGTGTTTTAAGAATTGCACAGGTGATGCAAGTAGTCTGGCGGATTCTATATGCCTCGGGTCAATGGCGAAGCCCTCGAATTGAATCTGCGGGACTTCGGGTCCGAAGAGGCTACGATAATACCGGGCAAGGATGAGCTTACGGGTGAATCTATCCATAGTTTTCCTGCGGGCATTGGTCTTCGAGCCTATTTCAGCGCTCCACAGATGTATCCAGCCATTGAGTTCTCTGGCGAGCTGGTCGTCTGATTTTCGCAGGAGGGCATCGAGGCTCCCCGATTTTACCTTTTTCTTTTTCAGGTGTGGAAAGAGACGCTCGCTACGTTCATCAGGCGTTGTGCAATGAATGAGGCATTCCTGGCTCCCTGCATCATAGAGGTAGGCGCGTGTTTGGTCAAAGTAAAGTAGATATGCCAAATCTGGTGCAGCTTCGCTCAGATGTTTGAAGAGCAAGAAGATGTCGAAATTGAAATCGAGGTAGCGAGAGTAAATACCTTCAAAGATAGGCGTTGAGAATCCTTCCGGGATTGCCAGTGTGAGAAATGGACGCCCTTCAAGGGACGCATACGAAATTCCGAAATTGCGTCTCGCAGTCCCGGCGCGAATGGTAAAGGTATGGACCTGGCTGAAATCGGAGGCAGTCCAGCCGAGTTTGTAAAATACGGACAAAACACCTTCGAGGGTTTTGTGAAGTTCCGTCAAGGTCTGCTCCGAAAATTGGTCCGCGAATGCACGCGAAGGTCCGCTAATAAATATTCGCGTTCATTAGCGTAATTAGCGGATTATGTTTAAAATTAGTCCGCGAATGTACGCGAATTAACGCTAATAAATATTCGCGTTCAATAGTGTAATTAGCGGATTATTTTCATCCTTTTGGGAGAGTTGCTACTGCGACTTATGACTCATCAGAAGAATTTCCTCTCGCCCCTGGTGAATCACTCGCGATCGGGGAATGAAAAGGGTGATACATAATCTCCATAATTCTCCCTTGCCGTAAGTAGCCGCTTGCGTTGTTCCTCCATCACATCAAAAAATATCCTTGGGGCCTCAGATACCTGTGTGGCATAAATGTTCTCAATCCTTTTGAGCTTTTTGATGTTCTCGGGGATGCGGAGTTTGAATTGCTCAACGTATTGTTCCTTCGAGTAGTCCTTATTTAGCACACCCTTAAAGAGTTTCGCAAGGTCGTCGAACCTCGGGATGAAGCCTGTGGGTGTCCGGATGGCTTTTATATCTTTGTTTACACGGAGTTCCATCCATTTCAGCCAGACATATTTATCCTTTATGTCATTGAGATAGTTGCCATTTTTGTCCTTGAGGAAATAGTTGACGGCAAAGATAAGGGGAGGGTGTTCCATCCCGATGGCGAAAGTTATGTGGTTTTCGATGTAGCGTCCAAGAGGGATTGATAAGAAATCGAGATTCGACATCGGCTGGAATTTGCGGACTCCTTCCTGTCCCAGCGTAGCGGCTGTTGTCTCCGACTCCAGACTTGCCCCCATTGTAATGACCCCGTGTCCCCAGATGAATGACTGCTGGACAGGCACCCAGGTGTCAGAATCACGACTGCCGTAGATTATGCCTCCAACCGGGACACCGTTAGGGTCGTTAGCCCGTTTGTCAAGATTCGGGAAGCGCCTCAGCTTGATAGTGTATCGAGCATTCTTGTGCGAGGCGGGTATCTCATTGCCTTCTTTGTCTTTCTTACCGGGATACCACTCGCCCGAGTAGTTCACTCCTCGTTTGGGATGTTGGCGCCCATCACCTCCCCAATACGCGACACCGTCAGCGACCAGGACATTGGAGAAGATTATCTCCCTAGGGCTTGTAAGTAATTTCCAGAGGGTGGGGTCGTTATTGGGATTCACATCCTGGATGATACCAAAGACGCCATTCTCAACATTCACCGCGTAGACTTGCCCGTCAATTCTTCTCAAGTAAGCGATGTCGTCGCCCACGATGGTTTCACCGGCAACCATCGAGGTCGAGGTCTTGCCGCAGAAGCTGGGGAATGCACCGGTAAAGTATGTTATTCGCCCGCTGTGTCCATGAACACCCATCACGAACATATGTTCCGCCAGCCAGCTCTCACGGGCGGCTTTCCGAATCGTCAGGCGCAAGGAGAGCTTCTTGAACCCCACCGTGTTGCCGGCGTATTGCGTATTTACGCTGTAGACAACCTCATTGTGAATATCTATGTATATCCTGCGCATATCCAGATCTACACTAACGTTATTTTCAAGTTCCCCGGCTGAATGGAGGACGCAGAAAAATTCCTCCGAGTCACCCAGGAGTTTGAACTGCTCGTAGCCGGGACGATACAAGAGGTCTTCACTGTGGGCGACGTAAGCCGAGTCGGTTACCTGAACAGCCGAGAGTGAAAACACCGAATGTGTGGGTCCGAGGCAGAAGAACCTGACATACATCTCCTTGCCAACCATACTGTTTTCCAGGTATCCCCGCACCTCGGCAAGACCTCTTTCCCTCTCGATAGAGTTTATGTTTATACCGAGGTCATCCCCCGGTGATACGAGATACTTTGTATTCTCCTTATCGCGAGCCTGGTCGTAGTAACCATCAAAGTGAACGGTATGCCCCTCCATTGCAAGGGGGGTTTCGCCACCCGTCTCAGTAGCCTGCTGCCGGATATATTTAATGTCATCGGTAGAGTCTGTAGCGATAAAAATGGAATCCGGATTGCACAGCTCGATGGCGTCCGCAATAAATCTATGCAACCTGGGATTTTCAAGATACATTAACTTCTTGTAATTTACATCCGATAGCCTTGTCTCAAGAACCTTTAAGTATTTTTCTTCCATATTTTCCCCTTTCTTCACTATAAGAACAAATTTGGGTTGTCAAATTATGCATCATCGCTAAATAAATTACTCGTTGATGGGGAATTGCCAACCCGAAGTCAAGCTTTTTCGGGCGACTTTTGTAGTTACATTACCCCCCCGGGCATAGCGGACAGGGAAAATCTTCCAGTTGCACTTGTGTATAGGGTGTCGGTATTCTTACTTACGTCATTGAGTGCACGTCAGTTTGGTTCGTAGTTCCCGCTTCAACTTCGCCTAAAGGAGGCACTACAAACCGATTGCGAACAAAAGTGATGTGCACCCCACGGCATTTACCGATGAAGTATGCACCGGAATGGGCATAAAAATTGCACCACATACCCTCAAAAGGAGATAGATTATGCGTCTGGATAAATTGACAATTAAATCGCAGGAAGCCCTTGCTCAGGCTCAAATAATCGCTGCGGACGGCGGGCATCCGGAGATCACGTCGGAACACCTTCTTATGGCTCTCATTGAACAACCTGAAGGCACTGTCCCGGCAATTCTGAGAAAGATCGGCATAAGCGTTGATGCCCTGAAGGGCGAACTTAAATCCCACATCGAGCGTGCCCCGCGCGTCTCTGGCGCCGCACAGGCGGCGGTATCTGCAAATCTCCAGGCGGTCATCAACGATGCCTGGGCGCTGACGCAGAAGATGAAGGATGAATATATCTCCACCGAACACCTGCTCTCAGGTATCCTGCGATGCAAGAAGTGCCCCGCCAGCGCGATACTGAAAAAACTCGGTGTGTCAGAAGGCACCGTTCTTGCCGCACTCAAGGAGGTGCGTGGCTCACAACGAGTCACCGACCAGTCCCCCGAAGATAAATATCAGGCTCTCAAGCGCTTCGGGCTCGACCTCACTGAAGAGGCTCGCGCAAATAAACTCGACCCCGTAATCGGGCGCGATGATGAAATCCGCCGTCTGATTCAGGTGTTATCCCGCCGCACCAAGAACAACCCTGTGTTGCTTGGTGAACCGGGAACTGGCAAGACCGCCATCGTTGAGGGGCTGGCACAACGCATCGTTGCGGGCGATGTCCCCGAGGCGTTAAAGCGAAAACGCTTGATTGCCCTCGACCTTGGTGCTCTCGTTGCAGGGGCAAAGTTCAGGGGCGAATTTGAAGACCGCTTGAAAGCTGTCTTAAAAGAAATCGAGGATGCCGCTGGCAGCGTCATCATATTTATTGACGAATTGCACACCGTTGTGGGTGCAGGTGCAGCCGAGGGCGCGGTTGATGCCTCCAATATGCTGAAGCCCGCACTTGCGCGCGGCACACTCCACTGCATCGGCGCAACCACCCTCAATGAATACCGGAAATATATCGAGAAGGATGCTGCACTTGAACGCCGATTCCAGCCCATTCTGATTGATGAACCAAGTGTCGAGGACACCATCGCCATCCTGCGCGGACTGAAGGAACGCTACGAGGTGCATCACGGGGTGCGCATCGCGGATTCGGCGCTGGTCGCAGCCGCTATGCTTTCGCATCGCTATATCACTGACCGCTTCCTGCCCGATAAGGCGGTTGACCTGATTGACGAGGCGGCATCGCGACTTCGCATCGAGATTGATTCAATACCCCGGGAGATTGACGTCGTTGAACGCCGCATCCGTCAGCTCGAAATAGAACGTCAGGCACTTAAAAAGGAAAAAGATGCCGCATCTAAAGAACGCCTCGCAAAACTCGAATCAGAGCTCGCCGAACTTAAAGAACAATCCGTCTCCCTCAAGGCGCACTGGCAGAATGAAAAAAAGATTCTCGACGAGATAAGCAATCTCCAGCACGAACTCGAAACACTTAAAACCCGGGAACAAAAAGCCGAGCGCGAGGGCAATCTTACAAAGGTGAGCGAACTCCGCTACGGGCGCATCCCTGAAGTTCAGAAGAAAATTGAAACTGCGAGTAAAGAACTCGCCGAACTCCAGAAAACGCACAGGATGTTGAAACAGGAGGTGGATGAGGAAGACATCGCCGAGCTGGTCTCAAAGTGGACGGGCATTCCGGTTTCGCGTCTTTTAGAGGGCGAGGTAGAAAAACTCGTGAGTATGGAAGAACGCCTGCATAGGCGTGTTGTGGGGCAGGACGAGGCAATCACCGCCGTATCAAATGCGGTGCGACGTGCTCGCAGCGGTCTGCAAGACCCTAATCGCCCAATCGGTTCGTTCATATTCCTCGGTCCGACAGGGGTTGGCAAGACCGAACTGGCGCGCGCACTCGCAGAGTTCCTCTTTGATGATGAGCAAAATATGGTTCGGATAGATATGAGTGAGTATATGGAGAAGCACACAGTCTCGCGCCTCATCGGTGCGCCTCCCGGATATGTTGGTTATGAGGAAGGCGGTCAGCTCACAGAGGCGGTGCGCCGCAAACCCTATTCCGTTATTCTCTTTGACGAGATAGAAAAGGCACACCCCGATGTCTTCAATATCCTCCTGCAGATTTTAGAGGACGGACGCTTAACTGACGGGCACGGCAGGGTCGTCAATTTCAAAAACACCGTCATCATTATGACGTCCAATGTCGGCTCAGAGTGGATAGACCAGCTTGCGCGGGAAGAAGCGGGTATGGACATCGCTAAAAACATAGAACGTAAACGCAGGCTCGCTGAACAGGTGCGCGAGGCACTCCGCGCCCAATTCAAGCCCGAATTCCTGAACCGCATTGACGATATTGTAATATTCGATAACCTCACCCGTAAAGACCTCGTGAACATAATAGACATCCAGCTGGAGCAGGTGCGAGAGCGGCTTGGAGAGCGCAAACTCTCGCTGACCTTGACCGATGCCGCAAAGGGGCGCATCGCACAGGACGGATACGACCCTGCTTATGGTGCAAGACCCCTAAAGCGGGCAATTCAGCGGTTGATACTCGACCCACTCGCCCTCGAGATACTGGAAGGCAAATTCAAGGAAGGCGACGCCATAAAAGCCGATGCCGACACCGACCGCCTCATCTTCACCAAAGCCTGAAACTGTAAGGGCAATTTGGGAACGGTGAATAGAGAAGGAAGAATTAATAGCCCAAATCTAACCAAAGATATTTGAAGTTTTGTAACACTTTAGCAGTATGAAAAAATGTGTAATATCAGACAGGATAATCCGCCTCAGGTGGAATTGTCAATGTCTTGTTTATCCACCTATGGCGGAGTCCAATTTTATCTTGATAGTAACTCAACATCAACAAAATATTGTAAATCTTGGCGCCTTAAGCGCCTGATGTCTTATGTTGGGATTTGGGATTCATAAAAATTGTTTTTGACAGAGACCCGGTGTCTGCGTATATAAACAAAAATTCCCCTTGAGGATTTTTTTTATAGGTTTTCTCAGTGATTGAGTAAGAAAAGGAGGTGAGAAGCTTTAGTCGTAGGAATACCCCCAGAAGGGTCGTAATTCTAAAAAGGGAAAGGAGAAGGGACTATGCGTTTATCGTTAAAAACCTGGGTTGCGTTTGTGTGCGCAACAACACTGATTGCTGGGTCGCTGATAGCGGCTGGTCCGGCGCTGAAGGAGGAGAAGGAGGAGTCATACAAAATTGGCGCCATCTTCGCCATCACAGGAAGTGCCTCCTGGCTGGGTGAGCCTGAACGCAATACCGTCGTGATGTATCTCAAGGAGATAAATCAGGCGGGCGGCATAAATGGACATCCGATTGAGCTTATTGTTGAGGATACCGAAGGTAATGTGACAAAGGCGGTTAATGCGGTGAACAAACTCATCACGAAAGATGAGGTTCTTGCCATTATCGGTCCATCGAGGAGTGGCACCACTCTGGCTATTATTCCGATTATTGAGCGCTACAAGGTTCCGCTACTGTCCTGCGCCGCCGCAGAGGCAATCGTCGTCCCCGTAAAGAAATGGGTCTTCAAGACCCCTCAGAAAGACTCGGACGCTACTATTTGCATCTTTGAGTATATGAAGGGGCACGACATCACAAAGATCGCCATCATAACCGGAACGACTGGTTTCGGAGACCAGGGTCGCAAACAACTTAAGAAACTTGCACCCGATTATGGCATCGAAATCGTGGCAGATGAGACATACGGTCCCAAAGACACCGATATGACTGCCCAGCTGACAAAGATTATGGCTAAAAAGCCTCAAGCAATTGTGAACTGGTCAATAGTTCCCGCGCAGTCCATTGTGGCGAAAAATATGCGCCATCTCGGGATGAAGATTCCTCTCTATCAGAGCCACGGCTTTGGCAATGTGAGATTCGCCAAGGCGTGTGGTGAGGCGGGCGAGGGTATCATCTTCCCTGCAGGCCGGCTTCTTGCCGTTGATTCGCTCCCTTATACTCACCCGCAAAAAAAAGTCCTGGCTGCATACAAGAAGAAGTATGAAGAGCGCTACAAGGATGCAGTGAGCACATTCGGCGGACACGCTTACGATGCCCTGTATATCCTTGTAGGGGCACTGAAGAAGGCTGGTCCCGACCGTGCAAAAATCCGCGATGCAATCGAGAACACAAAGGGATTCGTCGGCACCGGAGGCACCTTTAATTACTCTCCGACAGACCATACGGGACTTAAGAAGGATGCCTTCGAGATGCTCACGGTTAAGAACGGGGAATTTGTTGTCCTGACGGAATGACGAAAATTACACCATACCTTTTCACCACAGGCGAATGCCGAAGGCGCGCCATCGGTGTGTTCCATGTTACAAATAGGGGTGGTTTCAGGACCACCCCTCTCATTGTATTGTTGAACAGATGATCGAGGAATCGTAACTCCGGGCACAGGCTAAGCTCCCTGGCTGATTATTAGTGGAGGTGCAGGAACTAATTGATGACTGGTATGACGAGCCGTTTTTTGCAGAATGTTGTTTCAGGTATTTCTATGGGCAGCATATATGCCCTGGTTGCGCTTGGTTTCAACATCATATATAATGCAACTGGAATCATCAATTTCACTCAGGGTGAGTTTGTGATGCTGGGGGGGATGCTGATGGTTTACTTTGCCGCGACGCTCCACCTGCCATTGGTAATTGCCTTTGCAGTAACAGTGGTAATTGTTGTGCTTGTCGGCATCATACTTGAGCGTGGATGCATAAACCCGCTTAAGAATCCATCCATACTGGCGCTGATTATGATTACGATTGCGGCATCAATCCTTATAAAGGGAATCACAATGTTTATTGGGGGCAAAGAGGCGCATACGATGGATGATTTTTCGGGGAATGCCGCGGTGCCGTTATGGGGTGCAATGGTGCGCACGCAAACTTTCTGGGTTCTGGGGACACTGGCTATAGTTGTGTGCGGGCTGGTCATATTTTTCAATTTCACACTTGGGGGTAAGGCGATGCGGGCTTGCGCATATAATCGCACAGCTGCAAGCCTGATGGGCATCCCGACGAGAAAGATGGTGATGCTCTCATTTGCACTCTCGGCGGGAATTGGTGCAATGGCGGGTGCCGTCATTATGCCGATTTCTATGGTGGATTATCAGAGTGGCTCTATGTTCGGCATAAAGGGTTTCGGTGCGGCAGTTCTGGGTGGTCTGGGGAACAATCCGGGCGCAGTTGTGGCGGGGATGCTACTCGGGATTCTTGAGGCGCTCACAGCCGGTTACATCTCATCTCACTACAAAGACGCCCTGCCCCTTCTGGTTTTACTGCTGGTTTTATTTGTGAAGCCGAGCGGGTTGTTCGGCAGTAAAGCTGTTGGGAAATTGAAGAAGTTTTGATTTGTGAAACGCAGAACCTACATACCTTTTGTCCTGTTCAGTCTGGCAGTATTTATTTTGCCTGTTTTGGTGCGAAGCCCCTATTATGTGGGTGTACTCATCCAGGCAGGTTTTTACAGCCTCATTGCAATGGGGCTTTCGCTCCTTATGGGTTATGCGGGACAGATATCCCTGGGACACGCTGCATTCTTCGGGCTGGGGGCATACACTTCGGCAATACTCACAGGCACCTATCACTGGTCGCCCTGGACGGCAATAGTTGCAGGACTCCTCCTCGCTGGTATTGTGGCATATATTATAGGGACACCGTCTCTCAAATTAAAAGGACACTATCTTGCAATGGCGACACTGGGATTTGGCGAGATTGTTTTCATCTTTTTCTCGGCAGAGGTGAATCTTACAGGGGGTCCGTCCGGTTATTGCAAGCTTATTCCGTTTCTGGGCTTCGGGCATTACGTTTTAGACAATGAGGTAAAATATTATTACTTCACGTGGGCGGTTGTCCTTGTTGTGCTTCTATTGACGCTGAATCTGATTCATTCACGCGTGGGGCGTGCGCTTCGTTCGATTCACGCAGACGAGGAAGCTGCACGGGCAATGGGCATAAATACCGCTCGCTACAAGGTCAGGGTCTTTGTATTGAGTGCACTTTATGCCTCTTTAGCAGGTAGTCTGTATACACATTATATCCTTTTTGTTGCGCCAGATTCCTTCGGACTGATGCATTCGATTCTCCTGGTTACGATGGTCATAATCGGCGGAATGGGGAGTGTCTGGGGGGCAATCTCCGGCGCAATTCTACTGACGGCATTGCCGGAGGTATTGCGTGTTTTTAAGGATTACAATATCCTGGTATATGGCGGGATTTTGCTTTTCATTATGCTATTTTTGCCGGGCGGGCTCTTTGGCGGAAGTCAGGTGCTATGGGTATGGTTGAAAAAACCTGTTGTTAAGGG
Source organism: uncultured Candidatus Sumerlaeota bacterium (assembly GCA_964526215.1). GTDB lineage: Bacteria > Sumerlaeota > Sumerlaeia > MWCT01 > MWCT01 > CAZGKP01. Next base: position 12,617 of record CAZGKP010000096.1, read on the forward strand.
ACGGGGATTAAGCAATGAGTGAAAAATTGCTTGAGGTAAAATCACTCTCAAAGCACTTCGGTGGGGTAAGGGCGGTAGATAATGTATCCTTTGCAGTTGTCTTAGGACGGATAAAAGCCATAATTGGTCCTAATGGCGCCGGCAAGACCACGCTCTTTAATCTGATTGCCGGGAATATGCGCCCCACCGCAGGAAGGGTATTTCTAAAAAGACACGAAGTAACCCGCTTCCCCGATTACCGTATGGTGCATCTTGGAGTTGCTCGCACTTTTCAGACAACCAGGATATTTTCCAATATGTCGGTGCTGGAAAATGTGATGGTGGGGAGGCATACGCGCTCTCACGCAGGGTTCTTCAGCACGGCACTGCGTCTCCCCGCTATGCGTCGAGAGGAGAGCGCCATCAGAAGCGCCGCCGTTGAGAGCCTCGATTTTGTCGGTCTGGCAGACAGGGTAAATCACCCCGCTGCCACACTTCCTTTTCGTGAACAGCGCCTGCTCGAGTTTGCCCGCGCCCTCGCCACGAAACCACGACTCCTCCTTGCAGACGAACCCGCAGCCGGACTTAATACGCGCGAGACAAAAGACGTTGCCGCACTCATTCGTAAAATCTGCACATCCGGTATCACTGTCCTTTTAGTTGAACACGATATGTCGCTGGTTATGGATATTTCAGATGAGATTTTAGTCCTGAATTACGGCAAGAAAATTGCCGAGGGTTCCCCCTCGG
>CAZGKP010000097.1:0-13225 GCA_964526215.1 uncultured Candidatus Sumerlaeota bacterium
GCGTAATCCGTTGACCCGGATGCTTGCATCCACTGACCCGGATGCTTGCATCCACATCATCCGTGTGCTATTTTATTCAGGATGTAGTTTCAGAAATTTTTGAGCCTCTATAGAAGTCTGCTTTTCGTAGCTTTGCCAAGATACGTCCTGTTACGACGCCGCGATGGCAAAACTCCGTGTGGGCGAGAGGAGTGAGCCGGTGGTTTTGAAAGATGGCATAATGGTAATTTTGTGCATCGAGAAACAGTCCTCTCATCCCCTATCTTTTAAGGATGCCCGAAGTCGGGTTTTGCGAGCCCTTCTGGCGAAAAAGCGCGCCCCAAAACGGAGTGCCCTGCGTAAAAGCCTTCCGGCAAAAAAAGCCCCCGCCCTTCAATAGAAAAGCAGAGGCATTAGTCGCTACGCCTTCTCACTACCACTGTTCCTTATACAATGCCCAGTCAATTACGCTCGTGCCTTCAGTGTAGGATATGTCATCGAGGTAAAATTCCACGGTGGCGGGAGTAGAACCTCCCCATGGTCCAGCACAAATCATAATATAGCCTAAACCCCCGGTCTTGGCAGTTCCAGATTGAGTCTGCATTTGCCAGCTACCTGTGGTTGAGGCATCGAACGGGATAGATGTGTCGCCGGAGCTATCCAGATCCCAGGTGCAGAGGTTCAGACCTCCGTCCAGTCCAGGGGCAGTGGAGATCAGTTTTGCCCACACATTGATTGTATAGGAAGGGTTAGAGGCGCCGATGGTAATAGTATTACGGACACCATACCAGATATCGCTATCTGTACAATGGATTGAGCCGGGGGAAGTGTACCCATCAGAGGGCTAGTGAATAATGGTAGTATTCCAGGTGACGGAAGGAGAGTCCCAGCCTTCAATGTCAGAATCAAAAGTCCACAAGCTGTTGTCCGCATAGCCCAGGGTAACAGTCAAGGCGAGCATATAAAAGCAAAGAATCAGTTTTTTCATAATAGTGTTCCTTTCCTTCCTCTAAGAAAGAGAGTCAATATATTCATTTGCAGTAATTTGCATAATTTTCAAGACTAATAATTAACGAAGAACAATTTCTTGAAGGGAGGCGCTGAATAATGTTCAAATTACACCACAATGAGAGGAAGTCGAGCAAGCCGAAATGTTCCAAATCGGGGGGCAAAAAAGTATTGACACGCTTTTTTGTATCCTTTAGAGAATTGTCATAATTTATGGAATGGAGAACAATGATTTCCGGGGTTTTGTAAGGTCTCCATCCCAATCCAACAGCTGGATTAGAGATAAAATCACTTTTTCATAGAAAGGAGGTGAAACAGATGAAAAGATTTATAATGTTTGGATTGATTCTGGCTCTGGCGGTGCTTGCTCTTCCGGTGGCGGCTCAATATGTGGTCGAGAACACTTACAACTTTGATGATGGCACCACGCAGGGATTTGTGAAGATATACAGGTATGATGACGACCCGACAGTTGTCACCTCGGATTCAGATTTCCCTGCGGCATTCCCGCCACCCTCTGGCAGCTACGCCATCAGGTCTGCGGATGAGGATAATACCATGTATGGCCTCGGCTCGGCCATCGGGGGGCATATCTTGAACCGAACTGTATCATCATTCACCTCGGCAACTCTCCAGGCGAAAATCTATATTGTGAGCTCTACCTCGGCCACTGAGCATAACTTTGCCCTTTTAGGTATTCATCAGGGTGATGCAAGCACAACCGAGGAATATTACCGTTTTGGCTACCGCAATGGGGAGATATATTTGCAGAAATTTAACGGAGCGAGCTTTACCACCCTGGGGCAGGATCCCGCCCTTCCGGGTTCGAGTATGACTATTCCTGGCTGGAACACCTTTATGCTCCAGTTCGTCGGCTCATCTACGATCGATTGCTACGTTAACGGCGTTGCTGCCTCATTTTCTCCCATCACCGATACAGAGGCTGGCATTGACGAAGCCATACAGATTGGAATTTTGGGCTTCAATATGACTTCACAGGAGCCAATTCTGGGCGACGATTTTTATGAGAGGATTGAGACGACCGCTCCATCGGGTGTATGGGATTGGGAGATGTATTAGTCGGAGATTGTGAAAAACGTGGCCTTTTCAGGGAATACGCTTAAATGCGTATTCCCTTTTTTTGTCCTATCGGGCGAAACCCATCAGGGTGCAAAATCTCGTCTCTCCTTGTGAAGAAGTGAGAATAGATAATTCTGCTTGAGGTGCCAAAGCGTAGATAGTGTTTACTCAAAATTTTCAGTCGAGATTTCCTTTGATCAGCCCAGACCAAAAAGTCTTCCACCCTGGTAAATAATAAAGGCGGCGACCCAGGCAACGGCACTTGTGTAAAATAGGGCAAATATCGGCCATTTCCACGAATTTGTCTCTCTCTTTATCACCGCTATCGTGGCTATGCAGGGTATGTAAAGAAGCACAAATACCATTACGGCGTAGGCGACAAGTTGGTCATAGCGCTTTCTGCCGTCGGGGCGCTTTGCCTCTTGGAGCGCACTGCGCAATGTTTGTGATTCCTCGTCTGCCTCCCCGACGGAATATAATGTCCCGAGTGTTCCCACTACTATCTCTTTTGCGATAAATCCCCCCACAAGCCCTACGGCTAACCTCCAATCGTCGAATCCAAGCGGCTTGAATACAGGCGCAATCGCCCTCCCGAGTCTCCCTGCATAACTCTTCTCCATCTTCTCAAACGCCATCTCATTTTTTAGATGGTTTATGGTTTGCTCATCTTGACCCGGAGCCTCAATCAGTACCCCATAATCCCTCGAGTATTGCGGATTCCAGGGGAAGTTTGATAAAAACCACATCATCACGCATCCGGCTAAAATTATTGTCCCTGCCTTCTTTAAGTAAACCACGCCTCTCTCCCACATATGTATTAGGAGTCCACGCAAGGTCGGCATCCGGTAAGGCGGGAGCTCCATAACAAATGGCGCCGCTTCTCCCTTCAGGAGATATTTTCGGAATATCTTCGCACTTACGACGGCTACTATTATGCCCAGCACATAGATGGAGAAGAGGACATTACTAGCCTGTTTTTCACTGAAGAATGCGCCGATAAATAATGCATATACCGGCAACCTCGCCCCACAACTCATAAACGGATTTATGAGGATTGTTACAAATCTGTCCTTTTCATCCTCGATTGTTCTGGTTGCCATAATGGCAGGGAGGTTGCACCCGAAGCCCAGAAGCATCGGGATGAAGCTGCGACCGTGCAGACCTATCTTGTGCATAAATCTGTCCATTATAAAGGCGGCTCTGGCTAAATAACCGGAGTCCTCTAAAAAACTCATCGCCAAGAATAACAGGTATATTATGGGCACAAAGACCAGCACGCTCCCCACGCCACCGATTATGCCATCCACAATTAAAGATTGTATTGTGCTGCCTTCGGGCAATGCACCGCCGACAACTGCGCCTAACCATCCCAGAAATGCCTCAAGCCATCCCATCATCGGTTCGCTTGCGGCAAAAACGATTTTGAACGTTAGCCAGATTAAGACTAAAAATATAGGCAGACCCAGAACGCGGTTTACTAAAATCATATCTATCTTGTCGGAGGTTGTGTGGCGAATCTCATAGGTGCGTATGACTGCCTCATCGCAGGCGCCGCTTATGAATCCGTAGCGCCTCTCGGCGATTATGGCTTCGGCATCATCGCCGAAGATGCCCCTCAAATGCCCCGCACTCTTTTCCGCCTGTTTCAGAGCCTTATCGCCTACGGGGCTTTGCTTTATGTTCTTTATGACCTCCGAATCCTGTTCGAGGATTTTCAGTGCCAGCCAGCGCGCCCGATACCTTTCAGTGAGGTCTTTATCCTGCGTGAGGATTTCACTCAATTTCGCCAGCTCTTCTTCAATCTCCCTGCCATAGCGCACGGTCGTCCTTTTGAGACGGGACTTCCCCTCCACCATATTTATCGCCTCATCGAGGAGGTCATTCATCCCCACTTTTCTGGTAGCGACAGTAAGGACAATGGGAACACCCAGGAGCTCGGCGAGTTTGTCCTTATCTATAGCGAGTCCCTGTTTGCTTGCAATGTCAGCCATATTAAGGGCGAGGATAAGGGGAACCCCCAGCTCCATAATCTGAACGGCGAGATAGAGATTTCTCTCCAGGTTTGAGGCATCAATGACGTCAATGACCACATCGGGCTTTTCCTCTACAACGAAGTTGCGGGCGACAATCTCATCTACCGAATAAGCGGTGAGGCTATAAGTTCCGGGGAGGTCAACCACGTTTATGTCATAGTTTTCATACTTTAACGAGCCCTCTTTTTTCTCTACCGTTACGCCCGGATAGTTCCCGACGTGCTGGCGAATGCCGGTCAGATTATTGAATATTGTGGATTTACCGGAGTTGGGATTACCGGCGAGTGCAATTGTAATCATTTTCGCCACAATTATTTCTCCATCACCATAATTTTTCTTGCCATTCCGTAGCCCAGGACCAGCCGGGTGTCGCCGATGGCAATGATACAGGGACCCGGTTGGCGCGTCTGGACAACGCGGAATGTTGCGCCTTTAGTAAGCCCCATATCGGCAAGGCGCTTACGAAGACCCATCCCACCGGTTACGGCAGTCAGAACCACCTCTTTGCCCGATGTGGCAAGAGTCAGGGGTAACAATTGTTTCTTCAAATCTTTGCCTCGTTTGTCCGTTGTCCGTTGTCTGTTCGATGTTTCCGCGTGGGGCGGATTCGATGCTCACCGTTTCCCCGTTTCCCCGTTTGCCAGGGCATTATTAAATCGGCTCCACGTCAATGGCATCAGCCTCATTTTTGCGCAGGGATAGATTGTAGCCGCGAAGCTTTACCTCAACCGGGTCGCCAAGAGGGGCAACGCGTTTCACCTCCAGCGTGGTGCCGGGTGATATACCCATATCCATCAGTCGCCTGCGGATGGCACCGGAGCCGCGCACCTTCAACACGCGAGCCTTATATCCGGGGCGGATATGTTTTAGCGTCAGTTTTTCTTTACCTGCAGCCTTGAGGCGTCTCCCCTCCGGTCCTAATTTTCGCATTGGACAATCCACTTCATCACACTCCCCGCTCATACATTGTTGATATAGAGCCGTCCAAGTTTGCGCGCCCTTCGGGCATATCTCTATGAAGAAGAAAAAATCCAGGATACGGTTTACGGTTTCCTGGCTGATGTAATGTTCAATAGCGCAGGCGTCTTTCTCGGCAGTGTCGGCTTCCACGTGGAGGATATCACGTAGTAAATGCTTGAGGAGGTTGTGTCGGTCGAGGACCTTTTTTGCGAGGCGAGCGCCTGCGGGAGTAAGTTCAACGAACTCGTAGCGTTCGTGGCGGACGAGTCCCTGCAGGGCAAGGCGTTTTAATGCGCCATTTACGGTAGACATCGCCACGCCGATGCGTCCTGCAATATCCCGCACCCGCGCCACTTTCTTTTCCCGCGAAAGCACAAGTATCGCCTCGAGATAATCCTCAAGGCTGGCGGTAAGTTTATGGGAGGTGTGAAGCATAGTCATTTACCAACAAAAAATCCGTTCAAAAAGTTAGTTTAACCAAACTTACTTCTATTTGCCTCCCCAATGCCCACACCTCAAGTCAAGTGTTTTCTCCATTTTACTTGCAAGCTTTACCAATCACTAATTACGGTATCTCCTATGACACGCAGGAGAGGAAAAAAGACCACAAGTGAAAACGTAATTAGCCCGCTGCGCATAGGCGCGGGTATCCTGCTTGCCCTCCCCTTTCTTTTAGGCGGCAATATTGCAGTGCGGAATTTTATCTCGGAGGTGGATATTTATGGCTCTTACCGACAGCTCAATACACCTGCATATCTGCAGGCGGAGGTTACGACCCGTCGTGCAGTGCGGTTGAATCCCCAGAGCGGCTATGCACATTATTTTCTCGCATCATTCTTAAAAAAACTGGGACGTGATAAGGAGGCTGTGGAGGAATTTAACATCGCTTTAAGGACAATTGCGCATCCGGCTACGGTTCTCCGAGCGATGGGTGGGGTTATCCTGGAAGAGAAAAACTATAGCCTTGCAGCGGAGATTTACCGACGTGCACTCTTATTTGACCCAATGCCTCACCTTGTGCCAGCTTATGTCTGGTTCAATTTCGCAAGGGCGGCGGAGGGCGCAGGGCTAACGGGTGATGCCCTCGCCGCATTCAGGAAGGCGCAGGGCTTCGAGCATCCCCCTCCGGGTCTTGAACCATCGGTCGGTTTCCTTCTGGCTTATCTGAATTCTCCCCTTGAGGGCGTTGAGGCTTACATTTACGCCCTGAGAAAATACCCTGAACTCACCGGTGAATTCCCGAACTGGGCACGTGCAATCTCCGCTGCCGGAATGCCCGATTTTGGCATCGCCCTATTTTCCCGACTCGATGCCTCTGGGAAACTCGACGCACGGGGGCTTTGCCTCCTTGCCTCATTTTCACTCCAGAAGAAAGATTACGCCACCGCAATGAGAGTCCTTGAGCGCGCAGAGAAAAAGAACCCTGATGAGGCAAATGTGTATCTCCTTATGGGTGAGGTGTATTATGCAAGGGGAGAAAAGGCAAAGATGCGCAAGATGTATCGTCGTTTCATAGAGATGTATCCCGATGCACCCCAGAGGCGCGCCCTCGAGAGGCGAATGTGCGAGTGATACGTGAGAGCGTGGGAAATCCACAGTTCACAATTCACAGTTCACAGTTTGATGTTAGTCCTGTTAAGTCCATTACGATTTTTCAGTCTAAATCTGGGTAACGAGCATCTTTAGGGAAATCGCCTATGCAAGAAACTGCCATTAAACAATCACCTGCACGTATTCTTCATCGGGTATTATTCAGGTTCGGCAACATCTTATTTCTTGCGGCGCTCGTATTCGTGCCGCTTGCAATGAATCCCCGCATTTATCATCCCTACAATGTACCGAAGTTATTTGTGCTGACATTCTTTGCGATTCTGTTATTACTGACGCTTTCGCTGCTGATTCTAACCGGGAGAAAGTCTGCCAGCATCTACTTCGGGACGTTCCCGATACTTCTTGCGGGATGGGTTTTTGTTCATATTATTTCGGCGCTTTTCTCTGCAAATGTCAAATTCGCCCTTGAGAATTCCGGGTTTGCGATAGAGTGCGCATTATTTTCGTTCTGGGCTTTTTTGCGTGCGCGGGACGGGAGGCTGCTGCGAGCCGCAGCGGGCGGACTCGGCATCGTGGCACTCCTCACGGCAATTTACGGCTTCGCTCAATATGCGGGGCACGACTTTATCACCCTTGAAGAGCCGGGGAAACCGGTCGCCTTTTTCGGTAATGCCAATTTCGCCACGCAATTCTTAATCGCAGTTCTGCCGCTCTTTGTGGCGTTTGCCCTGACCGGTCGCTCCACACTATTTTTCACCGCCACCGCCGTCTTGGTTATCCTACAGATACTTCTCTTAAAGAGTCGCGGGGGAATTCTGGGAGGCACCCTTGCCCTTATATTTTTCGGGTATATAGTTCATAAAATACGCACAAGAGAGACAGGCGCAGGCAGAGTCCACCTCATCAGGCTCGATGATAAAAAAATCCGAATCCTTATCCTGGGAATTATCATCACAGGCGGGACATTTATCTGTCTCAACCGCGCCACAACGCTCAAAGAGATTGCCTCGGCATTCGGGACTTCGCCACAATCTAACCGCTATCGCATCGAGGCGTGGGAGGCATCGCTCCACCTTGCCAGAAGGCATCCGATACTCGGCGTTGGCTCGGGTAATTATGGCTTTTTCATCCCGCTCTATTCAGGACCCGAACTATGGAAGCTCCAGGGCACCTTCAGCCGCGTCAGACTACTCCACGCACACAACGATTATGTCAATATCCTCTGCGAACTCGGCATAATTGGACTGGCAACTTTTTTTGCAATTATGATTTTTCTGGCGCGGCGATTCTGGATTTTTTTGCGGGACATAGAGATAGGCGGAAGCGAAAAAATTATCACCGCCGGACTTGCCGTCGGGATTTGTGCCACACTCATACAATCGCTCTTTGACTTCAATCTCTACAACCCCGCATCAGGCTTGCTGTTCTGGGTAATGGCGGGATTCCTGGCGGGGATGACGGCATCTCCGCGCCCGGCACAAAAACAACTGCCGCATCCGGCGCGCCTCGCATCCGGGATAATACTTCTTTTATTTTCCATTGCGACGCTATTTCTCGTCCCGCAGCGACTGGCGGTGCGATACCGCAGCGAGCGATTGAACCGCATAGCGTATGTTCTTTTCTCGCGCGGTGATTATGAAAAAGCGGCAGGATACGCCGCCGCCGCACTCAAGCGTGATGCGAAAAACCTCGATGCAGTCGCCATCCTCGCCGATTCTTTGCGCAATACGGAAAATAAGGAAGCGCAAGCTGTGCGGGCTTATATATTGTGGGCATCGCTTGAGCCAAACTATGTCCCGATTTACAACCGCCTTGGGGAGTGTTATTTCCGCCTCGGCAAGATAGATGCGGCAAGGGGCTCGTTTGAAAAAGCCCTCTCCATAAATCCATATAACGTGGCAGTTCTGCTTAACCTTGGCAACCTTGCGCTGGGGATGAAAAATCCCGCACTGGCGGTTTCGTATTACGAGCGCGCCAGCAAAATCGGCGGGGAACTCATTCAAAAAAACCAGGCGCAATACGGGCTTGCACTGATGCAGCTTGGCAGATTCAACGAGGCGATAAAACACCTCGAAAAGGGGCTAAGCACGCTGCCAGAAAAAGCGCCCCTTATTCTCGAGGCACTTGGCGACTGCTATGCCGCTATCGGCAAAAAAGAGCAAGCAATCTCAGCCTACGAACGTGCCCAACTTTTCGGAAACCGCCTTGTGCTCTCAAAAAAAATCTCCCACCTGAAAAAAGACTGAACTTTCTTAACCCGGATTTTTTTATACGGAGAGACACCGGGAATATGAGAAAGAAAAAAAACCTCGGCGGGAAAACGGCTGGAGGTTGCTATATTCTATTTAGGAGAAAATGAGCAACGCAATATTTTTCCTGTATCTGCTTTTATTTTAATGCGAAATCTACCATCAAATTTACACAACCAATCCACTTTCTCATTGCTTCCCAGGCATTATGCGGGTCTTTCAGGGCGGTATCAACATGTGCCACATGGGTATTGCGGAACTTGTTCACATCCTCAAGCTTGTTATACAGGGTTCCCATCTCATCACCTGCAAAAACTTCTTCAACCGCCCTCCAGATACCCGAAACACCCCATCCGCCTTTTTGGGCATATTCCAAGCAAAAAAGAAGCGTTCCCAGTCTCTGTATAGGTCTCCCAAAGACAAGGTTGTGACGAAGATAGCGTTGATATCTTTCCAGAAGCGATTGTTCTTTTTGCGGCAAATTCCGAATATATGGACTGAAAAAATCAGAGTGTTCATTGGCTCCTTTTGGTATTTCCGGCACCAACTTCCCGGAGAGTATCTTGATTGCATATTTATCCAATGGTCGCAGTAAAGGCTGGAAGGCATGTGAAAAATCCGGCATTCCGGCGCGCACGGCATAATCTAAAAGATTGACAGCCTGCCTGAGTGTGTCTTCAACCTCTTTATGAACATTCCGAAGTCCCGCCTTTTTACAAGCCTCAGAAAACAAATCCTCCGCTTTCTTTCTGGCAGTCTCTTCAAAGAGCGGAAGCTCTTGCTGTTTTGTCTTTGCCTCTTCCAGAAGGGCAAAAAGTGACGGCTCGCACGCCCTGGCAAGATTCTCCAGAGATGATGCGGCGATTTGCTGGAAAAGCAGATAGGGGACGTAAATGTAGCGCCACTTTGTTTTTCCCCCGGATGCCGCCTTGCACCATTGCCGTGCAGCCATTGCCTTATATGGAACAAGGGCGTCCACCTTGCCCTTCAGTTCAACCGCGTAATAATCGCCGGATTGAACCCGCACAAAGAAATCCGGGACATAAAAAGACCGGTTGCCCTCCGGCTTTAGATAATCAATCATCAGTTTTTGAGGACCTGCATTTTTCGCAAAGGCAACCACATCGCCCGCAACATCACAGAAATCGGCAAACGCCTGTTCAAAATCATTCTCACAGGGAACAAGATTGAACATCGTTTTCTGTCCCCGAACTGCCGGTCTCCTTTCATTACTGGTAGCCTGGTAGGGCTTCCACGTGGAAAGACGCTGTCCCCGGCTGATACGTTTGCGATTCTTTTTATGCGTTATCTTTTCGAGAATCAAAGGCGTGAACGTAGCCCGCACGTGTTCCATTACATCCATATCACGCATACGATGATCCACTTCGCCCGAATACAAATCCACCTTCCTCTCGAAGAGAACCTCCGAAAGAAATCGTTCTACAATCGGTGCCAGAACCTTATGCGGATTGCCCAATTTGCAGGCGCTCCCCAGCATCTGCGCAAAGTAACTTACAGCAGACCAGGCATTCGCTAGAAGACCCGCATCCAATTTCATCCGCGCCACAATCTCGTCTGTAAATAAATGCCTCTCCTCGTATTTGACCGGTCCCTCTTTCTTTTCCCCGACCGGAAGCCGATGAAATCGCTGGATGAAATATTTCCGTACCTCCTCAAATGTCAGCCCCTGTAGTTCCGCCGTCACCTCGATAGAATCAGAAACCAGCGGGATTTCAATCTCCAGGTTTCCCACCGGCTTGTTTTCAAAATCCACGAAGACCGTTACAGTCTGTTTCAAGGCTTCCCGCAGCGGCAGGACAGCAATATCTAATCCTTCCTGTGCCAGCTCCTTTTCATATAATTTACGAAAGGCGGGATGATGCACTATTGTAACTATCTCAGGGGTCTCTGCCGTGGGAAACATACGCCGCAGACCACGCCCCAGCGTCTGCTCGGGCAAAATGCCCGACTTTGCGGAATAGGCGCGCAACGGCACAATCGTCGTTACATTCCGAACGTCCCATCCCTCCCGCAGCATCATTACCGATACTATACACCGGAACTTGCTGTCCTTTTTGTCCAGATCCCGCGACATATCACGCAAGGCGCGCAGGTCATCCGGCTTCATACCCGTTTCACTCTCCACGAATTCCTTGATAATACGCCCACCGCGCTTAACCTTCTTGATGCGCCCCTTCAATCGTGTATGTATATTTAATACGCGCCCTTTGAGAAGCGGAAACAAATCGCTGTCCAGATACGCGGCGATCTCATTGGCTGCTCTCGCATCCTCCGTCATAACAAACATAATCGGTTTGCGCACCCTAAACAATTCCTCGAACGTCTGTTCAAAACGTCGGTATCCCAGTTTAAGATGCATCTCATAACGCTGATGCGCCGGCATCTTCTTATCTCCCCGCACAATAAGCTCGTCCGATTCCCCCAGAACCGGAACCTTGACAATGCCAGCATCCACAGCCTCGCCCAGGGGAAAATCACAGACTATATGACGAAACAATGTGCCATCATTGTGTTTCGGCGTCGCCGTAAAATCCAGTTGCATAAAGGTTCCGTTATTCCCCTTGCTTTTGCTCTGGCTATGCATAGAATCGATTGCCCGACACCAGGCAAGCTCCGGGTCGTGCAGGTGATGCGCCTCATCATTCAGAACCATAAATCGCGTATGACTCGTAATCCGGTCGCGCAACGCCGCGCCCGTATCCAGCGCCTTTGCCTTCTTCACCGGTGGACCCCAAATGGATGATTTTCTCAAATCCTCCTTACTGTTATTATCTCGACTCTCATACAATCGGTGAATGTTCGTCAGGTAAATCGCCCCACGTGTGCTTGCCCCGCCCGGTTCATCCTGAAGAACCACCTGCATCTGGAAATCGCCCTTCCATTCCTCGGGAATCAGTGGGTCTTTATAGAAAATAGCACAGTTCTCAAAATCATCCTTTAGCCGCTCGTAAACCGTCAGGTTCGGCGCAATCACAACAAAATGCTGCGCCATATCCGAATCCGCTTCATAAAGGTGGCGAAAATAACTCCAGACAATGGCAAGCGTCATAATCTTCGTCTTGCCGCCACCCGTGGCGACCTTGCAGCAGTACTTCCCCCAACGGTCTTCCTCGGGATTGATACCCAGCGCCAGGTCGGCAATCGCCGCACTTCCGAATTCCGTCAGCAGCTCCGCAACGTTCTTGACGTTCCGCATCTCGTAAAGATACACGATTGTCTCAATCGCCTCGCGCTGCGTCCAGTGATAGTGGAAAGGGATATCGTTACCGTCCTCATCTTCCGCCTGATGATCGGTATTAAACCAGAAGTTAAGCAGGTAACGCGATGTCTCGCTCACGCCCGCATAACCAGTGCGTCTCCAGCCATCCACCTGTGCGCGGATGTTGCGCACCAGCGGACATTTGCTCGGGCGTCGACCCGGTTGAATAACCGCGGGGCCACCCGGAACCCGTACATTCTTTACCCGGTATTGCAGCGGCTCCTCCCACGGCTTAAAAAGCGCCGCCAGCGCCGCCGCATTCCGCTCTGTCACTTCAAATGCCATAATCGCTATCTTTACTCCAATCAGGTCAATTCCGGCTCATCGATGAACCATCCTTGCCCTGCATCAATATCAATCCAATCCAGAATTGCAAGAACCGCAACCGTATGTTTTACTTCTTTCTCACTTAATGGAGGGCGTCTTTTTTGTTTCCATAACATTACTTCATTGGTTACTTCATCGGCAGTGGGTTTGCGATTTGTTCGCTCTCTCACATCTTGAGCTGCCATATGGACGGACGCCATAATTTCCGACTGTTTCGTATTGACTCTCATAAATAAGTCCGCCACGTGCTCTATGATGGCTCTCCACTTCATAAGGTCATTCAGGAAACGTTTTCGAGCAACTATGTATGATGTCCCAACTCGCACCTCAAACAAACGCCCATGTTTGTGTTCCTCGATTAAACCATTATTCACCATTCTCGTAATTATTCCCTTAAGACCTCTGGCAAAGGGTCCATAACTTCCCCGTTTATATTGTAATCCTGTCGGCAACCCGGACATAGTCGCAAAATAAGCTATCTTCTGAAACATCACTTGCCCTACCGGATTCCGATAAGGTTCTTTTTCCAACACTTTAAGTACGGCTGCCAATGCCACCCATGAAGGCTTTATGCCCGATTCCCGGTGCGCCACCCTTAAACCGGAACTTTGCCCCGAAATCAGATTTTCAAACTCTTCCGCCGATTCGTTCAGTGGAACATAAAACTCTATCGGGATGTCAAATTCTTCAAGGATACGATACATTCTCGGACCTACAATTTGCCATTCCAATTGACCCTGTGAACACCCCAATGCCGG
>CAZGKP010000098.1:0-13200 GCA_964526215.1 uncultured Candidatus Sumerlaeota bacterium
ACATCCCAGTCATGTGCAAAAGGTGTACAGTTATTACGTGATAACGTAGTGTCCGTAGTGTCGTTGTGGTTTTCTGACTCTTTTCCCACCACAACGGCACAACGAGCACAACGATATTCAGACGAAAAACTTCAAATACCTTTTATTAGGTTTTATCCTGCACATTAAACAATTTACACCTCGCTACAACCCTGACAAAGCACAAGTGCTCTCGGCGGAGGGCTGGTCGCTATACGAATAGAGCCTCGTTTCAGATGAGGAAACATAAGAGTAATGTCCCGGTTGTGAGCCGGGACTTTTTTTATCCCCCCTTTAGGGACAGACGTCTCCTCTCGCTGCGAGCCCGGGTAATTCAGGGAAGGAATGCGGCTTGAGGCGAGGCCGAAGGCGCCATCGGTGGGCGGCAGATTCCTGTTTGGTTCCGGCTTGTCCGGGTTAGGTAGAATTGCTTGTGGACTAATTTTCCACTTGCGGAGAGATTTGGCGGTGCTTAAAGTAAAGGGGATTTTTTCGTTGGGGAAAAGAAAGTTTCGATTCGCCGTTTAATATGGAACATTCGATTGCCGAAGGCGCGCCATCGGTGGGTGGCGAATTGTGGCAAACGTTTTTTAAGGCTTTTAGTTTCACACGACAAAGAAGTGTTTCTCACCGTGAAGATGCAAAAAAGAAGACATCACTTGCGATTATGTCTGATTTTGTGGCTGGTGATTTTACTCGCGCCATTTGCGCGGGGTTTGCCCTCTCTACCGGAGAAACCACAATTTCTGTGGCGGTCTAAATCTTCCCTGACCGTACCCAATGACCCGGTTGTAATAGATATTGATGGGGATGGTTCTCTCGAGATTGTGTTTTCAGACATCGAGGGGCACCTTCTGATAGTTGATGCGTGCTCGGGAAAGGTGGTGTGGAAACGAAGGGTGGAGACAAAGGGTAGTCTCACTCCACCGGTCGTGGGTGATTTTCTCTCAGATGGAAGCCTCGACATCGTAGTGGGAAGCAGCAATGGCTATCTTTACTTGGTGGATGGAGCAAAAGGTGAGGTGCTGGCAAAAAACGCGGTTGGGAATAAGGTAACACTTACCCCCACTTTGATTCCCTTGAAGACTGATGGTGACTATCCCAGGGCAGGGGTCGTAATTACCGATAGCCGTGGAAATGTCATTCTTTACGAATTTGAGCCGGTAAGTTCTTCTGGAAGAGGTGGCTCTTATGCCTCCCGGGCAAAAGTCCTATGGAGCATACCGGTTAATGCGCGTGTAACGGCGCCGGTCTCTGTTGGTCCGGTGACCAGTCTCAAGGCTGTCAACGTGGTAGTTGCCACCAGCAATGGCGACCTGTGGATACTCAACCGTGATGATTCTCAAGAACGCATACGTTTTGTGAATTACACCAATCGTGCGATAGTTACAATCCCCGCCCTCGCCCAGCTGAAAGGGGACGGGCGCCGCGAGATTGTCTTCGGCGACCTGGAGGGTAATCTAAACGCCGTTTATTACGTTAAGGGTGAATTCCACCGAATCTGGAGCAAAGACCGCGTTCTGTATGAATCGCCCCGCCAGACACTGATTGTCAGCGACCTAACCAGGGACGGCATTGATGACATTATTGCCATTACCAAAACTTACGTCTTCGGGTTTAATGGTGCCACCGGCGCCAGTCTCTGGGCGAAGGGCAGGATTTCGCTTCTTGCCGAGGTTAATTCGGAACCCGCATTTATATCAGACAAAGGCGTATCACCGATGGTTGTTTTTGGAGATGAAAGGGGTTGGTTCTATCTCTTTGACCCTTTGAGTGGACATAAGCCCGCAATTGTTAAGCTCCAAAAGCCATTTGCGAAAGCGCCGACCGTCTTTAATGCGGGCAAAAATAACAGGGCGGATATTTTGCTCATCTCGGACGAGACCTCTTTGCTGCGGGTTCTGAAAGTCCCCGTGCCGCTTCCGCCAGCCTCGGTATCCTGGGAGTGTCGCGGCGGAAACCAGTTTCGCACTGGTAAGCTCGATCCATACTACGGCGAATTTCTGAAGGGCGAGATTGCCAACCTCCGAAGTCACATCAGCCGGTATTTGGGTATGGCGCAAAAGTGCGCGGGGGACAAAAACTGGCAGGATGTCCTGAGGTATTCGCACAAATTGCTCGCCATACAACCTCGGAACCCCGTTGCCAGAAAACTCTATATCTATGCCTACGTCCGGCATCATCTTCCCGTAATAATTCTTATGACGGTTGCGGGACTCGGTTTAGTCACCTTTGGTGGGATAAAGATTGTCCGACTCATTATCAATCTGCGTCTCATAGCCCGTGCCAACGATTTTGTGGAGAATGAAGAGTTAGAGGAGGCGGCAAGGTACTATCGGAGGGTGCTGGCGACAAGACCCAATAGCCGGGGCGTAATTCGGGCACTGGGGCACGTCCTCGCCAGACTGGGGGAGTTCGGTCCTGAAACCGTTCCTATCTTTGAGACTATGTATCAGATGGAGCCGGAGAATCCCGAGGCACTCAAGGCGCTGGCACAGGCATACCGATACTCGGGCATCCTTGAAGAAAAGGCACTCGAGATATATAAAAACGTACTCGAACTAATTGATGACCTATCCCCGTTTCATCTCCTTATCGGGAAGATTTACTATAAGAAGGGACAATATGAACTGGCGGGGAAAAATATCCGCAGTGCCATTCGCGGCGGGCAGACCGACCTCGATACTTACAACACCCTCGCCGACATATATCTGGCAATGAGTTACAGAACCCGTAAGACGCTCCCCATCTTTGAGAAGGTCTATCCGAAAAGAAAAGACGACCAGCGTTTCCTCGAATCACTCTGCGATGCATATATTGATGCAAAGAAAACGGGAAAAGAGGTCAAAGAACTCTGCCTGCGGGTCCTTGAGGGAAATCAGGATTACGTCCCGGCATATATACAACTGGCGAAGATTTACATTCAGGAAAACAACATAGCAAAAGCCGCCGAATGTGCCAGCCATATCCTCGAAATTGAACCGAATAACAAAGAGGGGTTACTGCTCCGAAGCCAGTGTTACCTGATTGGGGGGCGCAAGGATGCTGGCGCACTCGAGGTCTATAAAAAGACGCTTGAATTCTATCCCGAAAATAAAGAAATCCTCAAGATGGCGGCACACATCTATTACGAATCGGGTCGCTTTGACACCGAGGCGGCGCAACTCTATCGGCTGGCAATACGTTGCAATCCCTCGGATCTGACTATCCTTCTGGCACTGGCGTGCATTGCACGTGATAGCGGAGACCACAACTTATCCATTACGAGTATTGAGAAACTCATTGACCTTGGTCAATTCACTGGCGATTTAGTCCTCCAGCTGGCGCAAGCCTACTGCGCTACTCACTATACCGAACCCCGCGCAGAAAAGGTCTATAGAACTGCACTCAAGGCGTTCCCCGACGATAAGGATTTTACTATCCTCCTGGCGGAGGTCTACCTCAAAGCACAAGAGACAGACCTGACTGCAATGTTTTCCTACGAGAAGGCTTTGAGGCTCGTCCCCACACGTAAAGACCTCGGTTGTCAGCTCATAAAGACATTCCTGGGAAACGGCAGATATGAGTCCGCATCCCGACTCGCACGATATTTCCTCTCCCGGAACCCCGAAGACGAGGAATTCCAGCACCTGATGGCGCTTGCAAATCTCCAGAGCAATAAGCTCGATGAGGCTATCGCCGAATACAAGGCTATCCTCCGCAAAAATCCCTCGGACAGGGAGGCACTCGTCAATATGGCACTGGCGTATGCACAGGAGAAACTCACCACCGATTCCGCGGCGGGCATATATCAGAAGGCACTGAAACTCGCACCCGATAATGAAGCTATCCACCGCATAATGGCGTGCGTCCTCATAAAGCAGGGGCGTATCACCGAGGGACTCGAGGAATTTGACCGAGCCATCGCTGCCTCCACCAGAGCTACCGATGCCGTTATCGGGGACGGACTTGCCCTGCTGGCAGAAAATCCCGACTGGCTCGAGGTGCGCTGGTATGTCTGCAAAAAAATGGTGGAAAGCGGACGCTTCCGCGAGGCGATGGAACAACTCCTCGTAATATTTGAGACCGACCCAGCACAGGTCTCCAATATCCTGCCTTATTACGAAAATATCCTTGAAAGGGACACACAGAATGTAACTGCACAACTTCGCTATGGCGTGCTCCTTAAGATTATGGGACGCACTGAAGAGGCACGCACCGCAATGGAACAGGCATACCAGCTTATGCCCAATAGCACCGAGGTTCAGACCGAACTCGCCGAACTCTATGAGTTCCTACTTGAGGAAAATGAGGACATTGAAGTGCGCTTCCAGCTCGGTAAACTCTATATGGTCACGGGCGAATACGATAAGGCAATAAGTTGCTTCCAGAAAACCGCACAGGACTTTCGCTGGGAGAATGAATCAACCAAATACCTCGGCGAGTGCTTTGTCCAGAAAGGGATGCTCGACCTGGCGCTCCAGGAATTCAAAAAACTCGTGATTGATGACGAAATGAAGGAAATCCTTTACGACCTCGCACAGCGCTATGAGGCGAAGAACGACCTCGTTGGCGCAAAGCAAGTCTACAAGCAGCTCTTCGCCGCCGACATCAATTTCCGCAACGTCAAGGCGAAATTCGAGATGCTCGCCGGCTCCACCAGCGACCCCATAGTCTTTGAAAAAACCACCATCTTAAACAGCCTCTCCGATAAGGCAAAACGCCGCTATGAGCTGCTCGAGGAACTCGGTCGCGGGGCAATGGGCATAGTCTACCGCGCAAGGGATTCAGAACTTGAGGACATCGTGGCGCTCAAGATATTGCCCGATAACCTCTCCAATAACCCCGAAGCGCTACAACGCTTCAAGGCGGAGGCGAGAAGCGCCCGCCGCCTCAGCCACAAAAACATCGTTCGCATACACGACATCGGCGAAGAGATGGGGCGAAAATATATCTCAATGGAATACGTAGACGGCACGGATTTGAAAAAACTCTTCCGCGAATCTGGACGGCGTATGCCTCCCCCCAAATTCCTCAAATATATGATAGCTGCTGCCCGTGCACTCGCCTATGCACACACAATCGGCATAATTCACCGCGACGTGAAACCCGCTAATGTTATGATTACAAAAGACGATGAGGTGAAAGTAACCGATTTCGGAATCGCCAAAATGATGGAAAGCACCGAGGCAACCGTTGCGGGCGCCCTCATCGGCACACCCCTTTATATGAGTCCCGAACAGGTTCAGGGTATCCCCGTTGATAATCGCGCAGACATCTATTCCCTCGGTATAACGATGTATGAACTACTAACCGGCAGGCCGCCATTTACAGAGGGGGACCTGGCGTATCAACACCTCCACGTTGAGCCAAAGCCGATGGAGGGTATCCCGCCCGAACTTCAGGAGATAGTATTCAAGTGTCTCAGGAAGAATCGCGAAGACCGCTGGGAGACCGCCGACCAGCTCGCCGATACCCTCGATACACTTGCCCAAACACTCCCAGAGCCCTAATGCCCGAGATTTCTCACAATATCTGCGATATCTATCTCGCCGTCCTTGTTTATGTCCAATCCGGTAGGGTCGGTTGTCCGCTTTAAGACATAATCGGCAATCTGAAATGCCGCTATGCTACCATCTATCGGACCAAGGCTGCGCGCAAGCTGCAACACTGGATAGTCTCCGATGCAATTTGCTATCCACACCACGTTTCTTGAATCAATCACCAGTGTGCCCCATCGTCCCCAGGCGTTAGTCTGAATGATTTCGCCCGGGTCTGTAAAGTCGCCATCACCATTTTTGTCATAAGCGATGCTACCGCTATTGTTATACAGTATAGCCGGTTTGCCGGTTATATCAAATGCCACAGAGACATACTTATCTACCCCGAGGTCTTGTGCGACAGTTTGTATTTCACCCACATCCGAGAAGTCACCGTTGCCATTCCTGTCGTAGGCAAATTTCAAATCAAAATGAGAGGTATCGTGCCCATAATGATATGCAATTGCGGGACATCCCTGCGGGTCGAATGCCACAGAGGTATATGCCTGGGCGTAAGCCACCGAATCAACCCTGATGCGTTCTCCGGGGTCGCCAAAATCGTCATCGTTGTTTTTATCATGGGCGAATTTGAGTGCGGCGTTTGTGTAGTCGAAATATGAGATAGCAGGGCGTCCCTGCGGGTCGAATGCCAACGAGTTATATTCCCCCACATAGCCCGAAGAATCTGCGCACATAATCTCACCCGGGTCTTTGAAGTCGCCATCGCCATTTTTATCGTGAGCGAATTTCAGGTTAGTATTGGTTTCATCAAAATAGGAAATCGCCAGCGTGTTTGAAGTGGGGCTGAAGGCAGCAGACGTATACTTCCACTTTCCCACATTATCCACACTTTGTATTTCTCCCGAATCGTCAAAATCCTTATCACCGTTTTTATCGAAGGCGACCTTGAGAAAACCACCAGCACAATAAGAGATAGCTGCTCTACCAGAACTATCGAAGGCAGTAGAGGTAAAAATCCCGGCGTCGGAGGATTGGTCTACAAGACAGATGTCCCCTTTATCCCAGAAAGAGCCGTTGCCGTTTTTATCGTAAGCAAACTTGAGACCATCGTAATGAGGATAACCCCCCTTGGAATAAGAGATAGCTGGGCGGCCCAACGGGTCGAGGGCAAACGAGCAATACCTGCCCACTTCATAATCTGTAGGGTTCACAATCATAACCTCACCAGCATCTAAAAAGTCGCCATCGCCATTTTTGTCGTATGCGAATTTCAGATTGCGATTACGCTCATCGCGATAAGCAACCCCCGTCCGTCCCTGCGGGTCTATTGCAAGGGAAGTATAGGCATAGTCCGACTTGGGATAGTCTTCTTCTTGTATTGTGAGTAATTCATTCGTCTCGATAATCTTATTTCCGTTAAAATCGCAAGCGAGATTGACCTTCTTCCCATTAGCTACATAGGCAAATACAGCCCTGTTGATGTTATCAAAGGCAAGAGAACAATAAGTTCCAGACTTGTCTCCCACCACCTGAAATTCACCGCTCTCAAATTGCCCATTGGCGTTTCTGTCATAAACAAATTTAAGTTGTACGGTCTTATAAACATAGTAAGCGATAGCGGGGCAGTCATTTTGGTCAAAGGCAAGGGAACAATACCAGCCGGAGTTTGGGGCATCATCTATCTGGACATTTTCGCCCTCGGCGGCAAAGTTCCCATCGCCGTTTTTATCGTAAGCAAACCAGAGATAAGTATTCGAAGGATAACCCAGCGATTTGGTGTATGCAATAGCAACTCTGTTTAACGAGTCAAAAGCAAGGGAACGGTTACGAATATCCTTTCCCAATACGATAGTTTGTTTTTCACCGGGATCATTAAAGTCGAAATCACCATTTAAGTCCCTGTACAGTGTTGGACCAACGAGATAAGCAAAATGATCATTGTGATCCACTATGAGAAGGGGGTTGGAGATCATTTCTCGTCCATCAATCTCAAGACCTTTCAGCACCGTTTGGTCTTCACCAGGATCGTCAAAATCTCCATCCATATTTTTATCAACAGCGAAGTGAAGAACCGTATCTTTGCCATATATCAATCCGAGATGCCCTTTGGAATCAAAAGCAATATACGCAAATGGAGGGTCGCCCTTAATTGTAAGAGTTTCACCCGGTTCATTGAAGTCAGCATCACCATTAAGGTCGCGATGGAGCAGTAGTCCACGAAATTCCCCCGCGTAGTGCACGATAGCCGGACGCCCCTGTGGGTCAAAGGCAAGAGAGCAATATTGCCCCTCATCTCCACCATCTACTATCTGCGAGATGAACGTCACCTCGCCAAAAGTGGAGAGGGAAAACATAAACATAAACCCCAAATACAAAAGGTATCTTTTCATTTTCCTGATTCCTTTCATTATGAATGGCGGATAAAACTCGCTTTATTAGACCAACCTTTTTAATACGCTACTAACTCTGCTGACTCATCTATTGGTCCGGCTGTTTCAAACTCGTTCTCAAGCCTCCCCACGCAACGCACGGATGCCCCTATTGCATCTTGGGGTATCTCATATTCAATGCGCAAAGCCGAACCATAGGGGAGAATAAAATAACCATCTTCGTTATGCCCTCCGCATCCGGTTAATTCCGAGATGACGGGAGGCAGGTCTTGAAAACCCCCATCTTGCCCTTTCACCCTGAATGCAACTCGTTCTACAACCGCAACCTCCCCTTTCTCATCGGTAAGAATCCTGAATCCATTCAGCCCGGGCTTTGTATTTACGGGTTTCCAGACGATTGTGTCTTCCTTGGAATGATTCGACCACAACACCGCCTCCTGAAAGAGAACTATTGTGTCTGATGTGAGCTCCTCGCGGTAGAGAGCCACACAGGCATTATCACACCGTTTCCACACAGAGCCGTCGTAGTAGTAAAGGTGATGGTTGATACTTGCGAAGATGTTGCCCTCGACTGCGGGAGCGGTCGAACGCGGGACTAACGCTACGTACCCATCAACGTTAAGGTTATCATCTATTGCAACATCTCCCTGGTCATTCTCTATATTGTCTCTGACTACCACTCCGCCGTTACCCAAGACCTTCACCCGGATAGAACCACCTACCCTGAAAAATAGGTCGTCCCATGATACTCCCATATAAGCAACTTCGGTCGAGTCACTTGGTGTTCCCTCTCTGATACCAAACCCTGAGCCCCAGGGCGCATTTTCTTTCCTATATAGGGAAATGAAACTGCCCCTATTCGCAGATACCAGTCGTAGATAAGCATTATCAATTGAAGAGCCCTCATTCGTTATTTGCTCGATACGAGAAGAATTGTTAGAAGAATCTCCTACAACGTGCATCTTCACCCCTGAACCAGGAGCATCAGTCCCTATACCAACCCTATCATTTCCAGTATCAACCTTCAATACATTAGTAGCGATAGTTAGATTACCACTACCAGAGATAGTTGTAAAAGCTCCCGAATTCGGCGTAACTGAGCCGATTGCCCCCGGCGCCGCCCAGTTGATTCGGGCATTGTCAAATGTCCCCGAATTGATAAGCGCCGCATCCGCGGTGCAGTTCAAGATTGCACCGCTGGAATCAATTCGCTCTGTCTGATTTGTCCATATTTCTGATGCATTAAATCTATTGTCTGTCACGAGGGCGTATCCATCAGCCCCTCGGTATAAGTTTGTATCCCAGACATCCCATCCCGATTCGCTAAATTGCAACTGTCCATTGTAACATCGGAAGTTTGGCAGATTGCCAAATGTGGCTGTGCCACCAACATTCAAACCACCGTCTACGGTTATCTCACCGGACACAGTTAGATCACCTGTGTCCCGGCTTACTTTCGTATCACTACCGACGCTCAAAGCGCGGATGTAAGTACCAGCATTAGCGGCTACCTCAGGATCGCCGATATATGCATCCCAGTAGTCAGAATCCGCCGCACCTGAACACTTGATGCCACAACGATGTTTGTTCGTCACCCACAGGGCGTAGTCGTTGCCGTGATAATTTCCATATACAGGTGCATAAGGGGGCTGGTTTTCATATTCAGTAACTTCTTTACTTCTCTCAATCCGCACACCGCCTCTGGAATAAATCCCTCATAGTTTGTCATTAAAATCAGCCGGTGTTGGGGTGGGTGGAACTTGAATGTGGTCTTCTACGTTATTGATGTATAACCCGGCGACTCGCTTCGGGTTCCCGTGCACCCAGATTTCTCCCAGAGTTCGCTGACTGAGATCATCTTTACTCGAGAGAAAGTTATGGAATCTCGCCTCTGCCCCGTATATTATTGCATCATCTAAATTTACCTCAACGGTGTGAGACGTTATGGGTGTGTCGTCTACTCCGAGAACGAATTTTGCTCCTGCTATGGTGGGCCAGGTTTCAATATCTTTAGAATCACTCCATGGGAACTTTCCGCATTTAAAGTAACGGTCTATCGTGGGGCTCTCCGGCGTGAGTGGGATGTCGCACTCCTTCCCTGCAATGTGGATGCCTGTATTAATCCCATAGATACTATGAAAATAGCCATCCGGGTTGGCATTCGAGGCATGAACACTTCCCTGAAGACCAACGAGGAAATTGGCATACTGAAATCTTGAAATTTGCCTGCGATACGCCGGTTGCGTGTTCACAATACCCTGTGCCCCTATAATGGCTCCGTATTTTGTGTCATCGGCGATACCCTTTTTTGACGAGAGACTGCCGAGATAGACATAATTGCGAGAGCCCACAAATTCTCCCAGTGCCGTTCCATCATCAAACCCGACACCTTCTGCACTGCCACCCTCTACATACTCGTTCAGCCATTCTGGACCTATCTGTACAATGTTATCAGCGCCAAAGCCGGCGCAGGCATTTAAGGACGTGTCAACATCCTGGTCCAGATATCTTAATGGGTCATAGGAGAGTTTATTCAGTTGAGGCGCAAGGTATGTGGTATTGCTTGTGTTTTTTTCCACCCTGAGTAGATTGGTGGCTGCCTCCTGAAAGTTTAACCAACCACGGTTGTACTCAGGTGTGGGGCTTGGGGTTGGTGTAGGGCTTCCAGATGGTTGAATGGTTAGTATGAGCTCATTTATCATATTCGACCAATCTTGGTCAGCGGCTGGTTCTTCAGAGTTATTACGTATGGTGACAGGAGCCCAATGAGTAGGCGTGCCGATGGGCGTGGGAGGCGGTGGCGGCGCTGGGTTCTTCATACTTCCATCTTTGCTAAAGACTCGAGGAGAAAAGAGCATAAATACAAGGGCAAAGATGATGACAACGTAGTAAGTTACTCGGGGGGGGGGCAAATAAATTTTTCATAGTGAAATCCTCCTTTATCAAAGAATAGCGATAGCCCTTCAAAGAAAGTGATTTTTGATGCATCGGTAAAAGTATTTTTTACAGGATTTACAAATGGAACATTCGCCTGTGGTGAACGGCACGCATTCCCTGTGCCGCCCACCGATGGCGCGCCTTCGGCATAAACCCGATTTTTAGGTGCGATAAAATCAATAGTATTCGTGATTTGCGAAATTCTGGTATTTTAAATACTTTTCTTCCACATAAGTGTTGTCTTTGTCAAGAGGAAAATTAACAAATGTCCCGAAAATAACCGTGTAACTTGGAACCCTGAAGATTCTGACTATTCCGCCGCGGCAGGTTGAAAGGAGGAGTTTTTAATAGTCGTAAACTCTTTGCGTGCTTTATTTATGGGTGTGGGGGAAGCATTTACAAATCAACAACATCAAATACTACCTTACGCCTGAAGACCTTTTCAAAGAGTGCCGCTTTTTTTCGTCCCGCAAAGAGTTCGTCTATTGGATTGCGAGGCGTTTTCAGCGAGATTGTAACTTGAGCATCTTCAATCCGGCAATCAAGGCTGCGCACAGCGTTTGTGTGTGTGCGGTCAAGCCCGTCAGCGATGCGCAGAATGGCGGCGAGTCTCTCCACGCGCAAGCGGTCTTCCTCGGTAAGCGCCGCAAAAGCCGTATGTTTCATCTTTGGCTCTGCCTTGCGGTGGTATCTTGCGAGAAGGGCGATGATTGCCTGCTGCCGCGCATCTATGCCGGGGAAAGTGCGTCCCATAATCAGCGAAAAGGAACGCTTGTGGTGTCTGGCTTCATCGGATGGGAAGCCGACGTCGTGCACAATAGCCGCCGCTTCGAGCAAGAAGCGGTCTTCCGCGCCGAGCCTGTGCAGGGGCGTGAGCCTATCGAAGAGCGAGACCGCCAACCTTGCTACCTGACGCATATGCTCGGGTTCCCACCCAAAGGTGGTCATCCATTTATCGAGTGCCTTGAGGGATGTTTGATAAGAAGGTTTCATTTTGGGGAAAGGCGGTCGCGGGCATAAAATGCGGCACCGATTATGCCGGCATCATCACCGAGCAGGGCACGAACAATTCGCGTCTCTTTGAATGTTGCGGGAAATGTGCTCTTCTTTACCGACTCTGAAATATGTTTGAGGAAATTATCATCCAGTGCCTCAATAAGTCCGCCGCCCAGCACCACAACGTCGGGGTTTAAGAGCGAAATAACGGTTGCCACGCCGCGCCCTATATAGCGTGCAGCCCGTTTCAGCACGCGCACCGTCAGGGGGTCTTTTTCCTCCCACGCCCTCGCCAGAAGATTGCTCTTTACTCTGGAGAGGTCTTTATCAATCCATTGAGTAAGGACAGTTTTTTTGCCTTTTTCGACCGCCTCTTTAATATCGCGCACAATTGCCAGACGTCCCGCCACAGCCTCCAGACAACCCCTGTTGCCGCAGCCGCACAATGGACCATCATCCACAACGGGGATGTGTCCTATCTCGCCTGCCAGAAAGGATGAGCCTTCGTATAGTTTCCCGTCCAGAATCAGCCCCCCACCAATGCCCGTGCCGACAAATATCCCGACAAGGTTTTTCACACCAACACCCGCGCCCAAACGATGCTCACCCAAAATCCCCACATTCACATCGTTTCCGACAAACACCGGAATCCCCAGGTCTTCGGCAAGGATGTCTTTAAGCGGGACATCCCTCCAGTTCAGATTAGGTGCGATACTGATGATGCCGGTTGAGGGATTAAGCCCACCGGGGGCGCCTATGCCCACAGCAGCGATTGATGAAAGCGGGATATTTGCCTCCTCGGCGGCGCGGCGAGCGCAACTGGCAATGCGAGCGATGACCTCCTGATATGGTTTCTCGACGCGGGTTCGCTTCTTTTTGCGGGTAAGGATTTCTCCTTTCTTATTCACAACAGCGGCGAGTATTTTCGTCCCACCGAGGTCAATCCCGATTACGGGAGCATCGTTTGATAGAGATGTTTTTGAGATTGATTTCTGTGGCATATTACATCCTCTTCTATGACGACAATCTATTCAGTTACTAATGGGAGCAATTTAATTTTGACAGGATTAACAAGATTCACAAGATGATTAACATATATTTTTCATCCATAGATGCGTCTCCCGTATTTGCGGACAAGCGGGGCGAAAGGGTTGTCACTGTCGAGGTCAACAACACCAAGGGACTTGGAAAGAACCCAGTCGAGCTGTGCTGTTACCTTAAAAATTTCTCTGGCGGGATGCCTTCAAAACCGATGTCAATGTCGTTTGCCTCCTCTGCCTCGGCGAGGCTCGAGCCGAACAGATAAACAGCGCGCACGCCATTCTCACGCGCCCAATCCTCAATGGCTCTACTATCGGCATCAGTTATCATAGCCAATT
>CAZGKP010000099.1:0-13031 GCA_964526215.1 uncultured Candidatus Sumerlaeota bacterium
AAAAGACTCTAAACTCAAAACAAAACGTATCCATCATTTCAACTGTGACAGTGCACTACCGATTTTTCAAAATTCTTGACGGTTTGCCCCGGATTGTGAGCTCCTTTAACCTGCCTCTTGAATAATCATAGAGGTATTTCCGCAGGATGTGCTAATGAAAAGTGCAATGAAAAAAGATGCACCCTGGAGAGGTATGAGCCGATTGGCTCCCGTTGCTATCTTCATTGCGGGGGTGGTGGTTCTGGCATCCCTTTATAGGGGCGAGGTGGCGTTCTTCTTTCACGCACCTAAACCCTTCGTCCGAAAAATAGGGGTGTTTTTCAGTAGTGATGCCGAGCGGCTCAGGAAATTGGGGCACATCGTAGAGGGGGATTGGATTTTCAAGAAGGGGGCTTTATCGCTTCCTCCAAAAGGCAAGGGGCGGCTGGTCATTCGCCTGTCGAAAAAAGAGAAAGCAAAGCCCGTTTTTCGTTTGCATACTGCCGCATTGAAGTCGTCGGCTGCATCTCTCTATGTCAGATTTAACGGTGGCGAAAGGAAGACCATCCCGCTGAATGGAAAGGTGTTTGTTTTTCGCGGACGGGCAGGAAGACATATAGGTAGGGTGGAAATTGAAGCGAGAACGCCCGGGGTCTCTCATCCGGTAGTGCTTCTTAAGGGTGTGGAGGTTTTCTTTTTCTCGGAAGATGCCCGGCGTCTGTTTCCATTCCCATCGCTACTGGTCATCCTTCTTACCCCGTTTATTTTTTATTACGGCTTTGGGGTGGGGGAGAAAAGATTCTACATTGCGCTGCTCGCTTTAATAATTGCGTCCCTTCCGCCACGTGTGCTGCCGTTTATGGCGCGCTGGATGCCACTTCTCTTCTATGTGGCAGTGGGTGTGATTTTGATTCACACTGCCTTCAAAAGGAGGCTCGCAGAGCGTGCGAATCAAATCTCGCTAATTATGATTTTCGCCTTTGTCGTAATGGGCTTCAGTTTACGCTGGTCGCCTCTAATTGAAAATGCGGGACAGCTCCTCGACCCCGATGCGATTGGTTATATGACGATTGCGCGGGAGGGATGCGGGTTGTTTAATACCGCCTGCGGCATTGCGCCGTATATCCGCGAGCCGCTATTCATCTGGTTCATAAAGGCGGCATTTTTATTCGCGCCCGCAGAAGACGCCACACTTCGCCTGCTCACGGTTCTGCTATCG
Organism: uncultured Candidatus Sumerlaeota bacterium; assembly: GCA_964526215.1. GTDB lineage: Bacteria > Sumerlaeota > Sumerlaeia > MWCT01 > MWCT01 > CAZGKP01. The sequence goes on from CAZGKP010000099.1 coordinate 1,199, forward strand.
CTTCTGGTGATACCGGCGACGTATTATGCGGGGAGGCGTATGTTCGGGCGCGCAGCCGGTCTCGGTGCGGCATTCGCCTGTGCGGTGAATCCCTATTTCATCTTTATGAGCACACGCGGGCTGCGGATGGAACTTTATATACTGTGCGTGCTTGCATTTCTTGTGAGCCTGGACTTTTTACAGGGCAAGCAGAGATGGGGAGGCATCTGGGTGGGGATTGCCGCCGGAATATGCGCCCTTGCCCGCCTTACGTCTTTGAGTTTCACAATCCCGCTCACACTCTACTTCGGGTTAAGGAGAAAGAGTCATCCCGTTGCGGTTGTAACAGCGCTCATCGTTCCATTCATATTCATCGCTCCGCATTTTTATTTCAACTACCGGCAGACGGAAGATGCACTGTTCTCATCCAACATCCATGCAAGATTCTATCGCAACCGTGAGTTTGCGGGAAAGCCGGGTTTCCCGAGCGTTGAGGAGGTTCACAACGACCCTTACTGTGGAGAACCAATCACCACGGCGGGGTATATATTCGGACTTCACACATTTCCGCAGGTCGTAAAGATTACGATGCGGGGATTGTATCTGATATTCCTGCGCGGGTATGTGACAGGCGGGCTTTTCGGCGGAAGCAGGATAATATTTCTGTTTTATTTATTCGGGCTATGCATAACGCTTTTTTCAAGGCGATGGGAATGGGTTCTGGTAGCGGTGGTTCTTGAGGCGCCGTCGGCATTTCTGGCGGGGATGCATCTCGACTGGCGTCTCGCGCTGCACACCGCCCCACTCATTTACCTCTTTCTGATGAACGGGCTGATTTTTATTGCCTCAAAAAGGCAAATTATCGTAGCAGTTATCATAAGGCACTTACATCACCCATAAAGTATGAAAATAATCCGCTAATTACGCTAATGAACGCGAATATTTATCGGCGCACATTCGTGGCATTCGCGGGCTTATTTTCGGAGCAGTCATCATGAGGCGGTTCACCTCATCCGAAAAGATGAAAATTAGCCACCGATGAACACCGATTTGCGTCGATTTTTTTATCTGTGTCCATCTGCGTGTATCGGTGGCTATATATTCTGAATTTTCGGGGTAGTTTAGCTGTTTGAAAAATTCGCTTCCTCAAGGAGGTTTGAGATATGCAGATAACGGTTATTTTAATCCTTTCGATTCTTTTTCAGATTATGGCTATTATTGGGGCATTGCGGTTGATGCGAATCACCGGCAGATGGCGTATATGGATTCTAATTAGCGTTGCCTTTCTACTAATGGCGATACGTCGCTCGATTGCTTTAAGCGCCATATTGGGCGGTGCCCCCGTTAGCCCACCCGTGATGTCGGAAGAATTAGTTGCCCTTGCCACCTCCATACTGATGGTGGCGGGCATCGTGTGGATTGCCCCGCTTTTCTTCTCTATCCGCCGTGCGGAGGATGCCTTGCAGGAAGGTGAAGAAAAATATCGCTCGCTCACCGATGATGTCCTCGATACCTCACCCGTTGGCATCCTCATACTCGACCCGGATTTCCGTGTTGTCTGGATGAACCGGGCACTTGAACACTACTTTGGTTTACATAGAGATGAGGTTATTGGGAAAGACAGCTCACATCTCATTCGTAAAAAAACAATGCACATATTCGAGAACGCCGAGGAATTTGCCGAGAAGGTTCTATCAACCTATAAAAATAATAGCGACTTTGAGACATTTGAATGCCACATCCTGCCTGATGGTAAGCGCCAGGAACGCTGGCTTGAACACAGAAGCCAGCCAATCCGAACTGGCTTATACGCTGGAGGTAGGATTGAACAATACTACGACATAACCGAGCGCAAACGCGCAGCCGGGGCGCTGGCTCGCTCGGAGGCAATCTACCGTGAAGCCATCGAGAACGCCACCGGTGTGCCTTATCGCCTTTACTTTGCTGATAGAAAATATGACTTTGTTGGTTCGGGATTAGAAGCTCTCGTCGGTATCCCCGCTGAACAACTCACATTCGAGCGACTAAAGGAAATTGTGAACGAGGTGAGGGTTACTGACCCTAATGCCCCTTTTGACATCTTTGAATACAGCAAGGCATACCGAAGTGGCAAAATAAGACGCTATTGTGTGGATATGCAGATAGTAACACCCGCCGGAAAAGAGAAATGGGTGAGCGATTGTGCCGTCCCTATCCGGGATGAGAAAACGGGAGACGTTATCGGCTCACTTGGTGTCCTTCAAGATATTACCGAACGCAAGCGGGCAGAAGAAGAATTGCGCAACAACGAGGAGAAATACAGGTATCTCTATGAAGAGAGCCAGACTATCAATATAATCGTTGGAATGGACGGGAAAATTATAGATGTGAATAAATCGCTCATAAACTTGAGCAGATATGAAGAAGACGAACTGATAGGGAAAGATATCTCAGAATTTGTGGTTCCCGAGCAAAGGGAGAAGGCAAAAGAACTGCTGGCTCAACGCTTTAACGGTGAAAACACTCATTCAACCGAATTTGATATGATTGGCAAGGAGGGTGTGCGCACATTCCTGTTTTCAGGAGGACACGCAACGCTTTCTGAGAAAGGCAAGCCGGTGGGGATATTGCTTAGCGCAATTGACATTACCAAGCGCAAGCAAGAGGAGCAAATCAACCGCCGCCTTGCCGAGATTATCCGTAATGCTTCCGATGGTGTAATTCTGACAGACCCGGTAGGGCGAATACTTTACGCCAATTCCGCCTTTAAAAGAATGAGTGGTTATACACTGGACGAGATTTTGAACCGGGATCCGGCAGATTTTATTGTTACGGATGACATAGCTGCTATTAGCAATGAAATACGTTCCACGGTCCGCACAAAAGGCGAATGGGCAGGAGAATTGCTCTGCCGACGTAAGAGTGGTGAAGTATATCCAGTAGAGAGTAGGGTCTTTGCCGTCCGGGACGCAACAGGCGAAATCGTTGTGATAGCGGCAGTCCAGCAGGATATCTCCAAACGTAAGCGTGCCGAGGAGGAACGCGAGGCGCTACGGCGGCTGTCGCAAAGGCTTACAGGACCACTGACCATAAAAGAGGTCGGGCAGACTGTGGCGGTTGAATCGAGGCGACTCTTCGGGCACGATGCCTTCCTGCTCGACCTTTATGATGAATCAACCCATATACTCTCTGGAGTCTATTATGAAGACACGCCTATTGGGGAGACGGAACCAAATGATGTTCCCATTATGGCCGAATTTCAACACACCGCCTGGATGAATGATGTCGTAGGCGGTAAGACGAAGCTCTTCAATCGGGATAAGGAACCAGAAGAGAGACCTACTCAACTCTTTGGTTACGACTCGAGCACTTCCCGTTCGCTGATGTTTGTTCCAATCCGCTGGGAGGGGCACACAGTGGGTGTGCTATCGGTTCAGAGTTACACGCCCTACCGTTACTGTAAGCGGGAACTGGCTTTGCTTCAGACCTTCGCAGACCAGTGCGGTGGGGCACTGGCGCGGGCAAGAGCCGAGGAGGCGCTGCGTGGGAGCGAGGAGACAGCGCAGGCTCTCCTGAACGCCCCCCCTGAAACGTCAATGTTAGTGAATCCCGATGGGATTATTCTTAAAGTCAACGCCACTGCGGCTGAGAGACTTGGCAGGAGTGTGGATGAACTTATCGGCACGTGTGTGTTCGACCTTTTACCACCTGATGTGGCAGAATTCAGAAAAAAATATGGTAATGAAGTTATACGTTCCGGGAAACCTGTTCGTTTTGAAGATGTGTGCGAAGGAAGAATTTATGATACCAGTGTCTTTCCGGTCTTAGATGCCCGGGGAAAAGTGTCACGACTCGCCATTTTTGCCCGTGACATCGCAGAGAGTAAGCAAGCGGAAGAGGCACTGCGGACATCGGAAGAGAAGTTTAGGGCTCTAACCGAAACTACTACCGACTGGATATGGGAGGTTGATAAAGAAGGGGTCTATACTTATGTCAGCCCTAAAATTAAAGAGTTATTAGGCTATGAAGTTAATGAGGTGTTGGGTAAGACCCCATTTGATCTTATGGCGGGAGAAGAGGCGGAAAAAGTAAGCGAAGTTTTCAAAGAGAAAGTTGCCAATAAGGAACCGTTTTACAAGCTGGAAAATGTAAATCGCCATAAGGATGGACATCTGGTGGTCTTAGAGACAAATGGGATTCCCATCTTTGATGAAAAGGGTCAATTGAAAGGATACAGGGGTATAGATAGAGACATAACCGAGCACAAGCGGGCGGAGGAGGAATTGCTCAAGAGCCGAGATAAATTGCAGAGGATACAAATGCAGCATCAAGCAGTCTTACGTGGCACACCTAATGGGTTGTGTATGCTGACTCCCGATTTGACTATCATTTGGCTCAATCCTTCAATGAGCAGGATTTTATATCCAGGCACCGGAGCAACACAGGACTTAACTGGACTATTATTTAAGTCACTATTTGCAAATGAGAAAGATTTCAATGATTACAGAGACTCGGCTTTAAAGTTGGTGCGGAAGACTGGCTCTGACCAGCGTGAATTGCTGATGAAAAGAATAGATGGAACCCAGTTCTGGGGCGCCGTCTCCATCGTGCGCCTTAATCCAACCGAGACTTCGGCTGGCTATGTTGTCACCCTTAGCGATATCACTGAGCAAAAGCAGGCTGAGGAGGAGAAAGCAAAAATCCTGGCACAGCTCTTCCAGGCGCAAAAGATGGAAGCGGTCGGGGCATTGGCTGGAGGGATTGCCCATGACTTAAGCAACTTTGAGACGGTTATTCAAGGGTTTGCTGAACTGGCGTTGAAGGACATTGAAGAGTCAGACCCCTCGTATGGCTTCCTTAAGCGCATACGTCATTCTGCCGGGCGCGCAACTCGCCTTATCCGTCAGTTACTGCTCTTCAGCCGTAAGCAGCCAATGAAGATTTCCTCGCTCAACATAAACAGGACGGCTACAGATTTCCTGACAATACTTACCTATCTCATCGGTGAGGACATCACCATCGACACCGAGCGGGAGCCCGACCTCTGGACGGTGCGGGCGGATAAAGGAAAGATTGAACAGGTTCTTATGAACCTGATTCTCAATGCCCGCGATGCTATGCCTGAGGGAGGCGAGATAACCATCAAGACCGAAAACGTGACCCTGGACGAGGACGCCTGCAGTGCTATGCCCCAAATGCGCCCCGGCAAATTCGTATGTCTATCGGTTTCGGACACGGGGCGCGGGATGACTAAAGAAACCATTCAGCGAATCTTCGAGCCGTTTTTTACCACAAAGAAGGGGGAAAAAGGCACCGGACTTGGCTTGTCCGTTGTCTATGGCTTAGTCGAACAACACGAAGGGTGGATAGATGTTGACAGTGAGCCTGGGCACGGTGCCACGTTCAAAATCTACCTGCCTGTTTCTTCTGTGAAGCCGGAAAATGAAGATAAAGAGGCTATTTCGTTACAGGAGATTCGGGGTAATGGCGAACGGATTCTACTGGTGGAGGATGACACAGAACTTCGTGAATTTGCCACGAGGGCGCTTCGTGAAAGTGGATACGTCGTATTTGAGGCGCAAGATGCGCAGGAGGCGCTGGGTATCTTTGAGAGAGAAAAAGGAGAGGTGCACCTGGTCTTCAGCGACGTGGTCCTCCCCGACAAAACCGGTCTTCAATTGATTGATAAACTACTCGCTCTCAAACCCGAACTCCGCGTCCTGATGACCAGTGGCTATAAAGACGAGAAATCCAGACTTCCCATCATACGACAGAGAGGATTTCGATTTCTCCAGAAACCTTACGCCTTGACCGACCTGCTTCAAGGTATCAGAGATATTTTAGACCGATAGTCCGCTCCGAAAATTTAGTCCGCGAATGGACGCGAATGTGCGCTAATAAATATTCGCGTTCATTAGCGTAATTAGCGGATTATGTTCATCCTGACGTCCTATTCGTTCAGGAAAGAAATTTCAGAGGCGCTGAAACACCTCCTCGCTCAGCAAAAATCCTATGATAGATGATTATCGAGTATGGTTTGCCAATAGGGAAGCGCCAACGTATGTTTTATTTCCTGTAACATTTTAGCTGTCTGAAACAAACGCCTTTTTCTTTTTTTCAAAGAGCTAAACTGTTACAAAACTGCGAGAATATATGCACCTTTATCACCGGAAAAGATGATATGGTAAGGGAAACCTGACCGTTAATTTCGTCCTTTGTCCTTTGCCCTTGAAACTTCAAAAGCGGGAGAATAAGATGAGGCGCGAGGAATTACTTGAACTCATCGAGACTACCGCCCGGCGAGGGCTGACGGTATTGGATTTGAGCGGAAAAAGGCTAACTTCTCTGCCGCCGGAGATTGGCAATCTCAAAAGCCTGCAGATACTTTACCTCGGCGACAATCAACTGACATCTCTGCCGCCGGAGGTTGGCAATCTCAAAAGCCTGCGGCAACTTTACCACGGTGGCAATCAACTGACGACGCTGCCGCCGGAGATTGGCAATCTCAAAAGCCTGCGGGAATTTTACCTTTACTATAATCAACTGGCATCGCTGCCCCCGGAGATTGGTAATCTCAAAAGCCTGTGGGTGCTTGGCCTCTGGGGCAATCAACTGACATCTCTGCCGCCGGAGATTGGCAATCTCAAAAGCCTGCAGAGACTTTACCTCTCTTTCAATCAACTAACTTCTCTACCGCGGGAGATTGGCAAACTCAAAAGTCTGCAGAGACTTGACCTCAGGGGCAATCAACTGACTTCTCTACCACCGGAGCTGGCGGCGCTGGAGAATCTTGAAACTCTCAATTTGGACGACAATCCACTCATCTCACCGCCGCCGGATGTAGTTAAGCAGGGAATGAAAGCGGTTCTGGCATATCTGCGCGAACTCGGCGAGGGGGAAAGACGTAAGTGGGAAGCTAAACTCCTAATCGTCGGCGAGGCGGGCGTGGGGAAGACTGAACTGGTTAAGGCTCTTCACGGAGACGACTTCGGCGGGGAGAATCCGACGGAAGGGGTACTCATCCGCCCGCTGCCGGTGAGGCATTCGGGGGAACCAGGGGTAGAGATGCGGCTAAACCTGTGGGACTTCGGCGGACAGGAAATCCAGCACGCCACACACCAGTTCTTCTACTCCGAGCGGGCGCTGTTCGTCCTGACCTGGAACGCGCGGGAAAACTACGCCCAGGCGAAACTTAACGATTGGCTGGAACTAATCCAGGCGCGGGCATCCGAACTGCCTGATCCTACCAAGCCCGAAAAAGAACCGTGGAAGGCGCCGGTGCTGCTGGTGGCAACGCACCGCGACCTGTGGCATCCCGACATCCCATTCGAGGAGTTGAAGGCGCAATTCCCCCGCATCCGGTTCCTGGGCATCCTATCGGTAAGTAAAAAGCCTCCCCGGAGGGGTATCAGGGAACTGCGGAGCGCCCTTGCCGAGGCTACCGCCAGCCTGCCGCTTATGGGGATGAAGTGGCCTGTGGACTGGCAGCGGGCAGAGGATACCCTCGCTGCACGGGTGAAAGAGAAAGAGAGTCGGATGCTGCTTTCCGAACTCTGGCGGGTGATGAAGGACTGCGGCGTGAATGAGGAAAGCCAGAAGCCGCTGGCGCGCGCACTCGACAGTATGGGGAAGATTCGTGTCTTCCTCGACGACGAACAGCTCCGTGACACAGTGATCCTCGACCCGCAATGGCTGACGAGCAACATCGCCCGGGTACTGAAAAACGAGGATGCGGAAGGGAAGGCTATCTGCCATAATGCCATCCTGGAGCGAGGGCACTGGCAGGTCTTCTGGCCCGACGAGGAAACGTTTACTAACCGCCTTTTCGTTCGGATGATGCGCAAGTTCGACCTGCTCTATGAGCTGGAGGATCGCCGCGATGAGGCGTGGCTGGTGGTGCAGCTTCTCCCATTCAAGGCGCCCAAGCGGTATCGCACGCTCTGGAAAGAGTTCGAGGGGCAGCCGGAAATCACGATGAAGTTCCGCCTGGAGCAATTGATTCCGCCGGGTATCCCGACGTGGTTCATCGCCCGTGAGCATCGTTTTTCGCTGAACCTGCACTGGCGTCTGGGCGTGCTGCTTGCTAACGACCCGAAGAACCCGAAATACCTGGGGCTTGTGCGGTCGTATCCTGAACTTCGATATCTCCAGCTTACTGTGCGCGGGACTCTGCCGCGTGACTTCTTCGCCCTTCTCAAGGACGGTCTGGAATTCACATTGAACAGGTATCCTGGAATGAGTGTGCAACGCAAGATTCCCTGTCCGTGTCCGAAACAAACGTGCGAACCCCGCTATGAGTTCGACTTTGACTTATTGGAAAAACGGAAGAGAGAGGCACCGAAGAAGACAACCATCGAATGCCCAAAGGGCTATCAGGACATTCCTGTGATACAACTACTTTATGCAGAAGAGCCAAGTCCGATTGAGGAGAAGGTCGAGCGGCTGGCGGAGGTACTCGGCGTTGTCGGGGGTGATGTAAAAACTGTCCTGGGTGAGCTGCGCGCATTCCGCGAAGAAGCTGCCTGGCATCACCGCACATTCCTCAATGAATTCAGGGAATTACAGGAACGTCCTGACGACGAATGTCCGAACGTGTTCACCCTGCGTCCGGCGGAGTCGCAGGGATGGGTTAAAGGCTGGTTCCGCAAGGAGATGGTGCTTCAACTATACTGCCAGGAGCCGGGGCACTGGCATCCAACAGTTGGGGGTGGGCAATATAAAATCCATAATCCGGCAAAGTGGATGAAGGCGGTGGCTCCATACGTGCGGCGGTTGTGCCAGTTCCTTAAATACACGATGCCTTTGGTGGGACCGGGGCTGGGTGTAGCGGCGGGGGAAGTCGAAAAAGCCATCTGTAACGACCTCAAACTTATGGGGGAGCTGGTAAAGAAACTGCCGGAGATTGAGGTGGAGCGGGAATTGCGGTTTGGGCAGGATTGGAGATTTGGTGATCCCGATGCCATTTTGCGTGCCGAGGGGGCGGAATGGCGGGCGTTGCGGGTTCTTCTGGACGAACTCGACCCCGCGCACGGTTGGGGCGGCTTGAAAAAGGTGCACACGCCTGAGGGACATTATCTATGGCTTTGCCGTTACCACGCAGAGAAATATAAATAACATCCATTGTTGTAAGATCTTCAGATTCGTTTTTCCTGCTCATTTCATCATCCTGCGGTATTTTGTGAAGTCTTTATACATCTCCTTGAAGACTGAATATTTCCTTTCGTGATACTTTGCAATCTTGCCTCGTGAGGGCTTGATTATCTCGCCGGGGTGATTCATCTCTGACATCGCCGTGATAATATCTGGATACACCCCCGCGGCAACTGCCCCAAGGATTGCACCACCTAATAGAACCGCCTCCGGCTCCCTCGGAATGACTATACTGCAACCTGTGGCATCTGAATGCTCACGCACAAAGAGCGCGTTCTTCGCCCCTCCACCGCAGGCAAAAATTGTTCTGATGCGGTATCCTTCTTTGTTCATCTCTTCGATTATGTGGCGCGTGCCGTAAGCGATTGCCTGAATGGTGGCGAGATACTGAAGCGCAAGTTCGTCTATGGAGTCGTCGAGTTTGAGACCGGAGTGGACACCCTTAAGCGTGGGGTCGGCGCGCGGGGAGCGGTTGCCGTGATGATACGGCAGGACGTGTCGGTCAAAAGTGAGTGCGGCGAGAAATGGGACTTTCTCGGCGAGTTTCTCGAGGCGTGCATTCAGGAGTTCATAAACGGTCTTTCCGGTCTTTTGGGCATCTTTGATGAGTTCGGCAGCGCGGGCGTGTGAAAAGATGCAGAAATCCACCAGTGCACCGGTGGCACCCTGTCCGCCCTCCGTGAGCCACATAGCCGGCACCATAGCCGAGAAGTATGGTCCCCAGATCCCGTTTATGAAGAGCGGTTTTCGCGAGACCGCCATATGGCAGGTTGACGTCCCGCCGATGAGGGCAACGCGTCTCTCTAGCGATGCCGGTGTGGGTCTTTTGCCATCAAGCGCAGCGCCCAGCATCCCTATGCCTCCGGCGTGGGCGTCTATAATCCCCACGCCAACGGGTGTGCCGGGGATGAGACCGAGTTCCTTTGCGGCTTTTTCCGCAAGACCCTGCCCGACAGGTTCACCCATCGGTCTGATGCGGTTACCTATTTTTTGAAAACCATCGGTGGTCAAGTCGCCCAGCCCGATTTCCCGCCAGAAAGATGCGTCCCAGGCGCCCACCGAATCGGGGCGCGCCGCTTTGAGATGCCCTTGATACGTCCATTTGCAGACAACTGTGCACAGTGAACGCACATCATCATCGGTTGCGCGATACGTCATAAAGTCGGCGAGGTCGAGGAATTTTCCGGCACGCGCCCAGGTGTGTTTGAGATTTTGTTTGAGCCACAGGAGTTTTGGCGGCTCCATTTCGGGCGACATAATCCCGCCGACATATTTTAGCACTTTATGACGGGTTTGATTTATCCGCCGCACATGGTCAATGGCGCGGTGGTCCATCCAGACGATGATGTTCTGATTGTTCCTGCCGGACGGGCTGACGGTGAGCGGGCGACCCTGCTTATCGAGGCACACAAGTGAACAGGTCGCGTCGAAGCTAATGCCCGTAATCTGTTCCGGGCGAATGCCGCCGATTTTCAGAGCCGCCCTCACTGCCCGGCAGGCACTTCGCCATATATTGTCTGAGGACTGTTCGACGAAATCAGTTTGAGGGCGCCAGGTCTGAATCGGGGTAGATGCCGCTGCCGCAAGTCTCCCTTTCAAATCAAAGATGCCAGTACGCACGCTTCCCGTCCCCACATCAATCCCGATGGTGTAAGATTTTCTCTCTCGTCGCATTTTACTCCCTTTCCATATTTTTAATGGAATAATTCATCTTTACTTACTCTGCGGGCTTAATGATAAATTAAGATTCGTGGTTTTATATTTTTCCAGTGTTATGGTGCCTTTCATATCTTCATAGCCGCGGGCTTTAATCAGATACTCAAATTCTCCCGGCTGGCAGGGTCCATAGTCTTGGTCATTCATTAACCCGAATCCCCTGGAATTCCCCTCCGGTTGGTTCGCCGGTGTCAATGTGAGGTCTATTTGCAAGCGAGGGCACTCATCAGTCATCGGGTCTGTTGCGTGAATATGGAATGCCGCCATAGGTTTTGCCCGGATGTCGGCTTCATTTTCGCCGCCCTCGGTTATGGTAACCTCATTATTTTCCGATTTGAAATGAGTGGCTTCGACTGTGAGCAGATATGTCCCTGCCCGCAGACCGCTTAAGAAAATCTCTCCCGGTTTCGAGAAATCCTTTGCGGGAAATATTTGTTTGGAAGACTCTTTTTCTCTCATTACGATACCGGCAAGTTTCTCTTTGATTTTCTCACCGGTTTCTTCATCAAAGACGGTAATTTTCAATGAAAGCCCCTTTTGGAGCAAGACGGCTACGTGTGCCTCCGGTGATTCTTCGCTCAATGCTATCTCCTCACTTTCATACTCCATATATCCTCGAACCGCTCTCATATATATCCGATATTGCCCCGCATCTAAATTTGGGAAAGTTGCCTTGCCTTGAGAATCAGCATTCTTGTAACGTCGGTTTGTCCCCTCGGAGGGGCGCAACTCGATAGACGCCTTCGGCACGGGTTGATTTGTTTCGGCATCTAAAAGAGTTACCTCAATGGTGTATGGGGATAATTCAAACACAATCTCGCTGCCTTCATCTTCAGCGCTGATGGTTAGCTGGCTCTGGAAATTGAGCTTGTTCATATTGACATTAAATTTGCCGGCGCAAAGAGAACATTCGGCTGTCCCCTCGTCATTTGTGCGACCCGAGCAACTGTATTGCCTTTCTTGCGAGGATGAAACATAGACCCATTCGCCCACTATCGGTTGCTCGCCC
>CAZGKP010000100.1:0-12947 GCA_964526215.1 uncultured Candidatus Sumerlaeota bacterium
CGTTTGCCACACACCTGCTTGAGGCCGGTTACGACATCCGCACCATCCAGGAACTTTTAGGTCACAAAGACGTCAGCACCACCATGATTTACACCCGTGTCCTGAATAAGGGAGGTCATGGTGTGCGAAGCCCGGTCGATGGACTTTGACCGGGTTTATACAGTCTGTATAAACCAGAAGCGTTAAGTCGCCGGGAAGGATGTATATCATTGATATGGATGCATTTGAGCGAAAAAACAAGAAGACACGGCAACTTCTTATACAGAAGGAAGCAGTCTGTGTTTGCCGTTTTATACAGACTGTATAATCATTGTTATACGGTTAAAGTGCATATTCTAAAATCCTGCGGGTAAGGGAAGTACGCTAAACATGATTTCCTCCACCCCAAAAACTTGAATCTGTAAATTTTATTTGCCATATTTTTAATATGAATCAACTCTACTTCGGCGATTGCCTTGACGTTCTAAAAAGCCTGCATGAAAAGCATCCCGCCGGCTTTATTGACCTCATCTATATCGACCCTCCGTTTAATTCTAAGCGTAATTACAATATCCTATTTGAAGATATTTCGCTCCACGATGCACAGGCTCAAAAACAAGCATTTGCGGATACTTGGAGCAACGTTTCGTACAAAGATACTCTTGAGCAAATTAAGGACATCGACCTCGACTTATTCCACTTGCTCGATAATTTCGATAAAATCCGCATTTCAAAAGGCGCTGTTTCCTACTTGACTACAATGGCCATACGCATCTGGTACATGCACAAGGTTCTCAATTCTACTGGTAGCTTCTATCTGCATTGTGACCCGACGATGAGTCATTATCTTAAAATCGTTTGCGACCTAATCTTTGACAATAAGCATTTCCGCAACGAAATCGTATGGTGCTATGCTGGCGGCGGTATTCCTAAAAAAGATTTTCCAAGAAAACATGATATAATTCTGAGATATACAGTTTCAAATGATTATTTTTTTGAACCTGATTATCGACCATATACAGCAGGAACAATACAAAGAGGCCGAACAAAAGTTAAAGGCAAATATGCTGTTCAAGGTTTGCGCTCTCAAGGCACTCCTGTAAACGATTGGTGGATTGATTTAGACCCAATTCATAGCCCCACAGACAAAGAAAAATTAGGCTATCCAACACAAAAGCCAGAATCATTGCTTGATAGAATAATCAAAACAAGCTCTCCTCAAAATGGATTAGTTGCAGATTTTTTTGCGGTTGCGGAACCACTGTAGCGTCTGCACAAAAATTAAAACGTAAATGGTTAGGTGTTGATATTTCACATCTTGCTATAGGCTTAATTGAAAGGCGGTTAATTCATACTTATGGTAAAAAGATAAAAGATACTTACGAAATACACGGCTTCCCTCAAGACGTCGCATCAGCCCAAAAACTTGCCAAAGGCAAAAGCGGTCGTTTTGAATTTCAAGACTGGATAATCGAATCAAAACTCGGTGGCGTTCATAATCCCAAGAAAATAGCCGATGGCGGCTGGGATGGTTATATTACCTTTCAAACGGATAAAAAGAAAGAAATAGTCTTAATAGAAGTCAAAAGTGGTAATGTCAACGTTAAGAATATTAGAGAATTTATCCATGTGGTAAATACACAAAATGCATCCATTGGCGTATTTGTTTGTTTTGATGACCAAGTTACAAAGCCTATGCTTATGGAAGCAAAAAATCAAGGCTATTATAATAAAGCCATTTTCGGTACCAGATATGATAAAATTCAGATATTAACAGTTGAAGATATTTTGAATGATAAAGGAATTCAAAGGCCAGTATCAACTAAAGAAACCTTTAAAACTGCCAAAGTTGTCAAAGAACAAAGTAACCAAAAAAAATTATTCTAACCAAAAATCGGAGGTTTATCATGCCCAAAAAATCAATGAATGTTCAAAAACAAAACGCCCCTCGAAAAACAATCATGTTTTACTCAGTGTAGAAGTCGCAGCGTCGGAGAGAAGGCAAGCAACCGTATAACAACTGCATCATCCTGACGAAGGGCTAGTGCTTAATTGACAGCTTTTGTGCTCTCTCAAAGTTATTTCTAATTCGCAAATTCATCTTGTTTTCGTCCTTCGCAGGTTATGCAGAGCGTTATACGGTAAGAAATTTAGGATTTAAGTTCAATGATGATATAAAGGAAAACAGTTTTGACTTTCGATAGTATTATTACAATCTTTGCTTTATTTATCGCAATTTATGCTATTCTACCCAAATATAGAAGAATCAATATATTTTTAAAATTTGGTATATTACATTGGATAGTATTAATTTTAGCGTTATTACTTGTTCATTATTTACAATTTTATCAAACATTTGTAACGTTGAACCTTAATCTAAACTGGGGTCTTAATAAATACAATCTTACTCCTCAGAATGTATCATATTTGATAATTCTATTTAGTAGCATTTTTATTTCTTTACATTTAAGATTTACTCCGTTACCCAAAAATAAAGTCAAAAAGTTACAAAATTTAACTAATGAACTTATGAGAACCCAACAATACACGGAGCTAATCTCACTCGTTGAAAAAAATCTTGCTCGTCTTAAAAAAATAAGTGCCGGTAATTTTTTTCTTGCTCGCAAAAAGAAGCAATGGACTCCCCAGCCGTATTATGAAATTATTACTGAACAGATTAAAAATCCAAAACAAGAAAAAGGCAAATCAAAAAATAATAAGTTAGGTAAATTATTAAAGAAATTTACAACTATTATAGCAAAATATTTGCCTGATTATCAGAGAAATAAAAATGATGCACATGAATTATTTCGAAACCTTTTATATTCAGAAAAATTTATTAATGCCATAAAAGATATTCGACCTTACTTTTCGTTAAATATACTTAATTTGGAAATTTATGAAAGATCTCATTTCGTTGATAAATATTTAACAGTTCTTTACAATGATAATTCAAGTATTCTTTATTCTGAATTGGAAAATAATCAAAATTTATCTTCATATCATCTTTATGATCTTCCAGAATCAAATAAATTGTTAAACTATTTATTTAGTGATGCACGGATTGCTGAAAAACTTGGTGTTTGGAGACCTGTTGGAGAAGCAGTTATTATTGAATTGGATAATTTATCAAGAACACCTTCTAATGATTACTACAACTTAGCTATGGATGATTTTTTCGATAAAAGTAAATGGAAATCCTCACTATTCATAGGTGTATTCTTTTTTGATGTTATGGTATCGAGTGCATTACATCAAGGTATTACTTGGCATATGTGGTTGTATTATTATCCTCATTTTATGGATCGTATTGTTAGGAATTATAACCCTAATGACAAATTAATAGATATATATGCAGAATGGCCAACAAAATATAATTATTTAATGTATGAAATTATATCAGCTTGTTGTGATTGGATAATTTCCATTAGAGATTTACCATTAGATCAAGAAAATATAAAATTAGATTCTACAAATGCAAGTTATAATAATGGAAATATACCTAAAAGTAGTATTTTGGCTTTAGGAAGTTGTATATACACAATTTTAACGAGCGATAAAATAACTGAACATTTTAAAAATTACATAATGGATATTGTTTATAGACTTTATTTTGATTTGCGAAATATTCCCGCATTGTTAGATTATTCAGTTGTACTTAGAAATGCTGTAAAACAAGGTGGTAGTTATAAAAGATCAAATTCTGACTATTATCAATCTGAACTTGTAAGAACGTTCAGAAACCATGATGATAAATTGCATTATAAACGAGAAGATGTAGATGAGTTAGAGAACTTTTTTACTTCTTAATTTAAAAATAATGTAATCGCATAACAAGTGGCTTAAGCTGACCCGAAGGGCTCTGTGCAAATTAAGACGCTCAGAGCACCGCTTCAGTTTTTGTAAAATTCCGAACGTTCTTTGCGCCGCAACCTTCGGGCAGCTTAGCCACAACGTTATGTGGGGAATATTCGACCTTTCACAAAAATAAGTGTAAAATCCAACATTGTCTTGACATTCGTTGAATGGAGTAGTTAAATTTGTAGTGACAGCCCGACATAAGAACAGGTTTTGTATTTTTTATTTACCAAGAGGTGAATTTGATGATTACTAAAATACTGGATGGGCACATCGAAATTACCGATGGGATAGCTGGTGGTAAGCCCAGAATAGCTGGACATCGTATCACTGTACAAAATATTGTCATCTGGCATGAATTGTTGGCACGGAGCGCCGATGAAATCGCAGCCGAATATGACCTTACTTTGGCTGATGTTTACGCTGCCCTGGCTTATTATTATGATCATCGAGCCGAAATTGACAAATCCATTAAGAAGAGCGAATTATTTGTAGAAACATTACGTCAGAAAACGCCTTCAAAAGTATCGCAAAAATTAAATGAGTAAAAAGCTTAGATTCTACACATATACATGCTAAAGGTGTTGACCACAGCGGTCTTGTTTATGCTCATCAGCGTAGCGCAATTGGTGAGATAATACGCGGGCTAACGCTCATCTACCAAGTGCTTGATTATAACGACATGCAAAATCACGTTGAATTTCTGTAAAGCACTGAACAGTCACGAACTACAAATCTCGGTTATCAGACCAAGAACTTCTTCTTTTCTTAGTGGATTTATTAAGGCGCATAATACAGGTTCAGATGCTTGCCACATAACAAGCGTTTGCAGCCGACCAAGGGCTCGGTTTCGTTGGCTGGAGTTTGGTGGTTTTCTAAGTTCATTTCAAATAGGAAGGTTAGGTGCGTATTCGCCCTTGGTGGCTGAAACGTCAGACCGTTCATACTGTAGATTGGGGTATTCTATGATATTTTGATATAACATTTCGGCAATTGTTGAATTAAACAAATCGCCTGCGGAGCGGAAAATTGAAAAATGGGCTGTCTGTTTATTGGCGGATAGCCTCTTTTTTTAAGGGCGAAATGTTCGCCTGTGGCGGATAACCCTCCAAAGGTTTATGCGCCGCGGCGGGCGGATAAGTCTGTGGATTAAAGACTTCCACCCTCTTTGGGTGGGGCGAAAGGAGTGTAAATTCTCTTGAAAAAAATTGAAAATTATACTTGAAGTTTCTGGTTGGCTGTGTATATCTAAATTACATTTTAGTTGAGAAAAAAGTTGCTTTAACCCGCTGTTGTTCTGGGCTGTTTTTGTTTTGGTTCCTGCTACTGGGGTGGTGATAGCTGATGTTCCCGCTGAAGCGCATACACTTTATAGGTATTGGTGGCGCTGGGATGAGCGCCATCGCTTGGGTTCTGCTCGGGAAGGGAATTCCCGTAAGCGGTTCCGACCTCCAACCTAATGCCCGCACTTCTCGCCTTGAGGAAAACGGCGCCCTTGTTTATTACGGTCATTCGCAACTGAATCTATCCGGCGTCGGACTCGTCATCGTTTCCTCTGCAATCGGTGAGCAAAATCCCGAACTGATTTATGCCCGCAGGTTGAAACTCCCCGTCTGGCACCGCTCGAGGATGCTGGCGGAGATTCTCGATGAGGGCAACGGCATCGTTGTCGCAGGCACTCACGGCAAGACAACTACTACCTCGATGGTTTCGGTCTTGCTGGAGAAGGCGGGACTCGACCCTACCGTTCTTATCGGCGGGGAGCTGGATGAATTCGGCGGAAATGCGAAACTCGGTGCAGGTGATTACGTTGTCGCCGAGGCTGACGAGAGCGATGGCTCCTTCCTCGCCTATTCCCCTCAATATGCAATTGTTACAAATGTAGAACTCGACCATCACGATTTCTACGAAACTCCCCATAAACTCCACGAGGCTTTCAGGTCATTTCTGGCGCAGGTGCAACCGACCGGCGCCGCCGTTTTGTGCGCCGATGATGCAGGATTGCGCACCGTGCTGGATAAAGACCTCGCCTGCGAGGCTTATTTCTACAGCCTTATCTCCCCGCAAGCGGATTTCTTCGCAACAGAGATTTCAACCGGACCGGGCGGCTCCACATTCACGATGTTACGCGAGGGACGAAAGTTGGGGTGCGTTGAACTTTCCGTTCCCGGACGCCATAACGTCTCAAATGCGCTTGCGGCAATGGGGCTGGGGCTTATACTGGGTGTGGATTTCGATGTCCTGCGCTCCGCAATCAGAGATTTCCGTGGCACAAAGAGGCGCTTTCAGGTGAAGGGCGAGACTGAAGGGATTATGGTTATTGACGATTATGCACATCATCCAAGCGAGGTTGCCGCAACCCTGCGCGCCGCAATCCCGCTGCGAAATCAGCGCAACGGACGCATTGTTACCATCTTTCAGCCACATCGTTATACGCGCACACTCGCCCTCGCAGATGGGTTCGCCGACGCCTTTAATGATTCGGATATTGTCATAATAACCGACGTTTATTCAGCGGGTGAGAAACTAATTCCGGGCGTTTCGGGGAAGATGATATACGATACGGTATCGAGGCAAGGGCATCGTGGAGCCGCATATGTGGCTGATCCGCATAAAGTATGCGAAAGGCTCGCAGGCTTTCTCGCTCCGGGAGACATCGTATTCACAATGGGCGCAGGGGATATATGGAGGCAGGGGGAGATTCTATTGAAGCGACTCGGCGAGCACAATCTTGAACCTGCTTCAGTGAAAAGGGCAGCGGCGGTATGAATATGAGAGTTGCAGATATTGAAGAGTTGGGTAGCATAACCTGCTACCGCGATGTGCCCCTTGCACGCTGTACCTCGATGCAGGTTGGGGGTCCTGCTGCCATAATAGCCGAGCCGGGAAATAAACGTGCTCTCGCACGATTGCTCACGCGCCTGCGGGAGTGCGACATCAGATGGTTTCTATTAGGTGACGGCACAAATACAATATTTAGCGAGGAGGGCTTTCGTGGGGTTATCATAAAATTAGGCAACGGCTTTGAGTTTGTTGAGCAAAAAGCCCCCGATGTGATTGAGACCGGAGCAGCGACGTCGCTTGTGTTTTTACTTAATGAGAGCCTCAGGCTGGGGCTTTCGGGGCTTGAGTTCTGTTTTGGGATTCCGGGCACAGTGGGAGGCGCCGCCGCTGGCAATGCAGGTATGGATGGGTTCGGTCTCCATGACCGGACTCTGGAGATTCGGGGCGTGACGCCCGATGGCGAGGAAGTCATTTTGCGGAGGGGCGGGTATCAATACGCATATCGGCGGGCTAAATTGCCGGATATGATTATCACCTCGCTGGTCTTGAGGCTTGCGGCATCTAACCTTGAGCGCCGTAATGAACGGCTTGAGAGGTATCAGCGATTGCGCTCAAGGCAACCGGCAATTAAGGGCACCGCAGGCAGCATCTTCAAGAACCCGCAGGGGGATTTTGCCGGACGCCTGATTGAGACGGCGGGGCTTAAAGGGCGCAAAATTGGCGGCGCCTGTGTCTCGTCTGTTCACGCTAACTGGATATTAAATACCGGAAATGCCACAGCGAATGATGTCCTCTCCCTCATCGGGGAAGTTCAAAAGAGCGTTGAAGATAGATTCGGCATAATCCTCGAACCGGAGGTGCGGTTGGTCGGTTAGTCCGTTTGTCTGTTGGACGGTTGGGAATCAGGACAGCGTGGTGGGTTGGTTCGCTCAGAGTAACACGATGATGAAAAAGAGGCACAAATATCCGGTAGGTGGAAGGCGTGAGCCGTTCCCTGTGCGTGTGCAGCTGATGGTCTTCGGACTTTTCAAGGGGTTATTTTTCCTCATTTGCCTGTTTGCATCTGTGTGGCTGGGGTGGCGACTGCATTATTTTCTTTTTCAATCGCCCTACTTCCGGCTCAAGAAGGTGGAGGTGATGGGGATTTCTCCCGCACTCGCCGAAGAGGCGCTGAAGTATGCCTGTCTGGATGACCTGAAGGGGCACAATTACAACCTCCTCAAGTTGAGACTGGGTGTGCTGAAACGCAGGCTTATGAAATTACCAAAACTGCGCACCGTGCAACTGCACAAGGAATACCCCTCCACCCTGCGCATTCTTGCCCAGCCGCGCAAAGCCGTTGTCATCGTTGCCGGAGACGGTCTCTTCCTGGCTGATTCCGATGGCGTTGTTATGGAGCGCTTGAGTCCCGAGAAGCGCAAAAGTGTGGATTTCCCCATAATTACGGGGATTCCTGAGAAAGATGTGGCTCCCGGCAAGGTTATCCAGACGTCGTCGTTCTTTAAGGCACTGGACATCCAGGCGGCGCTCATTCGTCATTGCGACAAACTCTATGCGAAACTCTCGGAGATGCATCTTGGGCAACACGGCACAATCACGGCGATATTCGAGAGGGGGACAGAGGTTCGGTTCGGTCGCAAAGATGCGCTACGGCGTCTGCCCGAACTCCACGCATTTATCGAAAAATATGCATCCGGTGGGCGCAACCTGCAAAATTTTCGGTTTGTTGATTTACGCTTCAATAAACAGATTGTTTATGCATTACGAAGCGAGCCTTCGGTTAAAAAGCGCCGATTGGTGAATAACTAATATGGCGAAGCGCCAGAGAAAAAAAAGATTCGTAACCGGACTGGACGTGGGGACAACAAAGGTCTGCGCCATTGTGGGCGAGATGGACGGCGATGGCGTGCCTTCGATACTGGGCGTTGGCTCCACGCCGAGCCTCGGCTTGAAAAAGGGGATAGTGATAGACATAAGTCAAACGATTACGTCCATCGAGAAGGCTGTGCAAAAGGCATCGAGGATGGCTGGGCGCGAGGTGCATAACCTGATTGTGGGGATTGCCGGGGGGCACGTCCAGTGCCTCAACTCGCGGGCATCTATCGGGATACAGAATCCCCAGCGCGGCATCACTCGCGCTGATATTACCCGCGTGAATGAACGTGCAAGGGCACTATCTATGCCCCTTGACCGCGAGATATTGCACTCCATCCCACAGGAGTATGTTACTGACAACGGGGTGGTGAGAAATCCATATGAACAGGTGAGCTCCAAACTCGAGGTGAATGTGCATATAGTAACCGCCGCAGTTACCTCGGTGCAGAACCTGATGAGGTGCATCAAGCAGAGCGGTTACAGCACCTCTGACATACTTTTAGAATCAATAGCCTCCGCCGAGGCGCTGCTGGGCGAGGAGGAAAAGGAATTGGGGGTTTTATTGTTAGACATTGGAGGCGGCACGACAGATATCGCCATCTTCACAAGGGGACATATTCGCTATACGGGTGTTGTTCCTTTCGGTGGGGACAATATCACCAGCGACATCGCTCGTGGTCTGAAGATTTCCATATTCGATGCGGAAAATATCAAAAAGAAATATGGTTGTGCGATGGCATCGCTTGTCAGACCGGAGGAAAAATTCGAGATTTCGCATGCGGTGAGTCACAAGCGGGCATCTGTCAAGCGACAGAAATTAGCAGAGATTATTGAGGCACGTGTTGATGAAATTTTCCAGATGGCACGTGAGAGAATAAACCGGGCGAGTTTCGGAGATAAATTCTTCGGAGGCGTTGTGCTTACGGGAGGCACGGCGTTGCTTGAGGGAATAAGCGACCTTGTAGAAAAGGTCTTTGAATGCCCCTGCCGCGTGGGTGTGCCACAAGGTCTCAAAGGTATGACAAGTGTAATATCCAGCCCGATTTATTCAACCGGGATAGGATTGGTCATGCACGGCTTTTCAAGTGCAGTGAATCCGCCGATGAATGGCGCCGGTTTATTTGAATGGGTGAAGAACATACTAATTAAGATTGTGGATTCTTTTGGATAGAATTCAAAATGCAAAATGCAAAGTTGGATGTTCAACGGGCTAACGGACTCAACGATAATAAAATCTTTAACGCTTAAGGAGGTAATGCAAAATGGCAGAGTTTGAATTCGTGGAGCAGGAGAATAGAATTAAGCCCCATATTAAGGTAATCGGTGTCGGCGGCGCAGGTGGCAATGCGGTTGACGGTATGTTTGAGATGGGACTGGACAACGTGGAGTTCTATACCATTAATACCGATGTGCAGGCACTTCAGCGCGCAAAGTGCCCCAACAAACTCCAGATAGGTAAGGATATTACACACGGTCTTGGGGCGGGTTCTGACCCCGTGATAGGAGAGAAAGCCGCCCTCGCTGCAAAGGATATGATGACGGAGATAGTAAATGGCGCCGATATGCTCTTTCTCACCGCAGGCTTCGGAGGCGGGACGGGAACCGGCGCAACACCCGTGGTGGCGGAAATTGCCCGTGAACTCGAAATACTCACCATTGGCTTTATTACTCGTCCTTTCCGTTTCGAGGGACCACAGAGGATGAAGAAGGCAGACCTCGGCATTGACCGCCTGCGGGAGTGCTGCGACACACTCGTCGTAATATCCAACGAGCGCCTTCTGGAAGTTGTCGGCAATAAAGCCACGCTCACAGAGGCCTTCGCTATGGCGAATCAGGTTCTCTCACAGGGCGTGCGTAGCATATCCGAGTTAATCACTATCCCCGGTCTCATCAATGTGGACTTTGGAGATGTGCAGGCTATTATGAGAGGCACCGGTGGCGCCGTTATGGGTGTCGGCGTAGGCAAGGGAGAAAACCGCGCCGTTGAAGCCGTGAAAAAAGCCTGTGCAAATCCCCTCCTCGATAAGATTGTCATTGATGGTGCAACCAGTATCCTTATGTGCGTTACGGGTGGTGAAAGTATGAAACTCGACGAGATTAACCAGGCGACAACCACCGTTTACGAATCTGCCGACCCCAATGTGAATATTATACTCGGTGTTGTGCTTGACCACAACCTCACCGATGAAATCAAAGTAACCATAATCGCCACCGGTTTCAAGGAGGAGAAATCTCGTCTTTCCGTCAGGACAGGTGCCGCTGCGACCTCCCGCGAACAAGCCCCCGCTCGTCAAACCAGACAATCCCCCGTTACCCTGAAGGAAAAACTCGAATCAATGCTTGCCGCAGAAAACCAGGTGGCTGAAGCAAAAAAGGAATTATCCCGAACTTCTGAGAAGATCGCCGTTGCCCCGGCGGAAGAGAAACAGCAAGATTTCGTCGTCAACTTTAACCGTCCCGACAACCCATTGCGCCACATTTATCCCGATGCACCTTCGGAGGAATCTATGGAGTCAGAGGCGGACAAAACACCCGAAGAAGACCTCGAGGCACCGGCATTTCTTCGCCGTAGAAAGAGCCTCTTCGATTAAAAGCAAAAGTAGCCCCCATTAAGGCAGTTCAGAACGATTGTTTTTCATCCGCGTGCTTTGCCTGCTTGTATGTAAGTAAACTGCTTTTGGAAATTTTGTTTGTTTTCTCCCTAACACCGGTTATTTTTTTATTGCCCGAGGTAGGCGGAACGGATGCGGGTGTCATTGGCGAGTTTGGCGGAATCGCCCTGCAGGACAATCCTGCCGTTTTCCATAACGTATGCACGGTCGGCATACTTTAAGGCGATGTGAGCGTTCTGCTCGATTAAGAGCATTGTTACACCGCGTGTCTTCAGGTGGGCGATTTTCCTGTAGAGTTCCTGCACGAGTTTCGGGGCAAGCCCGGTGGATGGCTCGTCGAGGAGTAAGAGTTCGGGTTCAGACATCATCCCCCGCGCCAGTGCCAGCATCTGCTGTTCGCCGCCGCTCAATGTCCCCGCCTTCTGCGAAAATCGCTCGCGCAATATCGGGAATAGATTGAAAACCTCATTCAGCGTGCGCCTCAATGTAGTCCTCCCCGATTTGCGCGGATACGCACCTATCTTGAGATTCTCGCCCACTGTCAGGTCGGCAAAGAGTTCGCGCCCCTCAGGGATGAGGACAATGCCTTTGCGCGCAAGCGTCTCAGGGACGGGATGGGTCAATTGTTTCCCCTGATATATTATGCGTCCCTCACACAGCGGGATTTCGCCTATGAGCGTTTTTACAAGTGTAGTTTTGCCAGCGCCATTGCCGCCGAAGACCGCCACCAATTCCCCCTTATCAACGTGCAGAGAGACGCCATCCAAGACCTTTAGCGCGCCATATCCAGCCTCGAGATTTATCACTTTAAGCATCACTATAGAAATCCAGTCTATTGTATGTCAAAAATATTAAGTTTCCTCTTCTCCGAGGTATGCACGAATGACGGTGGGGTTCTGGCGGACGGCTTCGGGTTTGCCTCTTGCGATTATGCTGCCCGCATCCAGCACAATCAGCCAGTCAACTATTCCCATGACGAGGCGCATATCGTGTTCGACGAGCAGGAGCGTAATGCCGCTTTTATTTATGCGGTGTAAGATTTTCGCCAGAGCTGCGGTTTCAGAGCGATTAAGCCCTGCCGCCGGTTCATCAAGGAGGAGGAGTTTTGGTCTGGCAGCAAGGGCGCGGGCAATCTCGAGGAGACGACGTTGCCCAAATGGTAAAGCGAGTGGAAGTTTATTTATGTGTTTCTCCAGATCGAGTGAATCAAGTATACGGTATACCTGGCGGAGTTTTTCCATTTTACGTTCCAGGGATGAAGGCAGGTGCAAGGATGCTGTCCAGAAGTCCTCGGCGCTGTGTGCGTGGAGTCCGGTGAGCACATTCTCTAAAACCGTCATCTCTTTGAAGAGGCGGACGTTCTGAAATGTCCTCACAAGTCCGCGCGCCGCTATCCTATGGCAGGGAAGACCCGTAATATCTTTGCCGTCAAATACGACCCTGCCGCCGGTCAGAGGCAGGATGCTACTGATGACGTTAAAAAGGGTGGTCTTTCCCGCGCCGTTGGGTCCTATGATTCCGGTGATGCCGCCTTCCGGGACTTCGAATGAGACATCCTTTAGAGCAACCAGTCCGCTAAATTCCTTCTTCAGGTTTTCAACTGTGAGCAACATTATGGTAACATTCTTCTACTCGATGTGAATGTGTGAAAAAGGGCAACACTTTGGTTCTTTGAAGATGCAGTATATTAAACATAATTAATGACGCGTATGTAAAAAGTCTAACATTGAGGGAGCCACAGATTTCACAGATGACGCAGATTACTGATATTAAACACGTTATAAATCTGTGTTTTCCTTTCGAGCCACTGAAAGTGGTCGAACATTCTGCGCAATCTGC
>CAZGKP010000101.1:0-12911 GCA_964526215.1 uncultured Candidatus Sumerlaeota bacterium
CGGTCGGTGGGCAAATCCAATGCCTCGGGAATATCCTCTAACTGCTCTTGCCAATAGGCCAACTGCTGTTGGAGCACCTCGCCACTGAGATAGTCCCGCTGCCAGGCGGCGTAGTCGGCATACTGCACCTCGAGCCCGGAAAAATCAATCGTGCGTTTATCGAGGCGCGGGGGTGTATCGGTCATAAATCTTCCAAGTTCGATACCGAGTGTTGCAAGGCTTTGGGAAAGTTTATCGGCAGGGGGTTCGCCTGCACGCCCGGCAGGATAGCTCCTCAAACCGATATGCACAATGCCGTCCAGGAATGTGCCGGTGGTGAGTATCACTGTGCGGGAAGGGATGCGTGTGCCACTCTCAAGGATAACGCCGCACACACTGTTATCGTTGTGTATAAGCCCGCTAACCATCCCCTGGCGGATATCGAGGTTGGGTGTATTTTCGAGAGCGTTCCACATCCAGAGGGAGTATAGTTGTCTATCAGCCTGAGCACGGAGTGCGTGCACGGCGGGACCTTTGCTGGTGTTCAGCATACGGAACTGGATGCCGGTTGCGTCAATGGCGCGCGCCATAATGCCGCCAAGGACATCAATCTCGCGCACGAGGTGCCCCTTGGCAAGCCCGCCGATAGCCGGGTTGCACGACATTCTCGCTATCGCCTCGAGCTGGATTGTTACGAGGAGTGTCTTCGCACCCATACGTGCGGCGATATTAGCAGCCTCACAGCCGGCGTGCCCTGCGCCTACGACTATGACATCGTATACATCAGACATAATCCCACTCTGAATGAAGAATAGTGAATTTAGAATGAGGCTCAAGCCGGGCAACTCAATTCTTCATTCACAATTCTCAATTCACAGTTCATAATTTGCGTGTGATACGTTCGATGGATATTGCCCTGCCCGTCATTGCATCTATTTCAATTATGACACTGTGCAGGCGCAACTCACCTGTGGCGAGTTTGTGCCTTACCGGTAGACGTGAAAGCATACCCTCTAAAACAATATCTTTCTTCACCCCAATCACGCCGCTGTGCCCACCCGTCATCCCTGCATCCGTTATATAAGCGGTGCCGCCGGGGAGGATTTGTTCATCGGCTGTCTGGACGTGTGTGTGCGTGCCGATGACGGCTGATACATCGCCGTCCAGAAACCAACCCATTGCGACTTTTTCGCTGGTTGCCTCTGCGTGAAAGTCAACAATGATGATGTTTGTCTCGCGGCGGATATGCTCAACCTCGCGCCGCACCCGCTGGAACGGGCAATCAATCGGCGTCATAAAGACGCGTCCCTGGAGATTGATGATGCCTATTTTGAGACCGGAGTTTGTGCGAAAAACGCCTGAGCCACGTCCGGGGACGCCTGCATTTTCCGGGTAATTTGCAGGACGCAAAAGGCGCTCTTCTTCATCAATGAATTTCAGAGCCTCGCGGTTACTCCAGGTATGATTGCCGCCGGTTAGGACGTCAATTCCGCATTCAAAGAGTTCGGTTGCAACCGGCTGCGTGATGCCCTTGCCGCCTGCGGCATTCTCACCATTTGCAATCACAAAATCGAGTTCGAGGTCTTTGCGCAAATCCGGGAGGAACTTTTTCACGATGGTTCTGCCCGGTCTGCCCATTATGTCGCCGATGAATAATATTTTCACTGGTTAGCCTTTCGTTAGTCGGTTTGCCCGTTTGCCCGTTGGGAGTTCGAAGTTTCCGCCGCAGGCGGATTCAAAAATCAAAAATCATAGTTCTTAATTCACAATTCGTATGATTGTAACTGTCGAGTATTTACCCTTATGCGATGCAGGAAAGTAAAGGGCAAAATCTTGTTTATATACAACCCACCGATGGCGCGCCTTCGACTTCATCTCACTCTTCATCTTCATCTCTGCATCTTGTCGCAGACGCGCCCCTGGCGGGCTTTTTCCTGCGCCATGCGATGAATTCAATTGCCCGTTTGTAAACCTCGAGTTTTTCATGCGAAAAGAACGTATTTGTTGCGCAAGTAAAGTCTAGCCAGAGATATTTGAAATGTTTCGTCTGAATATCGTTGTGCTCGTTGTGCCGTTGTGGTGGGAAAGAAGTTGAAAAAACCACAACGACACCACGGACACTACGTTATCATATAATTACTACACACCTTTTGCACGTGACTGGGATGTTTGCATCCACCTTAGCACATAAAAGATTCAAAAATGAAGACGAAGATGAAGACGAAGATGAAGACGAAGTGGATGCAAGCATCCCAATCAGACGAGGATTTTATGACAGTCTGGGGCAAACCAATTCACCTCGGGTGAAAACATCGAACATCCAATCCGCCCCAGGCGGAAACTTTGAACAGGCACAACGGGCTAACCAGACTCATTCCTTTTTCAAACTGCTGAATTGTTACGATTTCTTGAGTATTGACACACAGTCTGCACGTATGCTTTACTTTTCATACGTGTTAGGGAAGATGTGGTGAATATTATGGAGAGAAGGAAATCGTTTTACGAGATTCAAAAGGAGCAGAAACGGAAATCTGTCTTTGTTTTCTTTCTCCTCATCGGGGTGTATTTTGTCAGCATTGGCGTAATCTACCTTCTTCTTTCAATCCCTATTAAAATATTCCTTTTCGTAGAGGAGTTCAGGATTTTCACAGGGTGGCACTTCGCCATAATCCTGGGCATTTCCGTTCTTATTGCGCTTTATCAATGGTATGACGTAAAGCGCAATGGAGCAAGGTTTATACTTGAAAGAGTAAATGCTGAAAAGCCGGACAGAAGGGATTTGTATCACAGGAAATTGGTGGACGTGGTTGAAGAAGTGAGGATAGGCGCGGGATACAAGCATCCGATAAATGTTTACGTAATACCGGCGAATGTTGTGAATTCATTTGCCCTGACAGAGGCTGATGGCACGGCGGCGATAGGGGTGAGCGAGGGTGCACTGGCTCGCCTGACGCGCGATGAGCTCCAGGCGGTAGTTGCGCACGAGATGGCGCACATTATGCGCGGCGATGCATTTTATGTTACGCTTGTCTGCTCACTGGCGAATTTCTTCCAGCGCATAAGCGATGCTTTTCAGAGCGAACGGGAGAATACAGGCTTTATTATGCGGAATAGATATGCAGCCCAGGCAGAGGGCGCAAGGATAGCGGGGGAAGGACTAACTGCCCTGATGGCATTCATTATTCGATTTCTGGGGCTACTCATAAGCCGCGAGCGTGAATATCTTGCCGATGCAACTGCGGTGGAATTCACGCGTAATCCCGACGGGCTTGCGCGGGCAATTCTCAAGGCACACAGGTATTACTCATACCTTGGCGATCCGGGTGAGACATACAGTCCGATTTTCATTGTATCACCCGAAAGCCGGGGATTAGTCGCCAGAGAGGGATTCTTCAAGCGGATTCTGTCAACGCATCCGCCAAGCAAAGATAGGATTGAGAAACTCACCGCAATGTCGAATCTATCGTTTATGGATTTAGAGAAAGACGTAAGGGCGCAGGAGAAGAAACGCGAGGAGGCGCGTGCGGAGATAAAGTCCGTGGATGAAACCACTGACGGGGTTGCGGGGATTCCGGGCGGCATACTCTCTGCAACCGCCATCGCGCAAATAGCGAAGACAACGATGCAGGGGAAATCAATCCCTGAGCCGCAAGAGAAAAAATTGTGGGGGGTCAGGGATGCACACGGGAAATGGCTCGGACCGTTTGATTTAGCCGGGCTTTTTGCCATCCCCTGGTTCACGGGTATGACGCGCGTGCGCCCATCAGGGACAGATATTGAAGTCCCGGCGCGTTCTTTTCCTGAAATCATCGAAGGTTTCCGCAATCCCGCAAGCAGAAATTTCAAAAAAGGGGGATGCCCGGTCTGCTCGACTCAATTGATAGAGGCGAATTATGAAGGGGTGCCGATTTATCTATGTCCGAGGTGTGGCGGCAGATTAGTCTCGCAAAATGGAGTGGTGCGCATCATTGCCCGTAGAGGTGTCAAGGCATCGAAATATCTCATCGAGAAGGCGCATAGATGGGCAAAGGAACACACCCTGAATCCGTTTGTGGTAAAAAAGAGCGATGGGGCATCTGCCACAAAACAACCGCCTCGCTATCACTGTCCATTATGCGGCGGAGCGATGATTAGAAAACCCTTCAGTTACCAGTATTTTATCGAGATAGATTTTTGCGGTGGATGCAAGGTTTTATGGTTTGACGGCGATGAATTAGAAATCCTCCAGACTCTCATAGAGGATTCTGGATACTGATGACAATCCACTAATCCCCCTCATTCCTTGTCCTCACCGAATAAAGAAAAAGCCTGTGCCGCCCGGTATCGCGACACAGGCAAATTCCGAAAGTCTCGAATAGTTGATTGGTCAAATGTAATTAGTGGTAGTACTCAATATTATAGTCCTTATAGGAGATTGTCCCTTTGGGGGCGCGGATGACTTCTCCGGCTGACATTGTCCCGTTTGTTGGGTCATAGACCTGCCACATAAAATCCGTTTCGTTTGCCCCGTTAGCAAATAGGGGACTTTGGGGGATATTCGTTCTCTTGTCCGGCCCATAGGAGTAAATAGCCCAGGCACCAAAGACCTTCTTGGCTCCCAAAGCACCCGGTCGATCACTTGCCAATGATGCTCCCCATATGTCTACCAGATAATCTTCCTTAAATGCCCTGTAGCGATATCTCCAGAGGACCTTATGCGGATTACCCGAAGTAAGTTTTCTCTGCATCCCAAACACATCCCACATATATGCTTTTGATATGTATGCCTGGGGAGTCGAGAGAGAGTAATGAATGTAATATGGATACAATACATCCCCGGCATAATCCATAGGGAGATGGTTGTGGTCCACGGCATAGGATTCAATTGCGGTTGCAAGGCTGCGCATATCGGCTTTGGTTCTGGAGACTTTTGAGCGCACCTGTGCCTCGAGAAAGTTCGGCACCGCAATCGCTGCCAGTATGGCAATAATTGCCACCACAATTAGCAGCTCAATCAGTGTAAATCCTCTTTTAGACATAGTTCCTCCTCTCTTTGAAACGTCTCAACATTTCAGAAAAAAACTTCCCTATAATAGAATTCTAACTCTCGCTTATATTTTCCCCCCTTTTGCAAAATTTTACGGAACAATCGCCATTTAAGGACAAATAGGGACAAACTATTCATAAAATGGGAGTACAAATATTTTAAATCACTTTAACCTGGGGATTCGACAAAGGCAAAAGTATCCTGACGCCTATTTTTGAAATTTTTGTAGAGTCTGCCCCTGTTTCCTTCTATCACTTTTTTATCTCGCCCGCAGAGTCCTTATGTGTCCGCTGAACATCGCCAATGCTGGCAGTGCCATTCGTGGGATCATAGGGTATAGGATAACACGGATAACCCAAGTCAGTCCGGTATCCACTGTGTGAGTCGCCGGGAGTCCATAAGGAAGAACGGTGGTCTGGTCCCGCAGAGTAAAGCATCCACTCGCCCATATAATTATTCATTAAGATAGAGTAGTAGCTCGAGCCAATTGTGCCCCAGGTTTCCCAGGTATTCGCGTAACGAAATGCCCACTCCCACTGAGCAGTCACGGCATTTTGGTCACGAAAGGGGTCCCGCATATTACGGGCATTGGTGATGTATTGAACAGGCGTGGTGAGGGTCTCATTAATATAAAACCAGTTCCAGGTCGGTGGAGTTTTTTGCCAGCGAGAGCCACAGGGGGGGTATCTATGCCAGTCAAGGCGATAAGCCTCCAGCCCGGTAGCCAAGGTACGGATGTCTGCCCTTGCACGGCTGACTTTGGAACGCACCTGTGCCTCGAGAAAGTTCGGCACCGCAATAGCCGCTAATATGGCAATAATCGCCACCACAATTAGCAGCTCAATCAGTGTAAATCCTCTTTTAGACATAATTTCTCCTCCTTTTTGAAATGTCTCAACATTTCAGAAAAAAATTTTATTCCCGAACAAGGTTTTAACTCTCGCTTATATTTTCACCTCCTTTTTGCAAAATATTACGGGACAATCACCGTTTAAGAACAAAAGAGTTCAAACACCTCAAAATTATTTCGTCCAGAGATGTGTGGTAAAAGCAATGACGTCCTATTATAGATTTTGGGGGACGTCTTCCGCACTAACATTGGTCCGGATAATTTGCCCCTTGCTGATAGTTCCATTGGTTGGGTCATAGATTACGAGACCTGGAAAACCGAGGTAGATGTGGTCGTGAATATCCGGTCCCGGCGAGTTCAATGCCCAGGCAACCGACTCGGGACTGTGCGTGATTTCAGCCCATAAAGCGTAAGTATCATACCCCTCGTCGAATTTCGCATAATCATAGACGATGGGGTGAATAACAGCCCCACTCAAAGAGGCACCTTCCCTGTAAAGGGTACTCTTAGATGTAGGACCAATAGCAATGGCTTCGGCAAAGAAGTCATTGGGAAGGTTGGTAATGTAAGCAACCGGGGTTGTGAGGTGTTTCAGACGTCCTATAAATGTGTGGACACCATCGGTGAAATCCGGGGGATATTTGTTTATATCTGTAGCATAGGCTTCCAGAGCCACAGCCACAGAACGCATATCGGCTTTTGTGCGTGCGACTTTTGAGCGGACCTGTGCCTCGAGAAAGTTCGGCACTGCTATCGCCGCTAATATGGCGATAATGGCTACCACAATCAGTAACTCAATCAGCGTAAACGCTCTTTTCTTACACATAATTCTTCCCCTTTTTGAATTATCCAAACATCTCAGACAAGAAAACCCACGCATAGAGTTTTAACTATGGCTTTACGGAACAATCACCATTTATGCAGAAGAGGGATCAAACTCTTCATAAGATAATGATGCAAATATTTAATATCACTTCTTCCGGGGAGATGTATCAAAAAAAGGGCATCTCGCAGAATATGTTTGATATTTTTGCAGAGTTCAATCCCTCCTCACACTTAGACCCAACACTTGAAATAGGGAACGGAAATTGTCCGTTTACTTGTCTTGTTGCGAACTTTTCTGACTCCGCATAACGTCCCCATTACTTACAGTGCCATTAGTGGGGTCGTAAGGAATGGGTAGCTGGGAATACGCTGTTCCGGGATAGGAGCCGGTATCGTAATAAGGTCCATAGGTCTTATCTGGTCCCGCCGAGTTTAACTTCCAGGAGTCATACCAGCTTTTCAGAAAATCGTAGAATGAAGCGGCTGAGGAACGAGTTCCCACAGTGCCCCAGGTCATATCTATATACCAGTAACGATACCGCTGGAGTTTTACATCTGGTCCCCAGTCATTGATACCTTTTCTAAATGGGTCTACCAAGACTGCATTTGTTACATAAGCTACCGGGGTGGTTACGGTATCCGGCACGTACCACCAATAGTCGCACGGATAGTTAGGGTAATTCCAGCTGTATAGTGCTCCATCGCAGGGATATTTGTTCCAATCAATCATATAGGACTCAAGAGCCCCAGCAAGTGTCCGTAAGTCTGCCCTTGCACGGCTGACTTTAGAGCGGACCTGTGCCTCTAAAAAGTTCGGCACCGCAATAGCCGCTAATATGGCAATAATCGCCACCACAATCAGTAACTCAATAAGCGTAAATCCCATTTTCTTAAACATAGCCTCTCCTCCTTTTGAAACGTCTCAACATTTCAAGGGAAAATTCATACCTGAAATTTTCACCTCCTTTTTAAGGGATTTCAACAAAAAGCAGAAATGATTGATGAGCTAAAACAAAAGGTTTTGTCAAGAATTATATATACAATTTCGGACTTGTCCTTAAATCCTTCAGTTTTGAGCTCACGCAGAGCGCGCAGAGAAAGAAAAAACAACTTGTGTCCTCTGCGTGGGAAATCTCTACAAATCATACGATAGAATAAAAACATACACCCGCTCACGGTCATTTCTCAAAGATTTAATTGATTCCGACATCGCCTTCGGTATAGGCATAAAGTCATTGAAATATGGACTGCCATTTCCCAGAGGGGAAAAAATGGATTACGGGGCGCTTGCCAAAAAGTGCGGCTTGAGGGAGGGCGACCTTTTAAGGGTCGAAGAACTCCTCCTATCAAGGGGGAATTTCACCCCGCAGCGCATACGCTCCGAGATGCGGTGGTTTTTCGACAAGCTGGGGATTGGCGGTTACTATTTCCAGACCACGCCGATCGAGGTTATGGCGCACCACATAGAATCTTTGCGCGCTGCGGAAATCATCGCCCAGAATACCCAAAGCCCCGGGGTGAACGTTGACATCCGCAGTGAACGCGAAGAAGGGGCGTTTTATCTCGTGAACGCCGCTCCGGAAAAGACGACTGAGATAGAGCTCAGAATCGAACACCTCTTCAAAGATTTTCGCCTACAGTCTTACAGGACTCAAGGCAAGGCTATGAAGAAGTGTTTCCTGCGTCTTTATTTTGCAAGCAAGCCTCTCTACAAAGAGAAGGTGGAGGGGACAGACGATTTTACCAACAACATCAATCAGGATTTCCTTGAGACATCCTCCCGCGAGGCAATCATCCGCTATCGGCGTGTTTACAATGAATCCCGGAATCTCCTGTGTCCCTATGTCCACATCTCTCAGAAGCCCCAAACCTGTGAAACGCGTGTGATGGTTTCCCTGTCTCCATACGCATCAGAGAGGTTCCTGTCGAGATTCTCCGAGGTAATGACGACCCATAAATTGCGAACGACTCGCAAGTATGTTGAACCGATGCGAGACGGGAGGAAAATCTTCTCATTTTACCTCCCCCGGATAAAAAATGAATTACTCCTTGAGAAGTTAAAGGAGGACATCAGCCTCATTTCTCTCGCCGGTAAAACTCCCATAGATGACGTGTTTATAAAAGGCACACTCACTGCTCCTGAATATATCTATGCACACTGCCTGTGCCAGTTTACGCATCAATTTATGACGGCTTACACAGCCAAGACCGGCACTCTTGAAAAGGCACTTTCAAATCAGCCGGAAATGCACGGGATTGTTCACTTCCTCAAACTGCGGATGATAAAGGACACATATACCGAGAACAGGATTTATGAGGTGGTGCGTTGTTTCCCCGAAATAGTAAAAAACTTATATACCGATTTCAGGAGGCGATTTGACCCCCGCAAGCCCTCGTCCCTCTCCCGACACCCGCTTGAAGAAGTTATGAAAATTATGGAACTTCACGTATCACGCGAAACGCAGAAAAATATCGCCCACGCTTTCCTCGGATTTAACCGCTCCATATTAAAGACCAACTTTTACAAGAAAAACAAAACCACCATCTCATTCAGGATGTCGCCCGATGTACTCGACCCCGGCGATTATGCGGAAAAACCATTTGGAATCTTTTTCATTCTGGCAAAGGAGATGCGGGGATTTCACGTCCGCTTCCGCGACATTGCCCGCGGTGGCATCCGCATCGTAGGCTCCCGTAGTCCCAAAGAGTACGACACTAATTCCGATTACATATTTGAAGAGAACTATCGCCTCGCCCTGACACAGCACCACAAAAACAAAGACATCCCCGAGGGCGGCTCAAAGGGAACCATACTGCTTGCCCCCGACTTTCAGGACCAACCGGAGATTGCCTTTAAGAAATATATTGACGGCTTGCTGGATGTGATTCAGTCCGGCGACCCGGAGGTCATTGACCGTTACGGCAAAACAGAGATACTGTTTCTGGGTCCCGATGAAGGGACGGCAGGGTTTATGGATTTGGCTGCCGACTATGCACGGAAACGCAGGTATCCTTTCTGGAAGTCCTTTACGTCTGGCAAGAGTCCCGAACTTGGCGGTATCCCTCACGACCTTTACGGGATGACAACCGCAGGCGTTTATGAATATGAACTCCAAATCCTCAAACGACTGGGTATCCGCGAAGAGGATGCAACAAAAATCCAGACGGGTGGACCGGACGGCGACCTTGGCAGCAACGAGATTAAGGTCTCTAAAAGTAAATACACTGCAATCGTTGACGGCAGCGGCGTCCTTTATGATACCAATGGGATAAATCGTGCAGAGATATTGCGCCTGGCTAAGGCACGCAAACCGGTTCGGGAGTTCCGCCGCGAAAAACTCTCCCCGAAGGGATTTCTCGTCCTTGTTGAGGACCGCTCGGTAAAGCTGTTCGACGGAACTATTGTGGCGAACGGGACAGAATTCCGTAACCACTTCCACCTCACACCTTATGCCCGTGCCGACCTGTTTGTCCCTTGCGGCGGCAGACCGGAATCTATAAATATCCTGAACTGGAAACGGCTCCTCGATGATAAAGGTGTTCCTGCTTTTAAGATTATGGTCGAGGGCGCAAATCTCTTCACCACACAGGATGCCAGAATCGAGCTGGAGAAAAAAGGCGTGATTATCATCAAAGACGCATCGGCAAATAAGGGCGGGGTTACATCTTCATCTCTGGAGGTGCTTGCCTCCCTTGCACTCACTCCCGAGGAATATGAGCAACTGGTATGCGTGCACGGGATAAGAATCCCAGCATTCCGAAAGGCATATATCGAGGAGATTCTAAAACGCATCCGATATAACGTCAGGCGGGAGTTTGAACTATTGTGGCGCGAACATAAGGAGCGCAAAATACCTTTCTCTCTACTCTCTGACAGCTTGAGTAGAAAAATCAATCGCCTCAGAGATGCTGTTTACGGCTCGGATTTGTCCAACCGCCAAGGTTTATTTGAGGGTGTGATAAAAAGACACATCCCTGCCATTTTATTGAGAAGGTTGGGGATGAAAGAGATACTCGAGCGTGTCCCCGAAGCATATCTGCGTGCCATCTTTGCAACTACGCTTGCCCGCGACTTTGTTTACAATTATGGACTGGAGTCCTTGGAGGTGGATTTTTGCCGCTTTGTGGCTTCTCTGGAAAAAGGTAAGAAACCTTGATAAAATAACACAGGAAAGGATGAAATTCCTATGAAGACTTGTCGGGTTATGGATAGAGGCTTAATGCCTATACGAAAGCCATCAGCAAATATGGTTACTGGTTTTCTCTATTCTAAGTTTTCGGATAGGCACTTAATCATAACGCTTTTCATAATGGTTTTTGGGTTGTGTGGTTGTTCGGGCAAGACGGTGCAAACCCAATCCCCTGAACCCACCGTAATCGAGGAGCGCGGCATCTGGCTTAACCGCACCGAACTCTATGCACCAAAGGAAAAACTCATAAGACTCCTCGATGACCTTAAGGCGGCTAATTTTACCTCGGTCTATATTGATACCTATTTCAAGGGGAGTGTGATTTATCCCGACAGCAAATACCTACCGCTATATGCCGGGGCAAAAGAACCCGACATACTGAAGTGGCTCATCCCCGCAATAAAAAAGCGCGGGATGCGTGCCGAGGCGTGGGTGGAATATGGCTTTTACGCTTTCCACGTCCCCGACGCTACAAAGACAAAAGAGCGCGGTGTTTTTCTTGATAAATATCCCGAACTCACCGCGATTGCCGCAAATGGAACTCCGTATCTCCACAACGTAAAGTGGGGCGATTTCTTTTCATTCTGCCCCTCGAACCCGAAGTCACAAAAACTCCTCGCAGACCTCTTTGTTGAAATCCTCCGGCGCTATCCCTTTGATGGACTGAACCTCGACCGCATTCGCTACCCCAACAAAAACTTTTGCTTCTGTGGTTATTGCAAAGGGCATTTCAGAAAGGATACAGGCACAGAACTCAAACCATATCCGAAGGGAACGCCGGGTTATGACAAATTTGTCAAATGGCGCAAGGCGCAGCTCACCCGTTTTATGGAGATGTACTCACCAAGATTTCGCCAGGCAAGACGGGGCGTAACCATAAGCCTCGCCGCCCTGCCGCCGGAGATGATGGATACTCATGGACAGCCCTGGGACCTCTGGCTGAAGAAGGGCTACATTGACGCCGCTATGCCTATGCTATACGGCACGGCACGCTTTGAAAGCCGCGTCCAGACCCTGAAGCATTTCCCACACCCCGAAAAAATCTATTATGGACTCGATGCAGCCTCTCTGCCACCCGAAAAGGTCATCGAGCAAATCCGCTATCTCAAAAAGGAGGGGGCGAAGGGATTTGCTCTGTGGTATTCGGGGAAGATTGAAGATGACGTGCCATTGCTAAAGGCTGGTCCCTTTTCCAGACCTGCGGTCTCCCCATTGGATTTCCCGGCAAAAAATTTGTAACAGTCTTCATAATTTGTCCCGGCGAATTCACCATAGCGAACTGTTCCCTGTGCGCGCGGTGATGTTTTGGGCTTGACATCGTTGGAGAGGGCAACAGACTATCACGTTCGTTTTTTTCTAAAACCGCTCATTGTCCACTCCGGGATGTTCTAAAATTCCGGGAGAAATCGGGAAACACACTTATGAAGTTTCGCGCGGTGACACCGTATCTCATTGCGGTGCTTTTGTTCAGTCTTTCCGGTGCACTTGGATGCGCACTCTATCTCTCCTTTCATCCTGTGGACAGGTCGCGGTGGATTTGCCCTGACCACCACAAACTCCCCTCTCGCAGGGCGATTATCTACTTGCAAATAGACCACCAGGACACCCAGAGAGGCAAATTCTACCTCCACTTTTTTTATCCCCTGGCATACTTCAGACCGGAATCTGACGATTTACGTGCGAAGTCGTTTTCCGCTCGCATCTTTATTCCACAGGGCACATGGGCGGAGGTTTTCTGGAATTGCCGCGAAGACGGAAGGAGTTATGAATCTTTTCGCTTTAGTCGGGCAAAAGCCGTCCCCAGTGCCTTCAGGGTTATCAAAAATCGTTCCGCCATTCAGATAGTTCCGGTTGCTATTCCGGGTGTGGATTTCTCTTCAAGTGTCACGGCACAAGACCGCATCTGGCTTTATGGCAAGATGCTCAAATACGCCGGATGTTTCGGTATCCTGAAGAGAGTCTTTAACGGGAAATGGTATACGCTGGAGGTCAGGTTTGGAGGAGATGCCGTAACTGCTTTTGTCAACGGCAGAAGAGTTGG
>CAZGKP010000102.1:0-1197 GCA_964526215.1 uncultured Candidatus Sumerlaeota bacterium
GCGCTCTCACGGCGGACGCTATCAGGCTGTCCAGGACGGCGAGGTGCATATAGACATTGCCGTCATCGCCGCACCAACCGCTGATGCCTTCGGGAACGCAACCGGCGACCGCGGTCCCTCCGCCTGCGGGCTTCTCGGCTTCGCCCTCGCTGATTCACAATACGCCGATAAGGTCGTCATCGTTACGGACAATCTCATCCCTTTCCCCTGCATCCCCTGGCAGATTCAGGGGCAATACGTTGATTATGTGGTCGTGATGGCAAAGATAGGCGAGCCGTCGAAGATAGTCTCCGGCACGACGCAAATAACCAAAAGTCCCGACCGCTTACTAATTGCCGAGCTGGCGGCGCGCTTTGTCGCCGAGGCTGGGATTATGGAGGGCGGCTTTTCATTCCAAGCGGGTGCGGGTGGGACATCATTGGCATTCCTGCAATTTTTGCGCCGGCTAATGAGGGATGCAGGCGTCAAGGCACGTTTTGTCCGCGGCGGCTCTTGCAAACAATTGGTCGAGATGCTTGAAGCGGGCGAGACCGACTACATCCTCGATGGACAGAGCTTTGACCTCGAGGCTGTACGCTCGATGCGTGAAAACCCACACCACGTTAATACAAGTCCATTCACCTCATATAATTATCACGGGAAGGGGAATTTTGCTTCCATCGTAGATGCCGTGGTTCTGGGGGCAACCGAAGTGGACGTAAATTTCAACGCCAATGTCGTAACGCACAGCGATGGCAGGCTCCTGCACGGGATCGGCGGGTGGCAGAACTGCCTCTTTTCAAAATGCACAATCCTGCCGATACCCTCTTTCCGCGACCGCATCCCTGTCATTGTGGATGAAGTAACGACATTATGCGGACCCGGCGAATTGATAGATGTGGTTGTTACAGAGCGAGGCATCGCCATAAATCCACGCCGCACAGATTTAATAAATGCGGTATCCGGTTCCGGTTTGCCCATAAAACCAATCGAGGATATAAAGAAGGAGGTTGAGGAAATCTGTGGGGGTGCACCTGCAAAACCAAAACTCGCCAAGAGGATAGTCGCCGCAATCAAGTGGGTAGACGGCACGGTCATTGATTGTGTGCGACAGGTGGCGGAGTAGCTTATGTGGCATATCTGATGTCGCCGGTACCCCACAGAATCACAATTGGGCAATGCCCGGCTGAAAATTCCAACAAAACACTTGAACTGCAC
>CAZGKP010000102.1:1207-12906 GCA_964526215.1 uncultured Candidatus Sumerlaeota bacterium
GGCATTTAACAAGAGTGTTTTTAGTTGTGGTGAAATTTCTATGGTGGGTATAGCTCAGTTAGGTTAGAGCGCCAGGTTGTGGCCCTGGAGGTCGAGGGTTCAAGTCCCTTTACCCACCCCAGAGATATAAGCGCCTGTAGCTCAGTGGATAGAGCACCAGCCTCCGGAGCTGGGTGTCGGACGTTCAAATCGTCTCAGGCGCGCCAGAAAAGAAACTCGCCGCAAGCCGTGCATTGCACAACCCTGCGGCGTTTTTTTGTCGCTTCTCCATATATGCTTACTGTGAACGGTCCCGCTTACTAAACATACTCTTCGCATAAAACCCTTGCAATTTGAAGCCTGACGCATCATTTTCATCGTTACTTCGGTTGCCGCGGAGGTAAGGGTTTTGTCCGCCAAAATGCGAAATGATAAAAACTCTGATGCTTTGATGGAGAATCCCGAAGGCATGAATGCCCTTAACTCTCTTGCTCAAAGGGGGATTGCCGCCCTGGAGGATGAAGACTATGAAGAGGCTATCGCCTGTTTCCGTAAAGCCCTCAAACAGGCTCCTTTCCGCCAGGATATAAAAAGCCTCCTCGCGGTTGCCCTTGACCGTAAGCCACTTCGTAAAACTTCCGCAGCCCTATCTCCGCCACAAGTTAAACAAAAAGCACCCGCGGGCGCAGAATCGCCGAGACGTAACATTAGAATCGGCGTATGGCTTTTGATATTCAGCGCCCTGTGCCTCATCTCGCTTGCCTTTTTCTTCTTTTTTTCAAGTGCAATTCAGACATTTTTGAGTAATGTCGCAAAGAGAAAAGATGTGATTGAGGTAAGCCCTTCTGAGCGTGAGGCAACCGCTTTGTATAAAACCGCCGAACTTTTGCAGGACCAGAGACGCTACTCTGAAGCAATCGAGGCTATCCGAAAGGCGCTTGAAAAAAACCCTGCTAACCAGAAACAGTTCGAGGATAAGCTCGCCGCACTCTATTACGAAAAGGGCGAGTTTCTCTACAAAAAGGACGAATACTCAAAGGCAATCGCAAGTTATGAAAAGGCGGCACAGCACAATCCCGACTCGCCTGAATATTACTATGGGCTTGGCTGGGCTTACTATATACAGGGGAGAAAGAATCAAAACCGCCATCGGCCCTATCGCTCTTACTTTGAGAAGGCACTAAAGGCATTCGGCGAGGTATTGAAGCGCGAGCCTGCCAACCTGCGTGCAAAAAATGCCCTTGCCCGCGTTTATATCGCACGCAATGAAACGACAAAGGCGGCAAAGATATACCGGGAGATTATTCGGCTGGATACTGAAGGCACAGAGGCAGAACGTGCCCGCCGCGCCTTGCGCAGTATGGGCTTCAAACCCTGAAAAAATAGAGTGCGAAAACTACAGAAAAAAGTTGACGCAACTTCCGGTTACAAAAAAGTGGCTTCTGCATATTCACAATTCAAAGGATTTATTAACCGCAGGCACGCCCCTGGTGGGATGAGGGTTAATATGCTTTTTAGTTCGTTAAATTGGACTTACAGTGCATCAGCTCATTTTAAGTTCGTTAAATCGGACTTAAAATTGGGTATTAAATTTAAGCCATGGAAGCAGGACTTAAAAATAAATTAATAAAGGAATTTCAGGAGATAAGCATCTTGAAAGAAATATCAGGTAAAAAAAGGTATAAAAAGTATGTTTTCTCAGATTATGTTGACATCATAAAGAGGGGAACAGAGCTATGAGCAAAAAGAAATTATATGAAAAGGACGCAAGACCCTTTGAGCTCTGGAATATGGAACTCACCGATGGCGAGCCCACCGATGGCGCGCCTTCGGCCTTCGGCATTCGCCTGTGGAGAATCGGCAACTGTGAAACCGTTTACTGGCAGGAAAAACAGGGTGGATACCGAAGGCACCGAGGCAGAGCGAGCCCGCCGCGCCTTGCGCAGTATGGGCTTAAAACCCTGAAAAAACAGAGTGCAAAAACTACAGAAAAAGTTGACGCAACTATCATGTTGCTCATACCAACCTTTGAAATAGGTTTATGGAATGCTTGATGTTTATAGGTGTTAGTATAGCTTCGGCTTCATAGATTTTTCTATTGTTTTCGATTATATATTCAATTTCCATGCTTAGTTTCGCAAGTTCTGAAGAATGTTTCTACCTCGAAAAGTACGGCGATGCTTATCGTGAATATATCAGTAAAACACCAAGATATATTTGAACTCCAAAATCCAGAGAAAGAGGAATCGCGAGAAATTGAAGAAGCCAAGGACGCTTTAAACTGATGTTTGCTGGATTTAGAATAGACCAAACAAAGGAGGAGAAAATGTCTTATAAGGTCAATGTGGTTATTGAAAAGGATGAGTATGGATATTATGCATACTGCCCGGAACTTAAAGGATGTCAAAGTCAGGGTGTCACCTTGGAAGAAGTATTGGACAATATAAAAGAAGCTATTGAACTTTATTTAGAAACGCTGTCAGAAAGTGAGATAAGAATGTTTTTGAGCAAAGAGATTCTCACCACATCTTTAGAGGTGAAAATTGGCTAAGTTGCCGAGATTAACACCACAACAAGCTGAGAAGATGTTGCTGAGGGCAGGATTTGAAATGGTCAGAAGCAAAGGCAGTCATAGGATATATATGAAAAGGGAGAAGAGAATAATTCTTCCCTTTCACCGTGGTAAGATATTACATCCAAAAGTGGTCAAACGGGTGCTAAACAGTATAGAGACTGATGAATAAGAAATGCCCGCAACAGTAGATAACACGGTATTTGTGGGAAGCTACACTTCCCCAAATCCACCTGCGGCGGACTTCACAAACACCGAAAATGCTATCTGCCATTGCCAATAAGGGAGGGATTTGTCATAAGACAGCTTAAAGTCGTTGTGGAAAAGCATCCCGGTGGTTATGCCGAAGGCGCGCCTTCGGCATTCTCTTGAAGTCAGACTACTTGTCCCTTTTCGGCTTTGCCTCGCTATGGATCAAGAAAATCTAAAAAGGAGGAATTTGGTGAAGCGTTTCAACACCTTTATCACATTATGCATCATAATCATAACGCTCGCCTCTTGCAGCGGTCGTAAAAAGACCGCCCCAAAAATAACAAAAGAGCTTTCATTCTTCACGATGCAACTCCGCCCCACTTTTGATAATTACTTCTCATGGCTCTTTGAGGAGTTTGCAAAGACACACCCGGGCGTCCGCATAAAGTGGCTCGATTATCCCGCACAGAACTACGAAACCAAACTCATCACGTCCTTTATGGGCAAACACCCGCCCGACGTCATCAACCTCACGGCAGATATGGTGCCGTCCTTCGTTCAGCGAAACACCATCATCCCCCTCGATAATATCATTGCGAAAAAAGCCCTCGATTCCTATTTCCCCAATGTCCTTAAGGACGCCTGTGGATATAATGGCAGAATCTACGCCCTCCCCTGGTATCTCTCAAGCACCGTAACGATGTGTAACAAAAAGATTTTCGAGGAGGCAGGGCTTGAGCTCGATAAAACGCCGCGCACTTATGAGGCGATGCGCCACATCGCAGAGGTCATACATAAAAAGACCAATAAATTCGGCTTCTTCCCACTGTATACGGAGGATGGCTGCCTGCGCGGTTACCTTATCGAGGCAGGCGTGCCGATTCTCGATAAATCCGGCAGGCGTGCAATCTTTTATACGCCAAAGGGCGTTAAGGTCTTTAAGTTCTGGACAGATATGTATAAAGAGGGCATAGTCCCCAGCGAGGCACTCACTGCAATGCACCGCCGCCCAATCGAGCTCTATAAAAGCGGCAGACTCGCCATA
Organism: uncultured Candidatus Sumerlaeota bacterium; assembly: GCA_964526215.1. Lineage (GTDB taxonomy): Bacteria > Sumerlaeota > Sumerlaeia > MWCT01 > MWCT01 > CAZGKP01. The sequence continues at coordinate 4,996 of CAZGKP010000102.1, forward strand.
TTCCACTCCGGTCCGCAATTCCTGAAACACGTGAAATCTGATGCCCCCAATGTATATAAAAACACCATCGTAGGTCCGCGTCTGCACTGGAAGGGGCACGAGGTTTTCCATATTGCCGTGCACAACCTAACGGTGGCGAAAAAATCACCCCATCCCAAACTGGCAGCCGAGTTTACGGCATTCGTTACGAATGGTGAAAATCAGTTAAAGTTCTGCAAACTCACCACCATCATACCATCCGTCATCAAGGCGGTAGAGGACCCTTACTTCACCGATGTGGGAGACACACCCGAGGGGCACGCACGAAGGATTTCCGCCCGGCAGGTGCGAAAGGGTATTGTGATTCGCACACCTCCGAGACGTCCGGGGAAACTGAATCGTGTGCTGGATGAAATAACTGAAAAAGTTTGCCTTGGTAAGATGTCGGCTGACGAGGGTCTGAAGCTGGCAGAAAAGAAATGGAATGAAATTCTCAACCAGTAAAATAAAGCGCATCGGGCTTGCATACGTTTTCCTTTTGCCCACGCTCTTAATCCTGGGGGTGTTCAAATATTACCCGATAGCGCGTGCCTTCATACTTTCTTTGTGGCAATATTCCCCACTCTCCCAGGAAAATCATTACGTGGGGCTGGCGAACTTCGCCAGACTACTTTACGACACCCATTTCTGGCACGCCCTTACAAACTCGCTGCTTTACCTGATTGTCGTGCCCATAATTATTGTGCTTTCGCTGGCATTAAGTCTCCTTGTCGAGCCAAAGATACCGTTTATTAACTTCTTCCGTGCCTGTTACTATATCCCCGTCGTTACGATGATGGTTGTCGTGGCGCTGGTATGGAAACAGATATTCAACACCGACTACGGCATACTTAATCATGTCTTAATCCGGCTGGGGCTACTCTCGAAGGGGATACCGTGGCTCACCAGCGAACATATCGCTCTATTCACCATTATGACGGTTACAATCTGGAAGGGGTTGGGTTATTATATGGTGATATTCATTGCGGGGTTGAGGTCAATTCCTCCCCAGATGATAGAGGCGGCGATGATTGACGGGGCAAAGCCACTCCAGACGCTCCTGTTTGTAAAGATACCGTTGCTTTGGCCCTCAATCACGCTCGTTGCCATTATCTCATCCATCAGCGCACTACAGGTCTTTGAGGAGATTTATATGATGACGCAGGGAGAGCTCGGCACGGCAACCCTCGTCTTTCACATATACGATACCGGTATCTGGATGGAGCACGGGGGAGAGCTCGAAATGGGTTACGCCTGTGCAATGGGCGTTGTGCTCTTTTTCGTAGTATTTGCATTCACATTTCTGAATGCGAAGATGATGGGGGGGTTCCATAGGACAGATGGAAAATAGAAAGCAAAAGGAAAAAGGTAAAGGGTAAAAGGAAGAAGGGCGGGGGGGAGGACACAACGATCATAATGGGGCTGTTGCCTCTCCTGAAAATTCACCCGATGCCGAAAAATGGCCTAATCTTTAGACGGGACAGAAAAGGCTATACTTATTTTTTCACTTGCTCTGGGTTGAGAAAATATGAAGTATTTATTTTAATTCCTGAATGAAGTTTATGCGCTAAAAAAATGAGTAAAAGAGAGGTGTGATACTGATGGTAAAAAAGAAGGGACCCAAAGAAAGTGGTAAAAAGAAAAAAGGCGTCTCCCCTACTTCTGGTAAGAAAAAGGTCGGCGCACAGTCAGTGGCTGCCAGAGGTGAGAAAAAGCAAACACGTGCAAAAAAGGCAACGACCAAAAAGAAGGCTACCTTAACGGCAAAAAAGAAAACCACTACCAGAAAGGCAACCACCCCTGAGACCACAAGGAAAACAACCGGGCGGAAAGCAACTTCGCGAAAGCCGTCCATTAAAAAGGGTTCAACCCGGAAAACCGCCGCCGCAAAGAAAAAAAAGACCACAAAGGCAGCCTCAAAACCTGCCCCAACTCCTTCTTCCATAACAAAGATTCTAGATACAACTGGTGTGGAATCTACAAAATTCGAGATGAAACCGCCGCGGATGCGCCCGGAGAAACCCGCGTATCTGCCCGCACCACCGCGTGAACTCCCGACCGGCTATGGAGATACAAAGGTCGTCCTTCTGGTGCGAGACCCCGAATGGGTCTTTGCATACTGGGAGATAAATGATGAGACACGCGCCAGTCATAACCTTGTGCGCGGCAAACATAGTAAGACCCTCGCCTTGCGCGTATTTGATGTGAGCGATATAGATTTTGACGGCACAAATGCCCACCGCTTCTATGACGTGATTATCAATGATTACGCCGTTAGCTGGTATCTGAGGATGCCGGAGGTGAATCGTTCCTGGTGCGTGGATATTGGATACTACGATGAGAAGAGTGGAGAATTTATGGCTCTTGCCCGCTCCAATACAGTCAGGACGCCGCCCTCATACGTCTCTGAGCACGCCGATGAGGAATGGATGCAAGTTTCGCAGGAGCGTTTTGAGGAGATACTGCGATTATCGGGCGGGCTGAACGTCCTTGATTTTAGCGGATCCGAAAATGTGCTTCAGGCAATGTCGGAGCGCCTTAAGGTGCGGATAGAGCAAGCCGGAGGTGCAAGTGGTGCGATTGCCTCCGGTCAGGTGGTAAAGCGCCCACCCGTCAGAAAAGACTTCTGGCTGACGGTAAACACTGACCTTATCGTATACGGGGCAACAGAGCCGGATGCCAGGGTAACTATTCAGGGAAGGGTGGTGACCTTGCGCAATGACGGCACATTCAGTATCAGATTTTCACTTCCCGACGGCACGCGTGTGATTCCTGTCCGCGCCGTTAATGCCGCAGGCAATCGCGAGCGTGAAATTACCCCAAAGGTGAAGAAGGAAACATATTGATGATATCGGTGTCGCTGAAATCCTCAACCACCGGCGGGAAAAGGCATGGTGAATGAAGAATAGTGAACTGCGAATAGAAAATGAGGGATGACGTCCAGAGTGTATCAGGTGCCCTTGCGGTAGCTGATCATTTGCCGCAAATTTATCACTTGATAAAAGGTGATGACTCAAAACCGATGCCTGACTTGGCAATCGAAGTTACAAATCTATCCAAGTGCTACAAGATTTACACCCACCCGGTAGATAGAATCCTTGATTGGCTAACACCTTCCAGCCAGAGGCACTCTCGCGATTTCTGGGCATTACGTAACCTGTCATTTACGGTAGCAAAGGGCGCGGCAGTCGGCATTATTGGTGCCAACGGTGCTGGTAAGAGCACACTTCTAAAGATTATTGCAGGGACTACCAGAGCAACGAGTGGATATGTCCGTGTGGAGGGTAAGGTTGCCGCCCTCCTCGAGCTGGGGATGGGCTTTCACCCCGAATTCACGGGTCGCCAGAACATTAAATTGAATGGAAAGCTCCTCGGTCTCGGAGATGATGAGCTTGAGGAGAAGATTCCCCAGATTGTGGCGTTCAGCGAGCTTGGCGACTTTATTGACCAGCCGCTCCGCACCTATTCATCGGGTATGTTTGTGAGGCTGGGATTTGCAGTGGTGGCGAGTGTTGAGCCGGATATACTTATTGTGGACGAGGCATTGAGTGTCGGAGATACCCACTTTCAGCAAAAGTGCATCCGCCGCATACGTGAGTTTCACGAGCAGGGAACGACGCTTCTTTTCGTCTCGCACGACCCGGGTGCAGTGAAGACATTGTGCCGTGAGGCGATTTTACTGGACGAGGGCGAAATAGTCTCACGAGGCGCACCTGATGAAATCCTTGACCACTATAATGCCCTTGTTGCAAAGAAGTCTGTTAGAGAGACCTCCTTTCACATCGAGCGCATATCATCCGCCCACCACCTCGGTGTGCGTCATTCGGGCAACTTTATGGCAATTATTACGGAGGCGGGAATTCGCAACGAAAAAGGGGTTTCTATCTCCGCCGTCGTTTCGGGACGGCACACCCGGATTTATGTAAAGGTGTTTTTCTTTGATGATGTCCTGAACCCAACAATCGGTTTCCTTATCAAAGACAGACTGGGAAACGAGATATTCGGCACAAATACATATATGCTGGGGGAGGAACTTGGTCTCTGCAGGGCGGGGGAGTTGCTTGAGGTAAATTTTCCCTTGCGCCTCGACATAGGTGCCGGTGAATATACCCTGACCGCAGCCGCCCATACCCTCGATTACCACATCTACGAATGCTACGACTGGGCGGATAAACTTTTACTGTTCACCGTAGTCCCATCGAGCGATTTTCGCTTCCAGGGCGTGGCAAAATGCTATCCAACCATTACACATAAAAAGGCACGGACTGAGCCGGCACAGGCACGCGCCCTCCTGGAGGAGATATTTCACGATGCAGACTCGCAGCTCCCGATGGCACCGAAATATCAGAAATTCCTTTGCAAGGGGTGGTATGAGTGTGAGCGCGGCAAGGACGAGTATGTGCGCTGGACTGACGATAAGTTTTCTTTTTTCCTGCGCGTCAAAGGGCGTAATCTCGCCATTGACCTTGCCTGCCCGAAACCCGATATAAAGTCCACGCCCCTCACGGCAACCCTCCTTGCCGACGGTAACAAACTGGGTTCATTTACATTGAAAAGACCCCAGCCGCAAACCATTCGCATTCCGCTTCCCGAAAGCCTGAATGGCAAACTCGTCTTGTTTAGCATCGCCCTTAACACCTCCTGGTCACCTGCTGATTACGGAGACAGTGATGATAGGAAATTGGGGATTGTGGTTCGTAAAATCTGGACTGAAGAAGAAGCGATAAGTCAAAAGGGGCTGTGATAAACAATGAATTTTGACAAAGTAAATGCAGAAGAAATTCTCCAGAAGCTCAGGCAGCGGGTGGTGCGAAAAGCAGTCGTAGAGAGTTCCGGGGGGGATTCAGATTTGCTAAAGAAACTGGAAGAACAAATATTCGGTGAACTATCTTTTTTACAGGAGATACAGGACCCCACACGCCTGCCTCCCGGGGTTCGATTCCGCCTTATGAAACGCATTGTCCAGCGCATCCTGCGCACCTATACGCGGGGTCAGGTTCAATTTAACCAAACTCTCATCCGCACCATCAATTCCCTGACGGGAAAAACTTGTGAGGTGGTTGAACACCTCAATTCCCTCACCCAGCAAATTGATGCTATAAGGAATGATGTCGGCAGGCTCGGCGACCAGGTGAAAATGCTGAAAGAAACTCAAGATAAGCGAATAAGCGACCTCGAGACTATGAGGCAATTATTCCTGACAGAAAAAGCAGAGGTCTATAAACACCTATCACAGGAAACTCGATTTCTTAATGAGCGCATTGACGATGAGAAAAAAGGCATCTTTGGGGCGCTCGAGGAGGTTAAGAACCTCCTTGCATCAAAACTGGACGAGGAGGAATCAAAACTCCACAACCAGATAGCATCCGAAATTCAAGATGTGAACCGCCGGATTGATGATGAAAAAACAGGCATCCTTGAGGGGATTGAATCGGTAAAACAGGCACTCGATGCGCGGATTGGGGCCGAAAAAGAACTACTGCACGATCGGCTCGGTCAAACCCTTGAAACTATACATAAGCGCATTGACGATGAGAAGAGTGGCTTTTTCGATGCGCTGGAGGCGGTTAAAACCCTCCTTTCATCAAGACTCGATGAGGAAAAATCAAAACTCCACGACCGGTTAGCATCCAAGATTCAAGACGTGAACCGCCGGATTGATGATGAAAAAACAGGCATCTTTGAAGGGATAGAATTGGTCAAAAAGGCACTCGATGCGCGTATCGAGACCGAGAAAGAATTGCTTCACGACCGCCTCGGTAAAACTATCAAAACCATACATAAACGCATTGACGATGAGAAAAAGGGTATCCTGAAATCTGTGCCAGATTTCGGCACCCTTGACCAGAAAACACAGGAGGCTAAAGAATACGCTTCACGTCTCGCCGAGTCCCTCGATGCCGAAATCAAGACCCTGATTGAAAAGGTTACCCCCAGAAATATATTCAATATGTTCCAGGCGCAGAATGATATCAATGACCATACATACTTTAATCTGGAGGAGCATTTCCGGGGGAGCGAGGAGGCACTTAAGGAACGTCAGAATTTTTATCTCTCGCTTCTCGCCGAGCATCATACCTCCCTCGGCGGGAGAAGCGGACACTACCTGGACGTGGGGTGCGGGCGCGGCGAACTCCTCTCGCTCCTTAAGAAAAACAAAATACCCGCTAAAGGTGTGGACATAAATTACTCAATGGTTGAACATTGCAAGAAACAAGGACTCGCCGTCAGGCAGACGGATTTACTCGAATACCTGAAGGGGCTACGGGATAAAACCCTGCGGGGTGTCCTCGCCCTGCAGGTCATAGAGCACCTATCTATCCGCGATATGTATGATTTCTTTGCCCTGAGCTATGAAAAACTTAAACCCGGAGGCATCTTTATCCTTGAGACGGTCAATCCCGGATCGGTTTATGCCCTGCGCTGGTTCTATCTCGACTACACCCATAATAAACCCCTTCCCGCTCCGATGATTGAGTTCCTTCTCAATACGCTCGGTTACCGCGATGTGGACGTAATCCTGCGCTCACCCGTTGAGGGGTGGAAACAACTCTCGATTCCCGAGGGGCAAAAATCGCTTGATGAAAACTTTCATAAACTGAACAACTTCCTCTTCGGATACCAGGACTATACCATTAGGGCATTTAAATAGTCATCCCGATTGCTTTGCAATTGGAGATACTCATTCAACAATCTGCCCGCTACGGAGAGCAAAAAATAATCTCCTTGATCTGCGGTTGAAATTACTTTTCTCAATATTGCGGAATCTCGATGCCTGAACGAAAAAAAGTCCTTGCCCTGAACTTTTTCCCCGCCTTCACACCTCCCGGGAGCGGCGGGGAACTCCGCTATTTCTATATCTATCGCTTCCTGCGCAAATACTACGATGTCACGCTCATAAACCCCACCCATCTCTTTGCGGAACCCGAAGTCGTTCACCATTTCCCCAATATGGTCGAATATCGAGTACCCAAAAATAAATATCACCTTTTTTCCCACCGCCTGTTCGACCAAATAGCCGGCTTCCCCGAATGCTCCGCCGTGGTGGTAATGATGGCTTCTCATTTCGACAAAGCACTCAAGGCAAAGATTGCCGAACATCTCCCCGAAGCCGACATAATCATTCACGAGTTCCCCTTCCTTATACCTCTTGCCCCGAAGCAGAAAGGACAAATCTTGATTTATGACGCACACAATGTCGAATATGACCTGCAACGTTCTATGCTGAAGGGATTGTTCGGGAGGTGGCTATCAAGCCGTGTGCGCCGTCTGGAGCGCCGTGCCTGCCGCACAGCCGACCTCGTTTTTGCAACCTCCGATGAAGACCGCCTTCGCCTCTCCGAACTCTACAGTGTCAGCCCCAGAAAAATAATCGTAATCCCAAACGGCGTGAATACGGATGAAATTCGTCCCGCCTCTGAAGAAGAGCGGGAAGCCGCAAGAAAACACCTCGGCATTGCGGACAGACCCGCACTCCTTTTTTTCGGCAGTGCACATCCCCCCAATACAGAGGCGGTGGAGTTCATCCTCTCGGAATTAGCGCCCGGGATACCCGATGCATTTTTTATCATTGCGGGCAGTGTTTGTAAAAACTTTGAGGGAAGGGATGCGGGAAACGTTCGCCTTATGAGGCGCGTCAGTGATACGGAAAAACACCTCCTGTTTCAGGCGGCAGACATCGCCCTCAATCCGATGTCTTCAGGTTCAGGGACAAACTTAAAGATGTTCGATTACCTCTCAGCGGGGCTACCGGTGGTTACGTCTCCCACAGGTGCGCGAGGTATACCCGTTCGTCCTTATAAGGAGGCACTCATCTGTGAGCTGCAAGGATTCGCAGCTGCCATAAACCAGATTGTCGCACAACCCGACCTCTCCAGAAGCCTCTCCGAAAGT
>CAZGKP010000103.1:0-12850 GCA_964526215.1 uncultured Candidatus Sumerlaeota bacterium
CGCCGTATCGCCGAGGCATATTCACGAGGAACCCTCATAATTGATACTGTGCCGGAATTCTCCACAATATTTAAGGGGTTGCTGGAAACAATCGCAAGCGCTCAATTCTCCACAGGCGAACGTTCCATCCACCGAGTAGGCGGATAGGAATCAGAATGGCTATGCCAATTGATGAATTTTATTTCCAGAAGCGGGCAGAGGAACAGATGCGCCTTGAGAAACTCGCCAGAAAAATCCTGGGCGTGGGCGAGGATGCCAACATCACCGAAATCAAAAAGGCGTACTGGCTACTTGCGATGCAGTATCACCCCGATAAAAAACCGGGGGATAAGGAGGCAGAACGCCGCTTCAAAAACATAACAAATGCCTATGACTTCCTGATGAAAAGGGGCGATGGCAAGGGGCTATACTATGACGTGGTGAGAAAACCCCCCGAATCGCTTTCCGAAAAATACAACACTTCAAACACCTGGGGTTATTTCCTCTGGTGGAGAGACAAATATTTTTAGTCATAAGTCATAAGTCCACCTACGGTGGATTGCTTTGCAATCGGTATTATTGGGAATTATGTCCTCTCTGTTGAGGGGCGCTAATGACAAAAAAGGAGATGCAAGATGCCAATCTTTGAGTATCGGTGCGCTAAATGTGGACACATTACTGAATTTCTTGAGGGGATTGACAGCAAGGGAAAACACATCTGTGAAAAGTGCGAGAGTGATACCCTGAAAAAGGTGATGTCTGTCTTCAGCGCAAATGTGGAGGGAGGCTCAACTTCAGGTGACAGTTCTTCGAGCTGCCCGACCTGCTCCTCGGGAGTGTGTAATCTGTAAGGAAAGAGATGAACCTGTGAATGAACTGGTCGTCATAAGCGGTAAGGGTGGCACGGGGAAAACGAGCATAGTTGCGTCATTTGCCGCACTCTCCCAAAAAAAGGTCCTTGCCGATTGCGACGTTGATGCGGCAGACCTCTACCTCATAGTGGAGCCTCGCATTCGTCAACGCGAGCCCTTCACTGGTGGCAAGAGCGCACGAATAAAATCCGGGCACTGCACCGCTTGCGGAAAATGCGAGGAAGTCTGCCGCTTTGACGCTATACTTTATGACGGTCCCGGCAACGGTGTGGTGGAGAAAACATTCCGCATTGACCCTATTGCCTGCGAGGGATGCGGCGTGTGCGCCTGGTTCTGTGCCGAAGACGCCATCGAGTTCAAGGATGCCGTAAATGGCGAGTGGTTTATTTCAGATACACGCCTGGGACCGATGGTGCACGCAAAACTCGGCGTGGCGCAGGAAAATACCGGCAAACTCGTCACCCTCGTCAGAAATGAAGCGAAAAAATTAGCAGAGTTGGAACATCTCGACCTTATGATTATAGATGGCTCTCCAGGCATTGGGTGTGCGGTCATTTCATCCATCACGGGCGCAGACCTGGTGCTTATCGTTACCGAACCGACCCTTTCGGGACAGCACGATTTAGAGCGAGTCGCCAGACTCACCGCTCACTTTGAAATCCCCACAATTGTTTGCATAAACAAGTATGACCTGAATCCCGAAGTAGCTGCGCAGATTGAATCTCTCGCAAAAGATAAAGGCATTAAGGTCGCGGGCAGAGTGAGATACGATAACGCATTCACAAAGGCGCAGATTGCAAAAAAGAGCGTTGTGGAATACACGGATGGCGCAGTTGCCGAAGATGTCAGGGCGCTATGGAGGAATGTTGCAAATGAACTCGGACGATAAAACCAGAGCGATTACGCAAGCCACATCCGCTATATTGCGTGAACTTCCCACCGGGGTTACGCTTGTAGCCGCAGCAAAGACGCGCATGCCCGAAGAGGTGCTTGCCGCCATTGGCGCAGGCGTTAGCCACGTCGGGCATAACTATATCCAGGAAGCCGAGAAGATGATTTCCATCATTGGCGATAAGGCTAAGTGGCACTTCATAGGTCATCTACAGAAAAACAAGGTAAAAAAAGCCGTCCGCCTGTTTGACATAATCGAGACGATTGATTCTATCGCCATCGCCGTACGTGTTGATAGAGAATGCGCCGCCATTGGCAAAGTGTTGCCGGTTCTCATCGAGGTAAATAGCGGGCGCGAGGAAACCAAAGCCGGCGTCCTCCCCGAAGACCTCGACAACCTCATCACCCAATTAATGCCCCTGAAGTACATACACGTGGAGGGCTTGATGACAATGGGTCCGCGTTTCGGCAATCCCGAAGATGCGAGACCTTATTTCCGTGCAACTAAACAAGCCTTTGACCGAATTTCCCGCGCAGACATCCCAAATATCGAGCTGCTCTTCCTCTCGATGGGAATGAGCAATTCGTACAAAGTGGCAATTCAGGAAGGTGCAAATGTTGTCAGGATCGGGACGCGCCTGTTCGGTGAACGCCCTCCCAAATTTACGCGCATAGCGTAAGCGATGCGCCAGAATCAGGCGCACCAAAGGAGATAACAATTATTGAGTGGTAATAAATCCAGTTACTTTGACTTCGATGCGGTAGCCGCTTCTTACGACACCTGGTATAATCACCCTGTAGGCAGACTTTATGATGCGATAGAAAAGCGGGCGATTGAAGCGGTGCTTCCCTCGCTCAATCCTGGGGCACGCCTGCTCGAGGTCGGATGCGGCACCGGACACTGGAGCGAATTCTTCACGCAAAAGGGATTTGAGGTTACGGGCGTAGATGTATCGGCAGAGATGGTTAAGGTTGCCTCTGGCAAGAATATTCCGAGGGCAAAATTTAATCTCGCAGATGCTGTTGCGCTCCCCTTCGATGACGACGCCTTTGATGTCGCTGCTGCCATTACGGTTTTGGAATTTGCAAAAGACCCGGTGGGAGTTGTGGCGGAAATGGTTCGCTGCGTCCATAGGGGCGGAAACATAATCGTGGGGGTACTGAACAAATATTCCCTGCTCACCATTTTCAGGAAACTCAAGCGCTCACCGATTTACGAAGCGGCACATTTTTACTCACATTCCGAGCTGTTAAAATTGCTCTCGTATTACGGAGAAAGCCGCGTTCACTCGGTAGGTTATGTTCTACCCTGGAGGTGGGCGCTATGGACGAACCCGATATTTGAATTCATAGGAAAGGCGGCGCGGCTGGGTTGCGGCGACTTCCTCGTCGGAGAGGCGGAGATTAGAAGTTAGAGGCGAGAGGTAAAAAGTGAGAGATTAGATGTCGTCTCCTTTCTTCTTATTTTTTACCTCTAACTTCTCTCACGGAGGGTAATTATGAATGAGACCAGGGCGCAAGCCGGACCGAATCCTCAAGAACAAAAAGAGGCACTCTCGCGCCGGCTGGGTCAGATAAAGCACAAGATACTTGTGCTTTCGGGCAAGGGCGGTGTCGGCAAGAGCACCGTTGCGGCGAACCTCGCCATATCGCTCGCAAATACTGGCAAACAGGTCGGATTGCTCGATATAGACATACACGGTCCGAGCATCCCCAAAATCCTCGGACTCGAAGGACGTATCGTTCAAGGCACGGGCAACACCCTCATCCCTGTTGACTATGCCGAAAACTTAAAAGTCATATCCATCGGATTTTTGCTCCCCGAGAGAGACGATGCGGTGATATGGCGCGGACCGCTCAAGCATCACGTCATCAGGCAATTTTTAGCGGACGTTGACTGGGGTAGACTCGATTATCTGATAATTGATTCGCCGCCGGGGACGGGCGATGAGCCGCTCTCAATCGCCCAGCTACTCAATCAACAAGCACAGGGATTTGTCGCACCGCAGGACTCTCAAACCGGTGCCATCATCGTAACCACACCGCAGGAGGTGGCATTATCGGATGTCCGCAGGTGCATAAACTTCTGCCGCCAGGTGAAGATGCCGGTTCTTGGTGTTGTGGAAAATATGAGCGGCTTTGTGTGTCCGAAGTGTGGAGCGAGGATTGACATATTCAAGACCGGTGGCGGGGAAAAGATGGCTGGCGAAATGAATGTGCCTTTTCTGGGCAGTATCCCCATTGACCCGGCTATAGTTGATGCCTGCGATGCAGGCAAGCCATACATTTATCAATATGCGCAAAGCCAGACGGCAAAGGCATTCAACAGCGTAATTCAACCCTTCCTCGCGGAAGAACCTATCAAAAAATAAACCTGAAAGTCTTATCCTATCAATCTGACAAAACCTTGCTATCCTTCTTGCCGCTGGTCTTCATCTGCTGTTTCAAAAACGCCTCGATGAACTCGTCTAATAGTTCGCCGTTCATCATCTTCTGGATGCTGCCCGCCTCGTGGCGGGTGCGGTGGTCCTTCACAAGTGTGTATGGCTGGAATACGTAAGAACGAATCTGACTTCCCCAGGCAATCTCCTTCTTGCCCGCCTCGAGTGCGGCGAGGTCTTTCTCTTTTTCCTCACGATAGTATTGATACAGGCGAGAGCGCAAGACCTTCATCGCTATTGCCAAGTTCTTGTGCTGGCTGCGCTCGTTCTGGCACTGGACGACAATGTGTGTGGGGAGATGGGTGATGCGTATTGCTGAATCGGTAGTATTGACGCCCTGCCCGCCGGGACCGGTCGAACGGAAGCGGTCAATGCGCAGGTCGCTCTCCTTGATTGCCAGGTTTATCGTCTCATCAACCTCCGGCGATGCAAAAACAGATGCGAAAGATGTATGGCGGCGTTTATTGGCATCAAATGGAGAGATGCGCACGAGGCGATGAACGCCACTTTCTGCTTTCAGGTATCCGTAGGCATATTCACCCTCGATGAAGAGTGTAACGCTTTTTATGCCCGCCTCATCTCCGGGCTGGAGGTCTTCTTCGGTTACTCGGAAACTCCGTAATTCTGCCCAGCGCACATACATACGCATAAGCATCATTGCCCAGTCGCACGATTCCGTCCCGCCTGCCCCGGGGTGGATGTATAGGAAGCAATTACTGATGTCATTCTCCCCCGAGAGCATAGATTGGAGTTCGAGGCGGTCGAGGCGTGCCTCCAGTCCATCGGCGAGGCACATCAGCTCGGCAATTTCCTTATCCGAACCTTCTTCTCCCTCGAGCAGGCGGGCAAGTTCGAGATTCTCTTCAACCTCCTTAAGGAGAGAATCCCACGGTTTAGCAATAGCGGTTATCTGCTTTAGTCGTCGGAGGGATTTCTGTGCAGATTCAGCGTCGTCCCAGAAATCGCCGTGAGAGGTTTTTTCCTCGAGGGCGGACAATTCATTCTCGAGGTCGGGGATGTCAAAGATACCTCCTGTTTTGGAGGACTCTCGCGCGCAGACTTGCCAATCTTTCCGTGACTTCTTTCAGCATAATGAATTCCCTTCAGATCAAAGAGCGATTTCTCCAACGCATTTAAGGTAAACACACACCAGAGGGGCAGGCGGTGTCAAGGGAATAGGTATACACCTATCCTGAATCCAGTGATAAGACCGCTGGATTCAGAGACATTAGACTATAGACACACAATCTGCTCCGAAAATTAGTCCGCGAATGTTCGCGAATGTGCACTAATAAATATTCGCGTTCATTAGCGTAATTAGCGGATTATTTTCATTCTTTCGGGTGAGGATGCGCTGGGCGCGCTTGACTACGGGTGGGTCTATCATCTTGCTGCCTAAAACGGCAACACTTGAACCTTTTGCGCGGGCTTCTTCATAGGCGGCGACAATCTTTTTTGCCTTCTCTATCTCGGCTTCGGTCGGGGCAAATCCTTTGCGCACAACTTCTATCTGGCGCGGGTGAATGCATCCCTTTCCTTCAAAGCCCAGCGATTTCGCTTCCTGCACACTATGCATCAGTCCCTTAACATCCGTCACATCAGAAAAGACGGTGTCAATGGGCTGAATGCCTGTGGCACGCGCCGCGTTCACGACCTGACAGCGTGCCCAGAAACTCTCGCGCCCCTGGGCTGTGCGCGCAGTGCCTATATCGGCGGTGTAATCCTCAAGACCGATTGTCATCGCTACTACGCTTTTATTTGCGGATGCAATCTCGTAAGCCTTTATTGCCCCCAGTGCGCTCTCGATTATGGGCATTAGATAAACAGGGGCGGTGCGTCCAACCCGGCGGGAAATCTCCGTGACTGCGGCATCCACCTCATTAACTTGCTCTGCACTCTCGCACTTGGGTATCAGGATGAGATGAACATTGTGCGGGACGACATAGTTCAAATCTTCGAGTCCGGTAGGGAGTTGATTGATGCGCACCATCCGCTCTGCGCCATAGAAGTCTACCTGGCGCAGTGCATTGCGCACGAGGCAGCGTGCGGCATCTTTTTCGGGAGGCGCAACCGAATCCTCTAAATCAAGTATGATGCCGTCAGGTTTATGGAGTCCGGCATTTATCATAAATTTGGGTATATTGCCGGGGAGGTAAAGGCGTGAGCGGCGCAGGCGCATCCGGGCACTTTTGTACAAACACCCCATGCGCATCTCGGGGAAATATTCTTTTTTGATTTTGGGAAAAGTGCGTTTGATAGCGGTCTCGAGTCTGGCGGAAAGAACGAAAGGGAGCGCACCCGAATCATCTACTTCGAGGAGGGCGTTTTCTATCCCGAAGAATTTCAAAACCTCGCGGCACAAGATTTTTATCGCCTCGCCATACATAGAGGCGACTTTGCTTTTCAGACGGATGTCAATTCCCCCGGATTCCTTGGGGTCCAAGGACATCCAGCAATCCGAGCGAGCCTTTTCAGCGTGTCGTCCAGCCTGTGCCATAGTCAGTTAGCCGGTTAGTTCGGTTAAGTTGGTTTACCTGAATCCAGTGATAACTTTCGATTATGTTGAAAACACTTCACATAATTAATGGTTCTGTATCACTCGATAAGTGAAGCAAGCAACACGTAAAAAATAATTTCTCCTCACCACAAAGGCACCAAGACACAAAGCGACACAAAGTAAAAAAATCTTGGTGAATTCTTCGTGTCTTTGAGTCTTGGTGGTTAACATTTTCTTTCACCGATACTGACACAACAACCATAACATTTGCTGCTTATCGCTGGATTTGGGTTGGTTTATCTTATGCCAGAGTAGCCAAGACAAACGGACTAACGGTGTATTTTTCAGGCAAGGTTTTGCACACGCAGGTCTTCGCGTGCAACGATCTTCACACCCGCCTGTGTGAATACCTCAATTGCTTTATCCGGCGCGTCGAAGCGCAAGATTATGTATGCCTTCTCTCCGCGCGTGCCCAGAGAATACAGATATTCCACATTGAGGTCTTTTTCACTTATGACATTGAGCACCTTTGCCAGACCGCCGGGGCGGTCTGATGTCTCCACCACAATCACATCGGTTTTTACAGCCGTGATGCCTTCTTCCTTTAAGGCGTTGACCGCCTTGTCAACGTCGTCCACGATGAGGCGAACGACGCCGAAGTCGCTTGTATCGGCAAGAGTGGCGGCGCGGATATTTATCACGGCGTTTGACAGAATATTGGCAATTTCCGCAAGGCGCCCCGATTTGTTCTCCAGAAAGATTGATAACTGCTGAACCTTCATTTCAAATCCCCTCCTCTTTATAGTTTGCGTTCATCAATCACGTGTTTGGTTTTGCCCATACTGCGCTCGATACTCTTTGGTTCAACGAGTTTTATCCGTGCGCGCAGACCGAGCGTTGACTGTATTTCATCTGCAATTTTCTTCTCGAGGTTTTCGAGCCTCTTCACCTCATCGGAGAATATAACTTCACCCACCTCGACGTGGATTTCGAGGTCATCAAGCGCGCCCTTTCTGCGGACGTAAATCATATAATGCGGTTCGACCCCCTCGGTTTCCAAAAGCACGCTCTCAATCTGGCTGGGGAATACGTTCACGCCACGAATGATGAGCATATCGTCGGTGCGCCCGGAGATGCGCTTCATCCTGATATGTGTGCGTCCGCAGGGACAGGTGCCTTCCTCGAAGAGACTTGTTATATCACGGGTGCGGTAGCGGATAGCGGGAAATGCGGTCTTTGTAAGCGTGGTGATAATGAGTTCGCCCTCTTCGCCGGGCGGGAGTGGTTCTCCGGTTTCAGGGTCTATTATCTCCGGCAGGAAATGGTCATCGAATATATGGAGTCCATTTTGTTCAAGGCACTCATTTGCGACGCCCGGTCCTATGATTTCGGAGAGCCCATAGATATCAGTTGCAGTGATGTTGAGCTTTTCCTCGATTTTGGTGCGCATAGCCTCAGACCAGGGTTCAGCGCCAAGAATGCCATACTTTAAGGGCAGGGATTTGAAATCAACCCCCACCTCTTCTGCGACTTCTACCAGATACAAAGCGTAAGATGGTGTGCACGTAACCACGGTTGTGCCAAAATCCTGGAGATAGATAAGCTGGCGTTTGGTCTGCCCGCTGGATGCCGGCAGTATGGTGCAGCCCATCTTTTCCCCACCGTAATGTATTCCGAGACCCCCGGTGAACATACCATAGCCATAAGCGTTTTGTATGACAGAATCCGGGGTTGCGCCGCCACAGGCAAGTGCGCGCGCCATCACCTCTGCCCACACATCAATATCTTCTTTTGTGTAGCCAACGGCTGTCGGTTTACCGGTGGTGCCGGTGGAACAGTGGACGCGCACAACTTCTTTAAGCGGGACGGTGAATAAGCCGTAAGGGTAATTGTCCCTCATATCGCTCTTCATAAGGAAGGGCAGTTTCGGTAAATCTTTAAGCGACTGGATGTCGGAGGGCTTCACTCCTACTTTATCCATTTTTTCGCGATATGCCGGCATTTCATCATAAGCATACTTGACCACATTTTTCAGCCGCGCAAGCTGGAGTTCTTTACGTTGCTCGATTGGCATCGTCTCCGCTTCGGGATTCCATATCATTGATAGACCTCCTTAAGGAATTGCTCAATCTGTAATATTTTTGAGAGAGGATAAGGGCTTGAAAATAAGCGTGCAAGCTTTTTTTCTGCGCCAAGAAGGCAGCATCCCAATTATGCTTTTCTTAATTTCACCTTTAGATACTGGGGCTGAACACCAAGCGCTTAACGTTGAACATCGAATCCGCCTGTGGTGGAAACTCTGAACGCTGAACTGTGAAGGTTGGACATTGGATGTTCAATGTTCAACGTTAGATCACTATGGTATTTTCGTATATCTGCCAGGATGTGCCCTTTCCAGGAACAATCTTTAATATAGAGAAAATGTTGATGCCTTCAGGGAATTATGACTCTTGAGTATTTCTTCGGCGAGTTTTCCCTCGGGGGTATAGTCTTTCTCATATCCGGGCAATTTCGCCCTGACCCAGGCGGGGCTTTGGGGATTTGTTATGTCGCTTTTGAGAAAGGGTGTCCAGTTCCACCAGAATATGCCTGCCAACCACGATTTGTCAGAAAACGCTTCATAAAAGGCTTCATAGCAATTTCTCTGGCATTCCTGGCTCACCGGTCTTTCCACGGCGTAATCCCAGGGGTTATGGTGGCACCTCTCGATACTGCGATAGCCGATTTCAGTAAAGAGTATGGGTCTTTTATATGTGGTGTGCATAGCCTGGAGAATCTGAGTCGGTCCGCTCCAGCCATCCACCAGTTGCTGAACGGTGAGGTTCTGTGCCTCTCCCAATGAATAATAGGCATCTATGCCGATATAGTCCAGAGCCTGCCAGAAGGGGACAAAATAAGACTTCTCGCCAACCGCAGCCACATCGTGCCAATGCGCCCTGTCCGCACAATAGGTGAGATTTCCTTTGAAGGTTTGACGAATCTCATTAAAGTAGTCAACCCACGCAGGGATAGTCTTTCCGTTCTCCTTTTTAAGAATCTCCACATATTCGGTGCCTGCGAATAGCATATCCACGTTATGTGTGGCTGCAATGCTGACATAATGGTTGACAAATTTTTTATACGAACTGAACCAGGTGGCAAAGAATGCAGCGAATTGGGTGTCGGAGAAATCCCTTCCGATATAGCCGCGCCATTCGCCATTGTATAGGTCAACGTGCGGTTTAAGAGCCACCTTTAGCCCACAACCCTTTGCATCGTTGATTGCCTTGATTACGGCGGCATCCGAGGGAGTCTTGTTTGCATCCAGAGTAATTGTCGTGGCTCTCTCGTCAGCCTGATACCACGTGACCAGGATGGCAACAAATTCATTGCCTGTTGCCGCCACTTTCTGCACCGAACGAGTCGAGTATTCGCTCAAGTAATCATCGTGCCACCAGGAACAGAAATTCACCCCATCTATAAAAGGTTCGCTTCGCCTTACAGGGGATGTAGGCGCCGGGAGTGTTCGCCCCTCCAGGGCAAGCGGAAACGAAATCATCATTAATAGAAAAAGATCGAATATTCGCTTTTTCATCCTAACGTCCTGTGGTCAAAGGATACTTCACATTACTAACACGGAACAGTCATTGAGAGATAAGACATCACTCAACCGAAGTCAAAGTCTTTTCGACGCCTCCAGCACTGGAACCACTTTTTATCGTTGACTTTACCCGATGCTTATCCGACCTCCATATCTTGATGAAAAAACTACTCATTATCTCTTATGATTTTCCCCCTGCGCTGGCGGGTGTGAGGCGCATACTTAAATGGATTCAATACCTGCCCCAGTTCGGCTGGCGGTGCGCGGTGCTTACCGTGAAAGATGTCCGAACACCCCAACGCGACCAGACGCCACTTTCGTGGCTCAAAGAAAAGGGAGTGCCGATATTCCGCTGCTGCTCGCTCGACCCATATCGCCTCGCTCAAAAAATCCACCCTCAAAAACAACCCGTGGTTAAAAACACATCGGTTGCATCCGTAAAATCAAAATCCTTCCTTAATATGTTAAGGCGCTGGATTTTTATTCCCGATGACCGCTGTGGCTGGATTCCGTTCGCTGCGGCGAAGGGCATCGGCGTAATTCGTAAAATTAAACCGGATGCTATTCTCACCACCTCATTTCCCAATTCGGCGCACATTGTGGGGGTTTTATTAAAGCGGCTCACGGGTATTTTATGGGTAGCAGATTTCCGCGACGCCTGGACGCAAAATCCGCTCCTTTTCAAATCTCCCACGCCCGTGCACCGCATCGCAAATCACATACTGGAAAAATCCGTTGCGAAAAATTGCGACCTCTTGCTCGGCGTCTCTGACCCGATTACGGATTATTTCAAGAGCCTCGTTCCGAATCAGAAGGCGAAAATCCACACGCTCACAAATGGCTATGATGAGACAGATTTCACCGGACTTACGCCACATCCGCCATCAAAGTTCACACTCGTTTACACCGGCACGCTATTCGGAAAACGCACGCCGCTGGTGTTTCTTGAAGCCGTAAAGCGACTCTTGAGTGAACACCCGGATTGGAGAGCGGATTTTGAGATTCTTTTCTATTGCACACTCGAGGGGGCAGTTCTTCGGCGGATAAAGGAATTGGGTCTTGCAGATATCACGCGCGTGGAAGGTTTTCGCCCTTACAAAGAGAGCCTCCAGCATCAATTAGATGCGGCGGTATTACTTCTCTTTATCGCGCCGGAGGTGAATGCGGAGGTGATGCTGACGCAGAAAGTTTTTGAGTATCTGTGGGCGAGGCGTCCGATTCTGGCGATGGTTCCAGAGGGTGCCTGCCGCAAACTCCTTCGCAGTTTCGATGAGCCTCACATAGTGCATCCCTCTGACGTAGCGGGCATCGAGGCACACCTAAAAAAGTTATATAAGGATTGGAAATCGGGACGAACCACAATCGGGAAGCGCGATGGGATTAGTGCCTATGAGCGCCTTGCACTCACAGAGCGCCTCGCCTCACTCCTCGATGAACTTATGATAGCGCGCAAGCACTAAACGCCGAACGTCTTGCTTTTCATCTGCGTGTATCGGCGTAAATCGGTGGCTGATTTCCCCCTTTTTTTAATAGCCACCGATGGACGCCGATTTTCACCGATTGTTCTGAGGCAGATTCATCTTAAGGCATTTTTTTTACCACTAAGATGAACTAAAGGGTTATATAACTACTCTTTTTATTCCGTCCTTTGAAGACAGGCGTAATCTTTGTGAATACTTAGTGCCTTGGTGTCTTTGTGGTAATATATTTTTCAAAGAGCGAAAAAAACGAGTTTATGATTGACCCAAATGAGGGCATAGCGATATGAAACAATTACTAATCAAGCCAACAGGAGAGAACGGAACAACGGGACATTTCCTGATCGTTCCTTTCTGTTGAAATTGATTTAGGAACAAGCCCAAAATCCACCTGAAAATGCCCTCAGAACTGTCCAGCTCATGGGGTGTACCTCATCCCCGGTCGCAACATCGTATATGCTGGGAACGTTAAGTGAAATAGCAGCTTTAATATATTAGGGGTGATTGGATGAAAGATCCTATCAAATGGTTTGAAGAAGCTATTAATTCAGGAAAATATAAAAAAGAGGTGATTGCTGAAATAAGAGCCTATATTTCTGAAGATGGCTTTAATGTAGATAAATTCATGGATTGGGTATCAAAACAGTTAGAAAAAGACATAAACGAGGATTAACATGGGAGAAATACAGAAGATCACTATTTCGGGATTTCGTGGTATAAACAGACCTCCTTTACAACTTGACTTCCAAAAGGGACATTCTCCTCAATCAATGATGATTTACGGCCGGAATGGCAGCGGCAAGAGCTCTATTGTTGATGCATGGGAGTGGCTCTTTTCAGGAAAGATAGAGTGTCTTGCCAGAGAGGGAGCGGGTCCACAAGCTTATCCTCACAGAGAAGCAAGTGAAGGACAAACATATGTAGAGATTGAACATACGGATAGCGGAATTGGAAGAATTAGGATGGAATATGATCCAAATCGAGTTACTCAGCCAAAAATTGAGGGCGACCTGTCAAAGTTAAGGGAACGTATTCCACATTCTTGCCATTTGAGATATAGAGATCTAACTGAATTTGTTTATAAGCGGAAAGCAGAAAAGTATGAAATCTTG